>NZ_BSNL01000001.1:0-322553 GCF_030159975.1 Sulfitobacter pacificus
GCATACACAATACATTAGATGTACATGACTTGGACGCGTTAGACGTCGCCATCAGGAAAGATGGCGATGTCGCTTGTATCGCAAATACACCTCCGCAATGCCTATTAAGGATAGCGAGAAACAGGGAATACCCTTCCCACATAATGTAAATGCGAAACAAGCTTTGGAGTGCTTTTTTGGTTTGGTGATCATAGCGAGAGCAAAACACCTGGTTCCATCCCGAACCCAGCCGTTAAGTGCCTTAGCGCCGATGGTACTGCGTCTTAAGGCGTGGGAGAGTAGGTCATCGCCAAACCTAATAATCACTCCAAATAACAAACACATCTCTCTAACGATAAAATTATAACTACACTCAATCTTAAACGGTGCCAAGTTATGCTTGGTCGCGTATTTATTGAACGTAAGCGTTGCATCCGACCCCCTATTTAGTGGCTTCTCGGCTATCTAAACAGGACTTATATTGGCCGTAGCCAATACGGCAAAGCAAAATTAGGGCATTGCGGCCCAAACCTGCCGTTTGCAATCCAAGCCAATATCGCGTCGCAGCATCCCCAAAGCGGACCTTGGCGGCAAGCTGGACTTCACTTGCCGCGTTTCTTCTGCCACTCAATCAACTCGAGTATTGGTGCGTTCTCCTGACCTTCTGGGATGATTGGATCTATGCTTGGGGAAACTGCAATACCATCAGGATCATTGAGTCCGATAGTCCAAGCTTCCCTGATCACAACTTCTCGTTTCAGAATCGAAAGTTCAAAGTGGAAGTCAGGTGGCCTTCCATCGTTGGATAACGGAAATCTCTCCGGCCATATCACTACGGTGGCCAACTCGCTCCTCGACCCAGGGCGAAGTTCCAATCCCTGTTCATTCGGGCAAGCCTCGCCCTCGGATGCCAATTGGAAACGCATTTTCGCTCGTTCCATCGTGCCGACCGCCTGATGAGAAAGGCTGGTTGCAAGAAAAGCTTCGAGGAAGCCCATATAGCTTTCCCCGATTCTCACGCACCAAGGATTATGCTGGCAAACAATTTCCCATCGTGTTCCCAGCAACCGGGATATCAGGCTCACGCTCTTGCCTCCAAACGTGTCAATACGTTCAGGCAAGCTATCCTGCGCAGGCTGATCCCACAGCCTCTTCATCATCTCCCAAATATCTGTGTCACTTTCAGAATCTGGGACGTATTCATGCTGTCGAAGGTAATCAGGACCTCCGAAAGAAAACAATAGAGCTAATGAACAAGCAATCAGACCATTCTGCTCAAAGAAATTCACTAGACCTGTAAACTCATTCAACTGGCTTGCATCAGCCTTCAGCAGGAGCATTGCCAACACCCCACCCTTCAACTGGTAGTCTTCCTGAAAACCTTTATCTTCTTCATCAAGGCCTGTTTGCCTTAAGGTCGAGATTTGCAATTCTAGACACCACAGCGCATGTGGAATGCGTCCAGTAGAGATTTCTCCCCAGAACATTTTTTCCAACAGCATTGGCAACAAAGGATCTATCTCTCTGGTTTCGCCGAAGTCTTGGATCAGTATCGAAAGAGCTGACATGTGGTTTGAGTAGGCAGCCCAAAACAAATCCATTGAACTGTAAGCTGAAGCCAACGCTGCGAGGCAGCGAACCATGCGCTCCTTTTTCTCAGCCTTAATTAGCTTCGGTAGCGCTCTCCCCAGCAGGTCGATACCAGAAATGAGCTTGTCAGTGCGAAGTTTGTCTATGCCGCGATTGAAGAGCTTATCTGCAACGGCAACATCGCTATGCCGTTCTTGGTAAACTGGGAGAACTTGCTCGAATACCTCATCGTACACCTCTAATTCGCCAAAGGGTGCGCCAAGTACCTCAAACTGCTCATATGCCCGATTGAATTCGAAACCTCCGAGATGCTGTGAACCCGTCACCAAGTCGCCAAAATCTCGCAGAAGCTTGTCTCGTTGGCTTTCGTCGGCTGCGTGTTGGACAATCCGCATCCCCAACATAAGCCATTTTGAGTTTGCGGCGTTGTTTGGCCTATCCGTCTCGCCGGAAAGCTCTTCCAAATGGTGGATCAAGCTATTTGCCCTATTCACCAGTTTCGTTTCTTCCAACGAAAGCGCTTCAGAAATGACCGCAGTATGCAGAGTCTGCCAAAGGTTGATTGCCTTCTCTATGTCCGACGAATTTCTGCTTCCAAGGGAGAACGCCTCGATTTCATCATAGACACTAAGCAAGACTCCAAAGTCATCGTGCCAGTACACCGCAGTCCACGCCTTTTGATACAATGCGTTGGCGATCTGACGTTCGGTTCCATGCTCCCTAGCAAGCCGTATGGCTCGTTCATACCGACCTTCCGTAATGTGCCGGTCAAGCTCGAGTTCCCTTGAGATTATCGCTGCTGAGATGCAATCCTCAACAAGTTGATATTCAACTCCCTGATATCTACCAGTGTCAGAGATTTCTTTTTCGAGCTCGTCCAAGGCTTCCTGTTTGGAGAGATCGTTAGGACCAATTTTCTTCGAAGTCGTGAAGTTCGATAGATTCAGTGCCTGAGCAGCGATGTCTTCGTTGCCCTTTTCAATGATCGCTTCCATCAGCCAAGTACGGTCAAGAATCCGGATCTCAAACCCGTGCTCCTTTGAAAGCTCGTCCTGAAATTTCGACTTAGATTTGTCACTAATGAATTGATTAGAAAAAAATAAGCTACTCTGTAACCGCGACCGGTGGATGCGATGGAAGCCATGTCTGAACGAAGCTTGCTCTGCCACTGCTTCTTTGCGCTTACGGCAAACCCCCAGCGTTCGTTCGCCGCTTCGACGTTTCCCTCGTACCAACGAGACGAAATATCCTCGTGAACAGGGTACGTCTCGGTATCAACTTTGCTGTCGCCACCGCCAGTCGGCCCAGTCTGAGGTATGAGGTTTGGGCAGATCAGTCGTTCAGCGAGACGCCTTGCGAGATGTTCGAATTGTTTTTCTTCACTGCGGCTTGTTATGCTTTCCAGCTTGTACTCGAGAAAGCCTGCATCCAATTCGATGTTCTCTTCGACACGCGAGTCTGAAAACTGTTCCGGACGTCGCCCCCGCATATACTCAGAAGGTGTTGGAAAATCATCTTTTGACAAAGCACTGCTCACATTTCTTGATTTTGCATTAAGAGTGCCCCCTCAACCGAACCGTGTCCAGACAGTGTGGAAATCTTACGCAACCGAAGTGGGTGTGATTAACTCTACGGGTGAAATTAATTCTGATACGAACGGCAGCTTTCGCAAGAGCGACCACGAAACTAAGTAAACGCAGCGAATGGCAGCTCTCTGCAGGACATACTTGATGCCCGTCCGGCGAGACCGGACGGGTAGACGTATTCTGGTAGAATGACTTAACTATTCGATACCGTGCCTACCTTTCGGACAATGCCACGGCAACAACTTGTCGTATTCGCTTCGTGGGTGACCTGCCGCCATCCGCCCTAGCAACCAAATCAGATAGGCATAGGGTTCAATCCCATTCATTCGGCACGTTCCAATGATGCTTGCCATGATCGCCCAGTTGCGACCGCCGATTTCTGATCCCGCGAAGAGCGCGTTCTTCCGAAGAAGCGCAATCGGGCGGATCGTGTTTTCAACAGCGTTGTTATCGAACTCGACGCGACCGTCTTCGAGAAATACCGTCAAGCCTTCACGCAGTTTCATTGTGTAGGTGATGGCTGCACCAAGCGATGACTTCATCGAGATCGATTTCGATGTTTCTACGAGAAGCTGGAATAGCTGATCGATGGTAGGCTTGGCCTCTTCATCGCGAACGGCGAGACGAACAACTGAAGGCATGCCCGCGATTTTCTTTTCAATCGTGTAGATCGTATTGATTAAATCAATAATCTCCTCAGCACGTTTTGACTTGGTTGCTTTAACCACATCAATGAACTTCCGTCGGACGTGTGCCCAACAGTACGCCAGCTTGATCTGCCCTCCGGGTCGATCCGGGGACATTAATCGCCTGTAGCCAGCGTAACCGTCAACTTGCAGGTTGCCTGAAAAACCTTGAAGGATTTCTTCGGCGTGTTCACCCTTTCTGGATTGCATAAAATGAAACACCACGCCGGGAGGCGCATTGCCAGCCCAGCGGCGGTCATCACGACATAACGCCCAGACATAGCATGTCTTGGTTTTGCCGTTGTCAGGCATCAGTTGAGAAAGGACCGTTTCGTCCATTGAAAGCTTGGTGCTGGATTTCAGATCAGCTTCGAGAGCTTGATGCACAGGTTCCAACGCATTGCAAAGTTGATCCATGAGCCGAACCATCGTTGACCGATGTATCTTTACGCCCGAGCGTTTGAATATCTGTTCCTGCCGATACAGAGGTAAGAAATCAGCGAACTTGCTTACAGCCAAACCAGCAATCAGTCGGTCGTCGAATTTTGTGTAGTCGAATTCGCGAGGCGGTACTTTTGCTTGAACGAACCGATCACAAGTTCGGCAGACATATTTGGGGTAGATTTCTTTAATCACCCGCACTTGCGCAGGCCGAAAGGTTAAGCGTTCGATGATTTGTTCACCCATTGGGCGCATCTGACAACCACATGAACAGATCTCCCCCGTTTCAGGTTCAATAACCCTTGGATCTTCTCGTGACAGGTAATTGGGAATGACAACGGCTTGCTTCCCTTTCATACCACGCGGTTTCTTTGGTGGCTCCGCATCGTCGTCGGTTTTGCCACCCGAGTCCCCACGGCCACCCTCGTTGTTGCCACCACCAGCATTAGGCTCTTGTTCGCCACCTTTCTTCTGTGACGAGCCCGCACCTTTCTCACTCGATTGACCAAACTGCATATCCGTCAACTTGTTGAGCTTGGCGCGCAGCCAGCGATTGTCTGAACGCGTTACCTTTAGCTTTGCTGTAAGTGTTGAAATCGAAGCGTCTCGCGCCGCGATAGCATTGTCGTGTTCGACATCTCTTCGAAAATCTGCATTCGCGATGAGCTTGACGTTTTGGACGACAAACTCCTCCGGATGCCGCGCGAGCATCGCGCAGGTTGATTGTATTTCTTCCATATTTCATCCTTTTGTGTTTCGTAAACGCAGTCTCTCTGGCCGCGCCCGAAGCATCGGGCGCGTTTTCACTTGATTTTTCAGGGAGGGAATGGGATGATCTAAGCTATATCGTGCTAGAAAACGATTTAAGGCCCTTGAGGATCGCCAAAATCCTCGGGGCCTTGCCTATTTCAGAGCCCTTGGCATCTAAGTCATGGGCTCTCTCCTTCATCTGAATTTGGAAAGCGCTCTGGCCACAAAGAACTTGGGGAAATCTGCAAGATTTCTGCCAGTTTGAGCTGAATCCGCTTTGAAGTACCTAACCCCTTGGACACGGTCGAAACGGTGCCATTCTGAACACCCAGTTCACGTGCCACTTCTGCAAGCGATGTCCCTGATAGTCTTAGCTGGCTCTTTATGAATTCGTGACGCTCAAGTTTATGACGCTCAAGTCGCTCAGATGCCGCTGCGTCGTGCGCAAATTCATATAATTTGTTCGTATAATTCACTTTTCGGCACTCCGCTTCATAATCTGGGATCATATTCAGATTAGAGAGCGAATCAATAGTGATATTTATTTTATTGTTTATTTTCAATAATATAGTTTGTTTTTAGATTGATGGAGCGAATACGCTTCTGTTGAAAGTCTCGAAAAAACAACTATTTACTGGAGAGTGGTAGTACGGGGAAAGGCACCATGCTGATAGAGTAAACGCGCTATATCTTATATGCCATTCACGTGGTCGTTTTTGCTTCGGGCGCGGTCGCGGCAATACCGAGACGGCACATAACTAACCCCGCATTTGATTTGGAAATGCTATGCCAGTTGGTCTCACCCGATCTGAAAAATTTGTATCTCAGCTTTGTGAGCGTTCATTCCTTGAGCTTTGGACCCATCCGAATCCTATAGGGAAAAAGGGAAAGGAACTATGCGATTGCTTAATTGTCTGCGGGCCACACATCGTCATTATTTCGGTAAAAGAGATTGAGTACAAAGACACCGGAGATACCAGTGGTTGGGAGCGCTGGCATCGTGCAGCAATTGAAAAATCGGCTAGCCAAATATGGGGTGCTGAGCGCTGGCTAAATACCTCCGATGAAGTGACACGGCACGATGGCAGGATAATCACCCTGCCGCCAAAGTTAGAACGTATTTATCATCGGGTGTCGGTATCTCTGGGCGGCAAACAGCAAGTGCCGATCACGTGGGGGACTTAGGAAATGGCTTTTTTCACGTCTGCGATGAAAAGAGCGTAGGCATCGTTTTCAGCGCGCTAGACACAATTACCGATTTTGTTGAGTTTCTTACGGCGTCCGAGGCGTTCGTCACGACTGATCCCAAGGTAGTTTTCAACGGCGGTGGGATCGAAGACTTGGCCGCGATCTTCATTCAAAATGGCTACACGTTCCCTAGTTTTTCTGGAGATACAGGCGACGCCGACGTGATGATTTTAGACGGCGGCATCTGGGATAGCTTTGCAAACTCTGACGACTACAGGGACTGTGCAGAACGCTTTAAGGAATCATACCGTTGGGATGCGCTTATAAAACACTACTCCAAGGGCCTACTTGCCGATGCTATGCTCGACATGCACAGCCAATCCGTCAGCTACGACCAACAGGCGCTGATTGAAATGGCCCTACAGCCGCGAGATACAAGAGTGCAACTATCCAAAGCGTTTTTTGATATCTTGGGAAAGTCAGAGTTGAAAGTCAGATCGCGGCTGGCTTTGGCATATGGTGGAACTGCCTTCGTGTTTCTAATCGCCCCCAGCTCAGATCGAGAAGCTAGGGTTAGTGAGTTGGGATTAAGGTGTTTAGTGGTGCAATGCAAACAGCCCGGCACCCAACGTGTCGTAGGCATAGCGACCGACCAACCGGGCAGTTCCAAGATCGGATATTCAACAGACTTAGCTTACATTGAGCTGCTGGACGTCACCCAAGAGATGGTCGACAAAGCAACCGAAATACAGAAGGAATTGAGCTATTTTCCCAGCCTTTGAAGGCTCTTCTGCAATCTGGGTTGCCGTCAAATAGGTTGTTCCAGAAGCCATCCTGCTAAAACACATCGCGATTGCTAAGTTCTGTCGGTTTTTTCTTTGGGCATAGGTTTCCAGACGCTCGTTTCGGAGACCAATGTCTCGTCGAGAATGGACCGTCTCAAGTATTCGTAACCACCGTCAACCATCAGGTTTCCGCATGAACAGGTTTGTGCGTCATGTACGCCCTTGCTTTCGACCTCTTCGCCACATCTTAAGCAGCGCGCGCTATTGCGGATGATTTTTTTCATTCACGGGTCCTCGATCCGGTTTTTCAACAAACTATAGATGGGTGATTTGCACTCAGAGAGTGGGTGTTCAAACGGCAACGGGACGACGCATATTTCTAGCGGTGACCCGTTTCCAATCCAAACCTTCAAATAGCGCTTCAAACTGAGATTTAGTCAGGTTGATTATCCCATCTTGAATACGCGGCCATTCAAATCCTTTGCCTTCGATACGTTTGTAAGTCATCACGAGGCCAGTGCCATCCCAAACAATCAGTTTGAGGCGATCCGCGCGTTTTGAGCGAAAGATGAAGATCGCACCACTGAACGGATCGAGGTCAAATTCGTTCTGAACAATCGCTGCCAAGCCATCCATGCCTTTTCGGAAATCGACCGGTTTAGTCGCGACATAGAATTTGAAGTTGCCAGCTGGTGAGATCATGATCCACCACCCAGAGACTTTAGTATCCGCACAATACCTTCCACTGGGTAATTTGCAGGAAGCGTCAAATCAAAACTTTTGCAGTGGACCCTTATGTCGCCAGCCGAGCGCTGAGTTGAGCCATCATTGTCCGACAAGGTAAGCTGCGCAAAAACGGGCTCGGCCGGGTGGATTGTTTCGTCCAGAGTTTCCTCCCTACCGTATTCCCGCCGCCATTGCTTGACTGTGAGCTGATCTGTTTTGCAAACTTCCGAGACCTCTTTAACGCTCAATTCTTTTGATCGGATCTTGTATGTCATGGCTCGTTTGAATTTAGGAGGCCACATACGCCGACCATCTTTCCGCACCGGGATAGAATAGCCGTAAGCGTGGAAAACCTTGCTGATTTTCTTGTCACTTGAGAGATCGTTGTGGCCTTGCGTGTTCACGATACCTATTTCCTTTTGGGTATCGTATTGTTTCGACCGAGTTAGCGTAAGGTGGCAATCTGGGGGTCAGATGCAACGCTTACGACTAAACCGCTCCGGCGAAGAACGGCTTGTTCACTGATGCAAGCGGCGCGTTTCGAGCGTCTTTTGTCTGATCCTTTCTTTTCACCCTAGCATCAGCCCCGCTGACAGCGAGTTGTCAGGGGTCAGGCGCTTGATTGGAAGCGTGAAAGATCCCCATCGGATCACGGTAGAAAAACTTGGGAAGGGGAATGGCGGTCACGTGCCAACATGCGTGCCTCTGCGCTGGACAGTTCGTGCAGGGCCTCTTGCGTGCTCAAGCCTTTTGCACAGGCTTTTTGCCACAGTCGTTTTGCCGAAGTGGGCGACCATGGCAGTGCCGCCTGTGACAGCCAGTGCCGCAGCGGTTCTGGCAGGCTGTCATAGCTTTGCATCGGATTGTTGGATCGTCTCTTGCGGCGCAGGCTTGTCGCCCCGAGGTTCCGGTTCATCGTGCTTTCTCGGGGTCAGTGATCGGATCAATCACCAGAACCAACCGGGTCTCATCGGTACCCTCGATCGGTGGAGAGCGGTGCAGCAAACCTGCTGCCGGGGTCTCTGGCCAGAGCGAACCGCGCAGCAGGATTGGTGCGCCAGTCGGGACAGTGAACACCCGCGCAGGGACTGTGCGGTCTGGTGAGGTACCATATTGTGTACCGGTGCCGCGATAGGTGCAGACCAGCCGCGCGGTGATCGCGTCAATGTGGAACTTGCGGCAGGCGTTTGTTGTCACCGCTTGCAGGCGGACACGCAGATATTGCGCATCCATCAGGTCGGCAAAGATAACCGACAGGGCAGTGGCATCCTCGATCAATTGTTCACGTTCCGCGCACTGCGGGGTGCCCGCGATATCGCATAATTCGTTGAGTGCCCTGTGAACTGATCCGCGGTGCAGAACCACCCGCCCATCAGGAAGATGTTGAGGATCAAGTGCATCAATCCAGGTCTGAAAACCGGCCTCTGGCTGGCGATGCCACAGGGCCGCCGCACAGCCGGGTGTTTTCAGAATTGACAGGTCTTCCGGCCTGCGGGACACCGCGACCCCGACAACCGGCTGTTTTACCGCTTCGGTTTCAAGGATCATGCTGCCTCCTCGGCGCGGCGCCAAAGCGGGAAGGGATCAGGGTAGTCAGGCAGGTTATCCGGGCCAGTAGCGGCAACCGCCGGCACCAGACAGCTGTCCAGCCGTGCCTTTAACGTGGGCCAGCCGATGCCAGCTCCAATAAAGACAAGTTCCTGACGGCGGTCGCCCCAGGGCTCTTCCCAATGGGCCTGCATATAGGCCTTGGCGCTGTCGTGATCCGGCCAGTTCTCTTTTGGAACCGAAGCCCACCATGTCCCAAGCGGCTTGACGCTGGACAAGGACCCTGCCAGCGAAAATTCTGCAACCCAATCGGGGCGGGTGGCAATCCAGAAATGCCCCTTGGCGCGGATGACACCCGGCAGTTCGCTGTTCAGCACTTCTAGAATACGTTCAGGAATAAAGGGCAACCGCGCGCGATAGACGAAAGACGCCACGCCATACTCTTCGGTTTCGGGCACATGGTCAGCAAAGCCGTAAAGCTCTTTCGCCCACATCGGATGTTCATGGGCCTTTTCAAAATCAAACAGGCCCGTGTCCAGAATGGCCTCGGCTGGGACGTCTGAATGATCGGTCTCGATGATCCGGGTATCGGCGTTCAGACTGCGAATGATCTTGCGCGCGGCATCAACCCGTTCGGGGCCGGCATCAGTGACCTTGTTCAGGATCACAACATCGGCAAATTCAATCTGGTCGGTCAGCAGGTGTACCAAGGTGCGTTCGTCTTCTTCGCCCATGGTTTCACCACGATCCCGCAGGAAATCATGGCTGGAAAAGTCATTCAGCAGGTTGGCCGCGTCGACAACAGTCACCATCGTGTCCAGACGCGAGACATCGGCAAGGCTTTCGCCGAACTCGTCACGGAAATCAAAGGTTGCAGCAACGGGCAGGGGTTCGGAGATGCCGGTGGATTCGATCAGCAGGTAGTCAAAGCGCCCCTCATCGGCCAAGCGCCGCACCTCATCCAACAGATCATCACGCAGGGTGCAGCAGATGCAGCCGTTCGACATTTCGACCAGTGTTTCATCTGTCCGGCTCAGTTCGGTATCCGCGCGCACAAGATCGGCGTCGATGTTGACTTCGGACATGTCGTTGACAATCACGGCCACGCGGCGCCCATCACGGTTGTTCAGCACACGATTCAGCAGCGTGGTCTTCCCCGCACCAAGAAAGCCGGAAAGGACCGTGACGGGAAGGCGGGTATCTGACATTGTTAGCTCCATAGGTTGCTGTAAGCATCACGCAACTTACTCAGTTACTAGATCAATGCAACAGCGAATGTTACATTGGAATGACGCTTGGAGAAAACACGCTTATGAAACGCAATTCGCGCCTGTCGCTTGCGCTGCACACGTTGGGTCACATGGCGGGTGATCCTGACAAAATGCAGACCTCCGCAGAAATAGCTGATCACGCGGGTACGAATCCGGTTGTTGTGCGGCGGGTACTGGGCAAGCTCAGAGAGGCGGGGCTGCTGACATCAGAGAAAGGGCACGCCGGGGGCTGGCGGCTGGCCCGCTCCCCGCAGCAGATCACACTGGCGGATGTCTATCTGGCGCTTGATGAAAGCTTGATTGCCAACGGCGGTGAGATGGAAACGCCAGATTGCTCCATCGAGCATGTCTTGCAGAAGAAAGTCGCAGCTGTGATGGCGGACATTGAACGCAGTCTGATCGAGCGGCTTGCAAGCACCACAATTGCCGAGGTGCGCGAGAGCGGACATGCCGCCCATGGGGCCTGACCGCTAGTCAGCGGTGCGGCGGGCCACGATGTAACGGCTCATCTTGGGGTAGCTGCCGGTTTCGACAATCTGAAACCCTGCGGCGGTGATCATCGCTTCCAGCTCGCGAAAGCTGAAGGCCCGCACAAAAGGGGCCTTGCCGAGAAACTGCAAAACCGGAATCAGGGCGCGGAACAGGAACCGCATCAGGCCGATGGAAGGTTCGCGCAGGCAAGGTGTCTTTGTAATCAAAAGGTTGCCGGGTTTCAGGTTCTGATGCAGGGCGGCCAATATGCCTTCCAGATTTTCGGTCAGGTGAAAGATATTGAACCCCAGCACAACCGTCATGTCCGCTGCATCCTGCGCGGATTCTGCTGCTGTGGCGACCTGAAAATCCAGTGCTTTGACCCCCGAGGCCGCAGCCTTTTCCCGCGCGATCCGCAACATCTCGGAAGAGATATCAGTGCCGGTGAACTGTGCCACTTCAGGGGCAAGCAGGATTGCGGTTGAACCTGTGCCACATCCAATTTCCAGCACATGATCATTGGCGTTCAGATAGCTGCGCGTGCGCTCAAGCGTAAATGCATAGGCTTGCTGATCCTTGATCGGGGAAGCCGCGTATTTCACTGCGGCATTGTCCCAGAACTTCGAGGCTTCTGACATGGGGTTCTCCTTTACACCCCTATAGCAGCGCATAGACGAGCGGAGAATTGACGAATTTTGCAGGTTATATATACGTTTTTGTATGGATTTACCGTCAGCAGATTGGAATCACCTGCGCGCATTTCTTGCGACCGTGGAACAGGGATCACTCTCTGCGGCCGCGCGTAAACTGGGCCTGACCCAACCAACACTGAGTCGCCAGATCACCGCCCTTGAAGCGGCGCTGGATCTGATGCTGTTTGAACGCAACGGGCGGCACCTGTCATTGACCGATGCGGGGCGCGAATTGCTGGTGCATGTCAGCGAAATGGGGGGCGCTGCGACGCGGCTGTCGCTGGCGGCCAGTGGTCAACGCTCGGGGCTGGGCGGGCTGGTGCGGATCACCGCCAGTGATGTTACATCGGTGCATGAACTGCCGCAGGTTGTGCGGGCGATCCGCTTGCGGGCACCACAGATCACCGTCGAAGTTGTGGCGTCAAATGACATTGAAAACCTGATGCAACGGGATGCGGATATCGCGGTACGGAATGTCAGGCCAGAACATCCCAACCTCGTGGCGCGGCTGCTGCGCGAGAGGCGTGGTTTGTTCTATGCCGCAAGTTCTTATCTGGATGCGCGCGGGCGGCCCAAAACACTGGACGACCTGAAACAACATGACTGGATTGCCCTTGGGCCGGTACCCCGCATGCACGACTATATGGTCGGTATGGGCATCCCAATCACGCTGGAAAATTTCCGCATCTTCTCTGAAAATGGCGTGGCGGCATGGGAGATGTGCAAGGCCGGTCTGGGCATCAGCCCGATGGATGAAGAGGTGGCGGCAAAAACTCCCGAGCTTGAGAAGATCCTGCCGGAGCATCTGCACGTGACCTACCCGGTCTGGCTGGTCACCCACCGCGAGATCCACACCAGCCCGCGTATCAGGCTGGTGTTTGATTTGCTTGCAGAGGCGCTGAGCTAGCGGTTACCCGCGCAGCACGCCGCCCGTTGCCTTGGCCACTTTTTCAATGACCTTGGCCCCGACCGCCTCGATGTCGGCATCTTTCAGGGTCTTGCCCTCGGGTTGCAGCCGCACTGTGATGGCCAAGGATTTTTTGCCCTCACCCAGACTGCCGCCGATGAATTCATCAAACACCCGCACGTCGGTGATCAGCGCCTTGTCGGCCCCCATCGCCGCATTGACCAAAATCAACGCCTCGACATCGGCATCCACCACAAAGGCAAAGTCACGTTCGACCGCCTGCAAATCGCTGATCTTGAGCGCAGGACGCGTGGCACCGGATTTGCGCGGCATTGGCACCTGCTCAGGCCACAGGGTAAAGGCCATTGCCGGACCTTTCACATCCATCGCCGCCAGAATTTTCGGGTGCACCTCACCGTAGATGCCCAACACCTTTTTCGGTCCCAGACAGATCATCCCGTGCCGCCCCGGATGCCACCATTCGCGCGCACCACGCAGGATCTGCACCCGCGCAGGTGCCCCCATCGCGGCCAGCACTGCCTCTGCATCTGCCTTGACGTCATAGACATCGACAGGGCGCGAGGCCCCATGCACATCTTTTGGGCCGGTTCGCCCAATCAACAAGCCACTGACCAGCGCGTGTTGTTCTTTCGGCTCGCCACCGTGAAAGGCGGGGCCGACCTCGAACAGGGCCATATCGGCAAATCCACGCGCCTGATTGCGCGCTGCCGCGGCCAGCAAACCGGGCAACAGGGCAGGGCGCATGTGGCTCATGTCGGCGCTGATCGGGTTTTCCAGACGGGTTTCATCCGTCCCGCCGCCGAACAATGCGGCAGAGGCCTGATCAATGAAACTATAGGTCACACATTCGTTGTATCCCAAAGCCGCCGCTGCCCGCCGCGCCGCCACTTCGCGCCGCTGCATCGGGGACAGGATCGGACGGGGCACACCGGCGCTGAGACGCGGCAAAGGCACGCCTTCCAGCTTTGTCAGGGAGGCGATCCGGGCCACCTCTTCCACCAGATCGGCAGAGCCCTGCACGTCGGGGCGCCAGCTGGGCACATGGGCCATATCGCCCTCAAGCGTGAACCCAAGGGCTGTCAATGTTGTCCGCTGAGTCTCGGCCGGGATGCTCATGCCGACCAGCGATTGCACACGATCCGTGTCCAGTTTGTAGGCCCGGCTGGTGTCGGGAATGGCCCCGGCAACTACCACATCAGAGGCTTCACCACCTGCGTGATCCAGGATCATCCGCGTTGCATGTTCGATGCCATGGGGTGTCCATTCCGGGTCAATCCCGCGTTCAAACCGATACCGCGCATCCGAATTCACCTTAAGCGCCCGCCCGGTATAGGCGGTGCGGACCCGATCGAAATAGGCCGCCTCAAGGAAGACATTTGTGGTCTCTTCGGTGCAGCCCGATGCCAGACCGCCCATCACGCCGCCAATACTTTCAACACCATTGGCATCGGAAATCACCGTCATGCCTTCGGCAAAGGTGTATTCCTTTTCATCCAGCGCCATCAGGGTTTCGCCACCCTTGGCGCGGTGGATGCGCAGGGTGTTGCCGGCAATCTTATCCGCATCAAACACGTGCAAGGGGCGGTTGCGGTCATAGGTGAAAAAGTTGGTCACATCGACAAGGAAGGAAATCGGGCGCAGGCCAATGGCACGCAGGCAATCCTGCAACCACGCGGGTGAGGGGCCGTTTTTCACACCTTTGATCACACGGCCATAAAACACCGGACATTGTTCCAGCGTGTCCTCGTCAATCGTGACGCTAACCGGACAAGGAAACGTGCCTGCAACCGGTTCGCAATCGCGCGCCTTCAACGTGCCCAAACCTCGCGCGGCCAGATCACGCGCAATGCCGCGCACACCCAAAGCGTCAGGGCGGTTCGGGGTGATTGCAATTTCGATCACCGGATCAACCTTGGCCGGATCATGTTCGGCCAGCCAATCGACAAAGGACTGCCCAACCTCGCCAGAGGGCAGCTCGATGATGCCGTCATGCTCTTCGGACAGCTCCATCTCGCGCTCGGAGGCCATCATGCCAAAGCTATCGACCCCCCGAATTTTGCCAACGCCAATGGTTGTATCAATCCCCGGCACATAGACGCCCGGTTTGGCAACAACCACGGTGATGCCCGCGCGGGCGTTCGGTGCGCCGCAGATGATCTGCATCACGCCTTCATCGGTCTCAACCTGACAGACGTTCAGCCGGTCGGCATCGGGGTGTTTTTCGGCGGATTTGACATACCCAATGGTAAAATCACGCAGCCGCGCCCCGCGATCCTCGACGCCCTCAACCTCAAGGCCAAGATCGGTCAGGGTTTCGCAGATTTCATCGACCGTGGCCGTGGTCTCCAGATGGTCTTTTAGCCATGATAGTGTGAATTTCATGTCTCAATCCTCGTGCGTGTGCTTGGGTTCAGTCGGTATCGCCAAACGGGGCGGGGATCAATGCGGTTTGCCGATTGCACCAACGCGCGCGGTGCAATCGATGGCCCGCGGGGGGGCGATACGACGCTGGTTCTCTGGCAGTTTATGTTTCAGCTGTGATGAGACTTACAAAGGGCGCACCTTTGGTGCGACCGGGCGGGCCGTCGACGGCACGGTGGCTGCAAGCAGCCTTGATTCCGTGCTGGGGGGTCTTCGAAGGACTATCGCTTTCGACTCTGATCTATCATTCTCTGCACTTTGCGGGTCGCTTTCCATGCATCATTTCGCTTTTCTTGCTGAAATCGCTCTTGTTTAGACGCGGCGACAAAGCCCGGAGAAATCAGCGCCGAACCAAAGAAATAGAAAAACATCCAACGCCCTGTCTGGAAATAGATCGCGGCAAACAACAATAGGAACGACGTACAGGGAATACCAATGGCCCAAACATTTGGTCGAGAAGCTGTTAAACGAGTCCACCAGGCATAGTACGCCGCGAACCAGACCCCGAGCAGGTACATCTACCGTGACAAACCACCATGCAAATTCGGCTGATCCAAGCTCGCAAACCCGTAATGCCGCAACCAGCGCAGATCGCTATCAAAGAACGCCCGCAAATCGGGTATCCCGTATTTTAGCATCGCAATCCGGTCGATCCCCATGCCGAAGGCAAAACCCTGCCAGACGTCAGGATCAATCCCGCCCGCCTGCAACACTTTCGGATGCACCATGCCGGAACCCAGCACTTCCATCCAGCCGTCGCCCTCGCCAATGCGCAACTGGCCGTCGACCCATGAACACTGGATATCAACCTCGGCAGAGGGTTCCGTGAACGGGAAGTGCGAAGCGCGGAAACGGGTTTTGATGCCGTCAATTTCAAAGAACGCGGAAAAGAATTCCTCAAGCGTCCATTTAAGGTTCGCCATCGAGATGTCCTTGTCGATCGCCAGCCCCTCGACCTGATGGAACATCGGCGTATGGGTCTGGTCGTAATCGGCGCGGTAGACACCACCGGGGCAGATGATGCGCAGCGGGGCACCCTCGGCCTCCATTGTGCGGATTTGTACCGGCGACGTATGGGTGCGCAAAACATGCGGCGGGCGGTTGTCGCCCTCGGCGCGGGCCATGTAAAACGTATCCATCTCTGCGCGTGCAGGGTGGTGGCCGGGGATGTTCAGCGCGTCAAAGTTATACCAGTCGGTGTCGATGCGCGGCCCTTCGGCAACGGAAAACCCCATTTCGGCGAAAATCGCGGTCAGTTCTTCGGTGACCTGAGATACGGGATGGATCGACCCCTGCCGCTGTGCGCGCACGGGCAAGGTCACGTCGAGCCATTCGGAGCGCAGCCGTTCGTCAAGGGCGGCATCACCAAGGGCGGCCTTTTTTGCGGCCAGCGCCGAATTGATCTCGTCCTTCAGCGCGTTCAGCGCAGGGCCAGCGGTCTGGCGTTCTTCCGGTGTCATCTTGCCCAGCTCGCGCATTTTCAACGCGACCTCGCCCTTTTTGCCAACTGCGGCCAGCCGGATGTCTTCCAGCGCTGATTCATCTGCGGCATCCGCAATCAGCTTCAGGTATTTTTGCTTGAGATCGTCCATCGGGCACCCTCGAAATTTGCTTGGTTTGTGCTACTTGCGGTCCTGTGGAAATGCAACCCACGGACCGGGGGCGGCATCCGCTCTTATCCACAGAAAAATCCATTTGTTGCCCGGAATTACCGCAGGTATCCTTGGTCAAATGCCACATAAAGTGGTAGGCTAAGTGCAATACTCTATATTTCGTGGAATTCACTAGGAGTCGCCGGTGCGTTTTTTCACCCCTGCCAAACCTGCATCACGTCATGGCCGTCCGGGTACAATCCGGGCGATTGCAGGCGGCGTGGCAGTTGTATTGCTGGGGGTCGCGACCCTGACTTCACTGCGCACAGCGGCTGATGAGGATCGCCCCGAAAGGGCGCAGGCCCAAACACCGGCACCCGCCAAACCCGATCTGGCGCTTCTTGCCATGACGCGGCTGGCAGCCCCGCCTGCGCCGGGTTCGTTTTCGATTGGCGATCTGCCAGAACCTGCGGCACCTGTTCTGGCCTCTTCCGGTGAAGACTGTGTGAAAACATTGGATCAGGTATTGTCCGACACCATTGTCCGTTTTGAAGAAGACAGTGCAGCGCTTACCGCCGCACATATCGACCTGATGACAGAGGTCGGGGATCTGATCATGGGCTGTGACGCGGCTTATGTCGTGGTTGGCGGACATGCGGACGGCAGCGGCGATGATGCGATCAACCTTGCGCTAAGCTGGGAACGGGCTGATCGCACGCTGAATCATCTCTTGTTGCTGGGCGTCGATCCTTTTGCTGTCGAAGCTGTGGGATACGGTGCCCGTGCGCCCCTGTCGCAAGGGTCTGACGAGGAAGACGGCAGTGACCGTCGGGTCGATTTCAAAGTGATGCGAAAGCCGTAAAATTGCGCCACCAAAATGTTGGGGGCAAAGATTTTGCCTGCCTTTGCGAAATGCAGGTCGTGCTCATTACACGACCTGCAAAATGATCAATCGCGTGGTGGCGTTACCAACCCTGTCTGCACCGCTGGGCGTGCGGTAAAGCGGTCAAGATAGGCCACAAGGTTCTTGTGATCATCCCAGCCCAACAGCTCTTTTGTGCCATAGAAATCCAGTGCCCGCAGCCAGGGCGCAATCGCCATATCGGCGATGGAATATTCACCGGTGATCCAGTCCTTGCCGTCCATTTGCCCTTCCAGAACAGAAAGCAGGCGCTTGGCTTCAGCGATATAGCGCTCTTGTGGGCGTTTATCTTCCCATTCTGAACCGGCGAATTTGTAGAAAAACCCAAGCTGGCCCAGCATTGGACCAAGCCCCCCCATCTGGAACATCACCCATTGCACGGTCTTGGCTTTCTCGGCTGCAGTGGTGCCGATGAAACGACCGGATTTTTCCGCGAGGTAAATCAGGATCGCACCAGATTCAAACAAGCCGACGGGTGCGCCGTCCGGCCCGTTGGGGTCAATGATAGCGGGGATTTTATTGTTGGGGTTCAGGGACAGGAATTCGGGGCTTTTTACATCGGCATCCGACAGGGTCACCTTATGCGCCTCGTAGGGGATGCCCATTTCTTCCAGCGCGATAGAGACTTTAACCCCGTTTGGTGTTGGAAAAGAATAGAGCTGAAGGACCGAAGAATCCTGTGCAGGCCATTTTTTGGTAATCGGAAAATTTGAAAGGTCGGACATTTTTTGCTCCTGAAGATATGTTGATACTAGATAGGCAATTTTCCCCCGAAAAACAGTCTGACTGATGTGCATTGATGTGCTAATGCATATGCGGCGGCGAACCGACTGAGCAAACAGCGGACGTGCGTTGATCAAAAAAGGGACAAGTAATGATTCAAGAATTCAAAGATTTCATCGCCAAAGGCAATGTCATGGACATGGCTGTTGGTATCATCATCGGTGCTGCGTTCACGGCGATTGTGACCTCTCTGGTGGGGGATCTGATCAATCCGATTATTGGTCTGGTTTCCGGTGGCGTTGATTTCACCAATAACTACGCCGTTCTGGGCGGTGAAGTGCCTGCCGGTGCGTCATTGGAGGCGGCCCGCGAAGCTGGTGCGTCTGTCTTTGCCTATGGCTCGTTTATTATGGCCGTCATTAACTTTCTGATCATCGCCTTTGTGGTGTTCATGCTGGTCAAGATGGTGAACCGCGTCAAAGCGGAGGCGGAAAGCCCCGAAGAGGTGGCTCCAGAAGTCGATACCGGCCCGTCCGAATTGGATGTTCTGCTGGAAATCCGCGACTCTCTTGCCAAAGGCAAGTAAGCAGCCGCTGCGATACCAGCGTATTGTATTTCAAAAGCCCGCCAGTATGGCGGGCTTTTTCGTTGCGAGGGCGGGATTGTTCGCGTTAGAAAGCCCTTGGTTGGCAGTCACCAAGGCGTCGCTGTTCCGCAAGGAAAGCTAAAACTGCTGTTCACGCTTCATTGACACATTTGTTCAATGCCGCGTCCGTAAGCCAGCGACCAGCGGGTCTATTGCGGCACAAGAGGACATGACATGTCAAAAGAAGCCATTCCGCTGTTGGTGGCGGATATCACCCCCTTTGCGCGCGCCCTCTCGCTTCAGTTGAAAGAAGCTGACGCGCTGCCCTCCCATCTGGGATTGCTCAACATGCTGGCGCGGGCTGCGGGGTTTCGCAACTATCAACATATGCGGGCCTCAGGGTCGGCCAAGGCACGGCTGGAAGATTCCGCGCTACCGGCGGATTTCAAACGGGTCGAGAAGACGCTGCAACAGTTTGACGCTGTGGGGCGGCTGATCCGCTGGCCGTCGAAACGGTATGTGCAGGAGCTTTGCCTTTGGGCGCTGTGGTCACAATTGCCGCGCGGTGAAGTGATGCAGGAACGCGATGTAAACGGGCTGTTGAACAAGGCACATCTGTTTGAAGATGCAGCGATCCTGCGGCGCAGCCTGATCGGGCAGAAGCTGGTGTCGCGCAATGCTGATGGGACGGATTATCGGCGTATCGAACAAAGCCCGTCAGCCGATGCTATCGCGGTGATCCGTGCGGTTTCGGCGCGGCGGCCTTAGAAAAACGGCAGGCCGGAACATGTCGTCCGGCCTGCCTGTCGATTTACGCTTTCAACGCGAGCTTTGGTGACAGCACGTCAATACCAAGCGCCTTGCCCACTGCGTGGTAGGTCAACTGGCCCGCATGGACGTTCAACCCGTTCAGCAGATGTTCATCATCCGCGCAGGCCTGACGCCAGCCCTTATTGGCGAGGTCCAGCATGAAAGGCATGGTGGCGTTGCCCAAGGCGATTGTAGAGGTCCGCGCAACCGCGCCCGGCATGTTGGCCACGCAATAGTGCATGATGCCATCGACCTCATACACCGGATCCTGATGTGTGGTTGCCTTGGAGGTCTCAAAACAGCCGCCTTGGTCAATCGCCACATCCACAAGGGCGGCACCGGGTTTCAACTCGCTTAGTTGCGCACGGCTGATCAGTTTGGGGGCTGCCGCGCCGGGGATCAGGACAGCACCGATGATCATATCCGCCTGACGGGCCAGTTCGATGGTGTTCTGCGCCGAGGCATATGAGGTTTTGAATGTGCCGCCATAGACGTCATCCAGATAACGCATGCGGGGAAGCGAACGATCCAGAACGGTCACATCTGCGCCCATACCGGCCGCAATCCGTGCCGCATGGGTGCCAACAACACCGCCGCCGATGACCATGACGCGGGCCGGACCCACACCGGGCACGCCACCCATCAGAACACCGCGCCCGCCGTTTGCCTTTTGCAAGGTCCATGCGCCTACCTGCGGGGCCAGTCGGCCCGCAACTTCGGACATCGGCGCCAGAAGGGGCAGGCCGCCGGAACGGTCAGTTACGGTTTCATAGGCGATACAGGTGGCACCGGAAGCCAGCAAATCCTTGGTCTGCTCAGGGTCGGGCGCGAGGTGCAGATAGGTAAACAGCAACTGCCCTTCGCGCAGCATCTTGCGCTCGCCAGCCTGAGGTTCCTTGACCTTTACGATCATATCGGCGGCAGCAAAGATTTCCTTGGCCGTGCCCATGATTTTGGCCCCGGCGGCTTCATAATCGCTGTCTTCAAATCCGGCACCAAGCCCGGCCCCCGCCTGCACGATTACCTGATGCCCTGCATTGACCGCTTCAAGCGCGGCGCTGGGCGTCAGGCCGACGCGGAATTCTTGTGGTTTGATCTCTGTTGGGCAACCTATTTTCATTTTTGCGTCCTTTTGTTCGCATTATGCCTGAAATTTAGGCAGGTTCCCTCGCAAAGCGGCACGAATAACCGTGGCGTTTCGGGTGTTTTTTGGCTTAACTTTGCGCAAAGCAACCATTCAACGCGAGATTTTTGCGCATATGAGCTTGGACGAGATTGATCGGCGTATTCTACGGGCCTTGCAGCGCAATGGCCGCATGTCGAATGCGGAACTGTCTGAGGATGTGCATCTGTCGCCCTCTGCCTGTCATCGCCGCGTGCAGCGGATGGAGAAGGAAGGGTACATCAGGGATTATGTTGCCCTGCTGGATGCCCGAAAGCTGAACGTGCCGACAACGGTGTTTGTAGAGATCACCCTGCGCGGGCAAGCCGATGATATTCTGGATTCCTTTGAAAAATCAGTGGCGCGGATACCGGATGTACTGGAATGTCATCTGATGGCAGGGTCGGCGGATTACCTGCTGAAGGTGGTGGCCGAAAACACCGAAGATTTCGCACGTATCCACCGGCAATATCTGGCCCGCTTGCCCGGCGTACAGGGGATGCAATCAAGCTTTGCCCTGCGCACGGTGTTCAAGACAACTGCCCTGCCGGTGGGGTAACCGGGGAATGAATGGCCCGTTTGGGCTGTCGTCCCGTTGCGGGTTGACGCCTCGATGTCGTCGATAAGGGCAGGGCCGGGCCGAGGGGCAGCTACAGAAGATACTTGATTCGATAAGGCTTCGGATGCAGAGTTCTTCACTATTTCAGAAAGGAATTTGCGATGAGCGTCGTGGATGCAATTTCTATCACGCTCGGGGTCGCCGGAGCGGCGCTGGGTGTCGGGTCGATTGTCGGGGGGAACGCAAGTGATGCCACGCGGGATGCCGCACTGGCGGATATCAGGAACAGGCTTGCCGATATCGAAGGGCTGGTTACTGCGGGCATTGATGCGCAGATCGCGGAATCGATATCGGAATCCCAGACAGCCCTGAATGAGCTGGCACGTTTCAGCAATACCGAGGATGCGGCACTGCGTCAGGATATCGGGCAATCCGCAATCCGGCTGGCCAACGAAGGGCTGAACGGTGTGGTCGGACAAGTTCGGGCGATCAAGGACGCGGGCCTGACATTCGAGGCGCTTGCACACCATTACGCCGCCGTCAGCTTTGCCATCGCCGCACGGCAGACGGTTGCCGAAGTGGTCGAGGATGGCCCGATGGGCTCTCCCGGTTTGCACGAACAGATCAAAATTGCTTTGGATACGCTGAATAATGACCGTTTCTTTGGTGATGATATCGTCAGCGCGATGGAGAACCTGCTTTATGATGCGACCAATGTGCAATACGACCCACCCTCAAATCCGGCCGTCCCCGGCGGCAGACCGGAGCAGCAGGGAGAAGCCAGCTATATTGTCGGTGAACCTTTCAGCTCCCAGTCGCTGCTAGCCGGCACTGCAGTTCGTATTACGATCACCCGGGAAGTTACCAACGCCTTTCCTTTGGCGTTTGAAAGCGAAGCTGATTTCAGGGCACGCATCGACGCCGCAGTACAAGCGGCAGTGGATCAGGCGGTTGCGAACGTCAAAGAAGATTATGGCATTACCGGATTGGAAACTCTTGTCAGGGATGCCTCGACCTTTCTGGGGCAGGTGCCTGAAAACATTGCAAATACCTATGAATATATCCTGACGGGTGACGACGATCAGCAGACCGGCACGTCCCGATCCGATTTCATAGATGGCAATCGCGGTGACGATATCCTGTCCGGTGAGGGCGGGCCGGATGCGATACTGGGCGGTGAAGGCAACGATATTATTTCTGGTGGTGCGATGGCTGACGTGCTGACCGGTGGTGCGGGCAATGACGTCATCTTTGCGGGTGCGAATATGTTTGAGCGCGGCACCGATGATATCGCGCGGTATCACGGCCTTTCGGATGATTATCAGGTGCGCGGCGGTATTGGTTATGCTGTTGTCGTCAGTCCCGATGGCGCGCGCGACAAACTTTTTGGTGTGGAATACATCCGCTTTGATGACCGTATTATCGAACTGGACGAGGGTTCAGCGCTGGATGGGGCAGGGGCACCGGAAGATTTTGTTACGGCCGAGCGTGTGGCCTTGCTGTATGAAGCGGCGCTGAACCGGGATGGCAATATTGATCTTCCGGGGCTGAATTTCTACATCGGTGTGACGGAGCGGGACAGCCTGACGGACGAATTTCTGGCACAGGATCTGATGACAAGCCCCGAATTCACCGCGAGCTTTGGCGATGCCAACACATTGTCAAACGCGGCCTTCCTTGAGCAGATCTACCTGAACGTGCTTGACCGGGCATCTGACGCGGCAGGGCGGCAGTTCTATCTGGATCTGCTAAATGCCGGAACGATCAGCAAGGCGCTGGCTTTGGCGGATATCGCGGTGAGCCCGGAAAACACACAAGAATCCACCAGTATCCTGATGGGGCTTTACGAAAACTCCTCAGGCGAGTGGAGCTTTTTATAGGTTCGCAGAAACAGCGCGCGCAGTAAAAAACCCCCGCAGCATCACAGCTACGGGGGTTTCTCATTCTTCGTAAACGTTGGGAAAGATTTACATCATACCTTCGCGCTGTGCTTTTTTGCGAGCCAACTTACGGGAACGACGAATCGCTTCCGCCTTCTCACGCGCTTTTTTCTCTGACGGCTTCTCGAAATGTTGCTTAAGCTTCATTTCACGAAATACGCCTTCGCGCTGGAGTTTTTTCTTCAGAGCCCGAAGGGCCTGATCGACGTTGTTGTCACGAACACTAACCTGCATGTGGTTTTCACCACCTTTCTAGGATAAAGTTGCAAGGATTTGCAGGAAACCGGCCTATATCAAGGTCACAAGCGTTTGTCGAGTCTTCCTGACCTGCTGAAAGGACCATCTATGTCTGACCCAAAACACCTATTGCTGGATGCCGCATTGCCGCATGTGCCTTTTGACGGCTGGACTGAGGCGACGTTTAAAGCCGCGGTCAGCGACAGTAGCATTGAGCCAACCGTGGCACGCGCCGTTTGTCCCCGCGGGGCGGTGGATCTGGCCGTTGCCTATCACCAGCAGGGCGATACGCAGATGCTGGCGGCGCTCAAATCCGCCGATCTGAACGAAATGCGGTTTCGCGACCGGATTGCCCATGCGGTGCGTTTGCGTCTTGAGGCGGTGGAAGACAAGGAAGCGGTGCGGCGCGCCACAACCCTGTTTGCCTTGCCCCATCATGCGCCAGAGGGGGCCAAGCTGATCTGGGCCACGGTCGATCAGATTTGGAACGCGCTGGGCGATACCTCGGATGATTTCAACTGGTATTCCAAACGCATGACCCTTAGCGGGGTATATTCGGCCACGGTGTTGTTCTGGCTGGGCGATACCAGCGAGGGGCATGCCGCGACCTGGGCATTTCTGGACCGGCGCATTGATAATGTGATGCAGATCGAAAAGGTGAAGGCGCAGGTCAATAAGAACCCAGCACTCAGCAAGTTGATGGCGGGGCCGAATTGGCTGATGGGCCGGATCAAACCACCTGCGCGTTTTTCAAAGGGCGATTTCCCTGGATCATGGACTGCGCCGCGGGATTGACAAGGTGTGACTGCCAGGACGAAGAGCTCCCTTTACTTCATCAGGTGACCTGCTAGGCAGCGGATCACCTTGATAAAGCGAGATGTGATGAGCCCTACTGCGCCTCCGTTGATCGCCCTGCGCGATGTGTCTTATCTGCCGGACAGCGAGCCGGTTCTGTCGGATATCACGCTGGAAACCGATGCGCGCCGCATTGGCATCGTCGGGCGCAACGGCTCTGGCAAGACCACCCTGGCCCGGGTTATTGCGGGGCTGGTTGGCGTGGATGACGGAACCGTGCGCATCGGCGGGGTGGATGTGGCACGGGATCGCAAGGCGGCACTGGGCGCTGTGGGCATCCTGTTTCAGAATCCCGATCATCAGATCATTTTCCCCACCGTCGAAGAGGAAATTGCCTTTGGGCTGGCCCAGCAGGGTCACAGCAAACAGGAAATCAAAACCGCTGTCTCCGCCATGTTGAACCGCTTTGACAAGGCCCATTGGGCAGAGGCGGCAATTCATCAATTGTCACAGGGCCAACGACAGCTTGTCTGCCTGATGTCGGTGCTTGCCATGGCACCGCGGGTGATTGTGCTGGATGAGCCTTTTGCCGGATTGGATATCCCTACTACGCGTCAACTGGCGCGGGTGCTGGACAGTCTTGACCTCTGCCTTGTGCTGATCACTCATGATCCTGCGATGCTGGACGGGTATGACCGTGTGCTGTGGATCGAGGCAGGGCGCATCCTGCAGGATGGTGCGGCGGAACCCGTGCTGAAAGCATTTCAAGAGCAAATGCTGCAATTGGGGGATGGTGATGATCTCTCTGACCTCGCCAGTTAGAACGGCGGCCCATAGCTGGCCTGCGGGTGCTAAGCTGGCCGCCTTATGTGTGGCAACAGTGGTGCTGTTCTCAGTGCAGAAAATCGGCTGGCATCTTGCGTTTATGACGGCGACCGCCCTGCTCTACGCCCTGCCCGGACGGGTGTTTTTCCGCAGTGGCATGGTGCGGCTGTGGGGGCTGTGGCCCTTTGTGGCGCTGATCTTTGTCTGGCATGTGATTACCCATGATATCGCAACCGGGGCGGCAATCTGTTTTCGTATGGTGACGGCGGTTGGGCTGGCCAATCTTGTCACCATGACAACCCGGCTAAGTGATATGATGGACGTGGTGCGCGTCCTGCTGTCACCGCTGAACCGTTTTGGCCTTCAATCTCACCGGATCGAATTGGCGATGGCACTGGTCATCCGGTTCACCCCGGTGCTTGCACTAAAAGGTCAGGCCCTTGTGGCGGCATGGCGGGCGCGCAGCCCGAAACGCCCCGGTTGGCGGATCATCATCCCATTTGCCGTACTGGCAATAGATGATGCAGAACATGTCGCCGAAGCGCTGCGCGCGCGGGGCGGTGTTTCACGTTGATGCCATAAGCAAACTAACTTACCTCTCTTGCAAACCAACAAAGGATGCCCCTATGGAACGTTCAATTGCCCTTATCGCTGTCTTCGCTGCCCTGATTGCGGCACTTGGCCTGATGCCCACATTGATGCTGGCTTCTGGCATTCCGATTACTGCGCAAAGCCTTGGTGTCATGCTTTGCGGTACCGTGCTGGGAGCGAAACGTGGCGGGCTGGCGGCGCTGCTGTTTGTGGCGCTGGTTGCCCTTGGCCTGCCTTTGCTGGCCGGTGGCCGAGGTGGCCTGGGCGTATTTGCCAGCCCAACAGCCGGATTTATCATCGGCTTTCCGATTGCTGCCTTTGCCACGGGTTTCGTAATGGAACAAACCCGTAAGATGTCGATTGCAGTGGCGGCCGGTGTGGCCTCTGTCATCGGTGGCATTCTGGTGCTTTATATCTGCGGTGTGCTTGGCTTTATGATGGTGCTGAACAAAGGTCTGGGAGAAACACTGGCGATCCTTGGTGTTTATGTTCCGGGTGATATCATCAAGGCCGTATTGGCCGGGTTGATCACTGCGGGTCTTGCCCGTGCCCGTCCCGCCAGCGTGCTGTCGCGCGCCTGAGCGCCGGGGGGCAAGGCCGGTCTTGTGACCGAAAATGACAATCCGCGTGCGCTTTGGCGCGCGCGGACTTAGGATGCAGGTGAGCCACTCCAAGAGGATACCCCATGACCGATACAATGCGCGCAATCGAAATTTCCGAACCGGGTGGGCCAGAGGTTTTGCAGATGGCCGAGCGACCCGTTCCGCAGGCCAAACATGGGCAGGTTGTGATCAAAGTGGCCTATGCCGGTGTGAACCGGCCGGATGCATTGCAACGGGCCGGAAAATATGCGCCGCCCCCCACAGCAAGTGATCTGCCGGGGCTGGAAGCTTCTGGTGAAGTTGTCAGCATCGGGGCAGGGGTGAGCGATCTGAACGTCGGTGATAAGGTCTGTGCCCTTCTGCCGGGTGGAGGCTATGCGGAATTTGTGGCCACGCCCGCAGCCCATTGCCTGCCGGTGCCAAAAGGGATGGGTATGAAAGAGGCGGCCTGCCTGCCGGAAACGTTTTTCACCGTCTGGTCCAATGTGTTTATGCGTGGTGGGTTGAAAGCCGGCGAACGCTTCATGGTGCATGGCGGTTCTTCAGGTATCGGTACAACGGCGATCCAGCTGGCAAATGCCTTTGGCGCTCGTGTTTTTACCACCGCAGGTACGGATGCAAAATGCGCCGCCTGTATGAAGCTGGGTGCAGAAGCCGCGATCAACTATCGGGATACGGATTTTGTTGACGTATTGCGTGCCGAAGGCGGTGCGGATCTGATCCTCGACATGGTCGGCGGTGACTACATCCCGCGCAACATCAAGGCCTTGGCCGAAGATGGGCGGCTGGTGCAGATCGCGTTTCTGCAAGGCCCTTCTGTGGAGCTGAACTTTGCCATGCTGATGACGCGCCGGCTGACCATGACGGGATCAACCCTGCGCCCGCAAAGTGATCTTGCAAAGGCACGCATTGCCCAAGAACTGCGCGAGGCTGTCTGGCCCTTGCTGGATGCGGGCCGGATCGCACCGGTGATGGACAGTGAATATGCGATGCAGGATGCAAGTGACGCGCATGCCCGTATGGAAAGCAGTGGCCATATTGGCAAGATCGTGCTGCGCATCGGCGGCTGATCCAAAGGACGCGGGACAAGCCCGCGACACTAATCTGGATCCGCCTAACGCCGGTGGGCGGTGGCCATGGAGAGTGCGGACAGTATATACAGCCAAAAAGAAACGAATTGTTAACCAAAATCGTCGTTTATGGAGATACGGAACAGGCAGCAGTGCCGATGACCGTGCCAAGAAGAGAACAGTCACGTTCTTGCGAAGAGGGGAGAAGCAATTCTCTCCTCTTTTTGGCCTTATATACTGTCCGCACCATCGGCATTGTGCCGTCTGACCACACTACCGCAGCGGCGCAAAAACCGCTTTTTTCAACGTGCAATCCCTCACAACATCTTGCCCGCAAGGCACAGGATCCAGAGATTTCGACAGGCAGATCCGTGCCTCTTGAATCCGATCTTTGCGACAGGTGATTGTCACGCCGTCAGCGGCCATTTCTGGGTTGGATTTCAGGAAGGCCTCTTCAACGACAGAGGCGGGTAGAAGAACCTTCCGGTCAAGTTTGCGAAAGATTGCCGGCCGGACAACGCGGGCATATGCCTCTCGGGACAGCGCATAATAAGCGGCGGCGGAAAGACCGGTGCAGGTGCCATGTTTCTTCCATTGGTGCCAGGCCAGACCGGAGGTGCCCATGATATCAGCCATCTTTGCCGTCATCCCGCGCGAGGGCGGGCGTTCGGCTGTTTGACAGAAGGACGGGTAGCCGCGGTGAAACTGTGGCCATAACCCGTGCAGGATCCAGCCATGCCCGCTGCCCGTCTCACATTGCTCTGAATTGCGCGCGTCGCCTTCCGCCAGACACCAGTTCGGCGACCAGCTGAGCGACAGGACGTAATAATCAAACGCACCGGGCTTGTCGTTTTCCGCTTGCGCGGCTGTGGCCAGGGCGATGAGCGCGGCTGTGACGGCCGCGAAGAGCTTGCGCATTGGGTCTTTCCTTATCTTTTCGGTCTCAGTATAAGCCAGCCAAGTTCCCCGACAATGGAAACCGTCTCAATCCACCGAGACAGCCTTTTCAGGCGACGGGAAAATTGCGTTTTGAGAGGAGAGACCAACATGGCAAAACCGATTATGGCCAAGGCGACCGCCGTTTGGCTGGTGGACAATACCACCATCAATTTCAAACAGATCGCCGATTTTGTCGGCATGCATGAGTTGGAAGTTCAGGGCATTGCTGACGGTGATGTTGCTGCTGGCGTCAAAGGGTTTGATCCTGTGGCCAACAACCAGCTGACGCAGGAAGAAATCGATGCGGCACAAAAGAATCCGCTGCACAAGCTGACGCTGAAATTCAACGCTGCCGCACAGGGCGAAGAAAAACGTCGCGGTCCGCGCTATACACCTTTGTCCAAACGTCAGGACCGTCCGGCGTCGATTTTGTGGCTGGTGAAGTTCCATCCCGAATTGACCGATGGTCAGGTTGGCAAGCTGGTCGGCACCACCAAGCCGACCATTCAGGCGATCCGCGAGCGGACCCATTGGAACATCGCCAACATTCAGCCGATTGATCCGGTTGCGCTGGGGCTGTGTAAACAGTCCGAGCTGGATGCGGCTGTGCAAAAGGCGGCGGCGAAAAAAGCGGCTGCTGGTGAAGTGATGAGCGACGACGAGCGCCGCAAGCTGGTCAGCACAGAGCAGAGCCTCGGCATGGATGCAGAGCCCAAGATCCCCACCGCGATTGAGGGTCTTGAGACCTTTACACTCTCCGGTGATGAGGTGGTCGAGGATGAGGAAAAAGACGACAGCAACTACCTTGATGCGGATAGCTTCTTTTCCTTGCCTGACACTGGTTCTGCGAAAGGTGAGGATGAAGACGAGGCAAAATCCTGAGCCTGTCGGGCTTGGTGATATCGTCGTCTTGAATGAACAGAAACCGGAAGGGCACGAGGGAAACCTTGTGCCCTTTTTGTCGCGGGTTTGGTGGAGAGAGAAAAAATACAGTCCCGTGCATTTTCTGACTTGTACGAATCTGAAACAGGCGTAAATGCCGCGCTACAGACGCCAACGCACGCGCCTCTGGCCGGTCAGCCCATACTGACTGACCCGCGTTTATGCAGCGACGGTAACGTCTCTTGAAATGACACTTGGGGTGCTCCCGCCCCTCCTGCTCTTTGGAGATGACCATGAACGCTTCCGTCCCCGGCGCATTGAGCGCTGCCCCTTTTGCTGTATCCTACGTTGCCGATCCGGCTGCGGCCTATATTGGCGCGAATGATTTCGACCGGCCAACGCTGGTGGTATCACGGGCGAAAGTTGCGGCGCAATATGATGCATTGAGTGCGGGTCTTGGCTATGCGCATATCCACTATGCTGTAAAAGCGAACCCGGCACCGGAAGTGATCCGTACCTTGGTGCGCAAAGGGTCAGGCTTTGACTGTGCGTCACGCGGAGAGATTGAATTGTGCCTGTCACAAGGGGCCAAGCCATCCGATATTTCATTTGGCAATACCATCAAACGGGCGGCTGATGTGGCTTTCGCCCATTCTGCAGGCATCACTCTGTTTGCCGCCGACTCAGAAGCTGAATTGGAAAAGATCGCACGCCACGCACCGGGTGCGCGCGTCTATATCCGTCTGATTGTTGAAAACTCGCTGGCTGACTGGCCGCTCAGCCGTAAATTCGGCTGTGCAGAGGCGCTGCTGCCAAGCTTGCTGGACACCGCCCGCGCATTGGGGCTGGTTGCCTATGGCCTGTCGTTCCACGTGGGATCGCAGACCCGCAAATCCGAGTTCTGGAACCCAGTGTTGGATCAGGTTGCACCCCTGTGGCATGCGGCACGTGCGGCCGGTCATGATCTGCAATTGCTGAACATCGGTGGCGGTTTCCCGGCATTTTACGGCCAGAACATCGAAGCCCCTCGTCGCTATGCCGCATCCGTTCTGCGCGCCATTGAGGGCCGTTTTGGTACCGTGCCCCATCTGATGGCAGAGCCGGGTCGCGGGCTGGTGGCGGAGGCCGGGCATATCGCGGCGGAAGTCATGCTGGTTTCGCGTAAATCCGCTGATGATCTGCACCGCTGGGTATATCTCGACATTGGCCGTTTCTCTGGCCTTGCCGAAACCGAAGGTGAAGCGATCCGCTATCAACTGATGACTCCGCATGACGGGCAGGAAACCGGTCCTTGTGTACTGGCAGGCCCCTCTTGTGATAGTGCTGATATTCTATATGAAAAACGCCCGGTGCAGCTGCCTTTGGCGCTGCGCGATGGCGATAAGGTGATGATCCGCTGCTGTGGTGCCTATACCAGTTCTTACAGCTCTGTCGGGTTTAATGGTTTTCCGCCGCTGGATGTGATCGTTCTATAACGGCTGCGTCGCGATCGGAAAGGCCGTCTGCTTTGGGAGGGGCGGGCGGCCATTTTGTTTGAGGGCGGCGTGTTGCAAAGGGCGAAGTCTTGCAAGGCTCCGGGATCCTTTTTCGCAACAAGGGGGTTACAGTTTCTTGCGGGCCAGCATGGCGGCGGTAATGGTGCCGTCATCCAGATAGTCCAGCTCGCCGCCAATCGGTACACCCTGTGCCAGAGAGGTCAGGGTAACCTGCCCTTCCAGTTGGTCCGCGATGTAATGGGCGGTGGTTTGCCCGTCGATGGTGGCATTCAGGGCCAGAATCACCTCGGTGACCTCTTCGGTGGCCACGCGGTCAATCAGGCGCGGGATGCGCAATTCCTGCGGGCCGATGGCGTCCAGCGCGGAGAGGGTGCCGCCCAGCACATGATAGCGCCCGTGAAACACGCCGGAGCGTTCCATCGCCCAGAGGTCGGAAACATCCTCTACCACGCAGATTTCACCGTTGGCGCGTTTGTTGGCGGTGCAGATGTCACAGATGTCAGCGGTGCCGATATTGCCGCAGTTCAGGCACTCACGCGCGGTGGCGGCAACGGTTTGCATGGTGTCGGCCAAAGGGGTCAGCAACAGGGCGCGTTTGCGGATCAGATGCAACACCGCGCGGCGCGCCGAACGCGGGCCAAGCCCGGGGAGCTTGGCCATCATGTCGATCAGCGCGTCAATGTCCTGTGTCGAACTCAACGGAATGTGCCTTTTGTGAGGGCGGAATTGAGTTTAGCGGCAAGATGAGGCCGGGGCGCAGCGCCTAGAATGGCAACTTCATGTCTGCTGGCAGGCCCATGCCTTCGGTCAGCTTTGCCATCTCTTCCTGTGCCCGGTCGGTGGCCTTGGATTGGGCGTCTTTGATGGCGGCAAGGATCAGGTCTTCGACAACTTCCTTGTCATCGCCGTTGAAAATGGACGGATCGATGTCGAGGCCTTTCAGCTCGCCTTTGGCGGTGCAGGTGGCTTTGACAAGACCGGCACCGCTTTCGCCGGTGACCATGATATTGGCCATATCATCTTGCATCTGGGCCATTTTGCCCTGCATTTCCTGCGCCTTTTTCATCATGCCGGCCATGTCACCCAGCGCGCCTAGTCCTTTGAGCATCGTTTTCTCCTGATCTGTGTTTGTCTCTATATGCGGTCCGCGCGGGGCGGGTTCAACCGTCCTCGAAGGGATCCCATTCGTCCTCAACCTCGGGCAGGGCGGCGCTGACCGCCTCTGCTGCGATTTGTTCGGGGGTGCGGATGTCACCGATGCGGGCCTTGGGAAAGTAGGTGATCACCGCCTGCCAGAGCGGATGGGCCTTTACCTCGGCGACCAGCGCGTTCTGTTTGGCGTCCTTGACCTCTGCAATGGTTTCACCGCCGCCATCGTTCACAATGGTTACGGCCCAGCGGTTGCCGGTCCAAAGTTGCAGTTTTGCGCCAAGGCGCTGGGCCAGGTCGCGGGGCGCGCGGTCTGTCGGGACAAATTCGATACGTCCCGGTTGATAGGCGGCAAGGCGCAGGGTGGTTTCCACCTCGACCAGCAGTTTCACATCGCGGTTGGCGCGGATCAGTTCGACCACATGGTCAAAGCTGGGGAAACGGGCAAGTGCCGCGTCAAGATCCTGTGCAAGGGCGGTGGTTTGCCCCGACGCGGTGGGGTTAGCGGCCATACGGGCCTGCGCCTGATTCACCGCCTGCGCGCCACTTGCCGGGCCGGAGGCACCGCTGCCGCCACCACCGTTGGGCGCAATGGCAGGGGGTGGTGTGGCATTGTTGAGCTTGCGCACCAGTTCTTCGGGACTGGGCAGGTCGGCCACATGGGTCAGACGGATGATTGCCATTTCGGCGGCCATCATCGCATTGGGGGCAGAGGCCACTTCGTCCAGTGCCTTGAGCAGCATTTGCCACAGGCGGGTCAGCACGCGCATTGGCAGGGTTTCGGCCATTTCCATGCCGCGGCTGCGTTCCTCGGGCGAGATGGTGGGGTCTTCGGCTGCTTCGGGGGTGATTTTCACCACTGACACCCAATGGGTGATTTCCGCCAGATCGCGCAGCACCGCCATCGGGTCAGCGCCATCCGCATATTGACCGGAAAGTTCCGTCAGCGCCCCGGCGGCATCCCCGCGCAGGATCATGTCGAACAGGTCAAGCACGCGGCCACGATCCGCAAGCCCCAGCATGGCGCGCACCTGATCGGCGGTGGTTTCCCCGGCGCCATGGCTGATCGCCTGATCCAGCAGGGATGTGGCATCGCGCACCGAACCTTCGGCGGAACGGGTGATCAGGGCCAGCGCATCATCAGCGATTTCAGCGCCTTCGGCCGTGGCGATCTTGCGCATCAGGGCAATCATCACCTCGGGTTCGATGCGGCGCAGATCAAAGCGTTGGCAACGCGACAGGACCGTGACCGGCACCTTGCGGATTTCTGTGGTGGCAAAGATGAACTTGACGTGTTCGGGCGGCTCTTCCAGCGTTTTCAACAGGGCGTTGAAAGCACCGGTCGACAGCATATGCACTTCGTCGATGATATAGACTTTGTAGCGGGCAGAGGCGGCGCGGTAATGTACCGAATCGATGATTTCACGGATATTGGCGACGCCGGTGTTGGAAGCGGCGTCCATCTCCATCACGTCAACATGGCGGCCTTCCATGATCGCGGTGCAATGTTCACATACGCCACAAGGATCGGTGGTCGGTTTGCCATTCCCGTCCGGCCCGATACAGTTCATGCCTTTGGCGATGATCCGCGCAGTGGTGGTTTTGCCGGTACCCCGGATCCCGGTCATGATAAAGGCCTGCGCGATGCGATCCGCCTCAAAGGCGTTGCGCAGGGTGCGCACCATCGCATCCTGCCCGACCAGATCAACAAAGGTTTCGGGCCGGTATTTGCGGGCCAATACGCGGTAGGCGGGGGTGTCGGTCATGCATGCTCCGGCAAGAAAGGATTCGGCGTCACGACCCAAAGTAGGCGGTGCAGCGGGGCAGGTAAACCACGCCATCCGATTGCTTGGAATTCGGGACGGACTGGGGCATCATATGTTTGGTATGCCGGTCCGCTGATCGGGTGTTTTGTACTTTAGGGGGCGTGTATGCGGTTACGGGGCATCAGAAGAAGCAGCAATGTCGAGGTGCGCAAAGGCGGGCGTGGACGACGCGTTGGCGGCAGGGCCGGTGGGCTTGGCGTGATGGGGGTGCTGGCCGTTCTTGCCATCGGATATTTCACCGGCATCGATGTCAGCCCCTTGTTGCAAGGCGGCACGCAAACACAGCAGAGCGCACCGGTCAGCCAGGCTGACGGCCCGGCGACGGAATTCTCGGCGCAGGTGCTGGCCACAACAGAGGATGTCTGGACCAAGATCTTTCGCGACCAGTTGGGACGCGACTATGTGCCGCCAAAACTGGTGGTGTTTTCCGGTGTGACGCAAAGCCCCTGTGGCGGGGCATCAGGAGCAACAGGGCCGTTTTACTGCCCGGCGGACAGCAAGGCCTATCTCGACACCAGCTTTTTCACCATGTTGAGCCAGCAGATGGGGGCAGGCGGTGACTTTGCGGCGGCCTATGTGATTGCCCATGAGGTGGCCCATCATGTGCAAAATCAATTGGGCATCTTGCCCAAGGTCAACGCAGCGCGGCAACGGTCAAGCGAGGCGGAAGCGAACCTGTTGACCGTGAAACTGGAGCTGATGGCGGATTGTCTGTCGGGCATTTGGGCAGTGAACGTGCAAGGGCTGATGGAGAAGGGTGATCTGCAAGAGGCGCTGAATGCGGCGCGCAAAATCGGCGATGATCATTTGCAGCGGCAGGCCGGACGGGTGCCGCAGCCGCATACCTTTACACATGGCACCTCAGAGCAGCGGGCGCGGTGGTTTGCACGCGGGTTCGAAACCGGTGATGTCGGGCAATGTGACACCTTTGCGGCGCGTCGGCTGTGACGGAGTACGCCCGTCGGTTTGCAGCAGCCATGGCCGAGCTGGAAGCGACGAAGATCTGGCGCAGCAATTACAATCCGCCGATGATGAAACTGCAGCGGCGGTTGGGGTGGAAGATGCGCCCGCCGCATTATGCGCGGTTCTGGCGGATTGCAGTCGGTTATGCGCTGTGGTTCGGGCCGGTCTGGGGGGTGTTGATGTGGTTTGCCAGTTGGCGCGGACAGGGGTTCTCGCTGTTGAGTGCTGTCGGGGCATCCGCTGTCGCCGGAATCCTGTTTGGCGTGCTGATGGCGGCCTATTACGCGCGTGCGCGGCGGCGGCACAAGCTGAGCAAATGGGAAGATTTGTGAGGGGCGGCGTTGGTGTGGCAAGGCGCATCAGCGCTTTGGATCGGCTGTGCCTGTCAGCTTGATCATGAATGCCACTCGGAAATTTTGAATGTTCTCATCGTTCTCAAGGAACGACTGACGCATCTGGGCCTTTCTGCTGTGCAAAAAGGTTTGGGTGAGAGATTGATAACGACCCAAGCGGGACTCGTTGTGGCTGCTGCCTTCCGGCTCTGACCAGGTTGGCGAGGCGCCTGCCCGCACCAACCTCTCAAGCTCCATATAGGCCCGTGAAGGACGGTGTGCAAGTATCAGCTTGTGCGGCACCATTTGAGATCCGGCGACCAGCGGGACGGCATGATCACTGGCCGGATTGTGTCCGTGGATCAGATGCCACACAAAGGGGGCAGGTAAAGCGTTTCAAAGGATAGGTTTATGCGCCACGCAGAACAGGTGACCTTCGGAGGGTCCGCATTGGATCGGGCCGGTGAAATCCGCAACAATCCCGCGGTAGTGAAATATGCCCGCGCGGCTGCGGACAGCCGTGCGATTGTGTTCTGGCGCGGAAAACCGCTGATCTCGCCCGAGCGGCCCGCATCGCTGGTGCGCTTGCCGATGGACCATCCGGTTCTGGCCGATGCCAGGGAGGAACCGATTTTGCTGGGGCGTGAAGAGGGTGCGGCGCGCTTCGCATTTGACCTGTCATCCTGGCAACCCGACGGATTGGACGAGGCCAGCCTTGGGGCCTTTCTGGATCCGTCAGAGCAACGCCACCCGGCGCTGCACGATAATATGGTCTTTGCCGAGCTGCGCCGGGTGATGACATGGCTTAATCCGCGTGATGCGGAGCTGGCCGCCACCGGTAAGGCGATCCTCAGTTGGCATGAAAGTCACGGGTTTTGCGCCAAATGCGGGGCAAAGTCGGCTATCGGGCAGGCCGGATGGCAACGGCAATGCCCTGTCTGCAAGACATGCCATTTCCCCCGCACCGACCCTGTGGTGATCATGTTGATCACCCATGGCAATTCGGTGCTGATGGGCCGCTCTCCCGGTTGGCCACGCGGGATGTTTTCGCTGCTTGCAGGATTTGTAGAGCCCGGTGAAACACTGGAGGCCGCCGTGCGCCGCGAGGTTTTCGAGGAGGCGGGGGTGCAAGTGGGGGCCGTTAACTATCTTTCCAGTCAGCCCTGGCCTTTCCCCGCTTCTTTGATGTTTGGATGTCGTGGAGAGGCGTTGAGCCAGGAAATTACTATTGATCCGGTCGAGATCGAGGATGCGATGTGGGTCCCGCGCGAGGAAATGATGGAGGTTTTTGCGGGCACCCATCCGGTGATCTTGCCCGCACGTAAAGGGGCCATTGCCCACTTTCTTCTGGAAAACTGGCTTGCGGATCGTTTGGATTGACGCGAGAATTGATTAACCGGGCGTTAACTCCGGTCAAGTCGACAGAGATAAGTCGATGGTAAAGGTAGGACACAGACATGAAGTTTTCGACAAATGAGGACATCGAAGCGCCCGCGGACGCGGTGTTCGAGATGTTGTGCGACTTTGAAGGGTTTGAACGTTCTGCCATGCGGCGCGGTGCCGAGGTGCAGCGGATTGACCAGCTACATAAACCCGGGGTCGGGATGATGTGGCAGGCTGCGTTTACCCTGCGTGGCAAGCAACGTCAGATGGAGGTCGAGATGGTGACCTTTGACCGTCCCAATGAGATTGTCCTCGAAAGCACCTCGCCGGGGTTGCTGGCGACTACCGGTTTTGAATTGATCGCCCTGTCGCGCAGCAGCACGCGGGTGAAGGTCGAGTTGGAAATCAAACCGCTGAACCTCTCGGCGCGGTTGTTGGTGCAATCGTTGAAACTGGCGAAAAGCTCGCTGACGAAGAAGTTCAAGCAGCGGGTGTCGGAATACGCCAAGGGCATGGAAGACAAATACGCGCGACAAGCCTAAGGCCCTGACCTTGACGCAGCTATGCGCCTGCCTGTCGCGCAGCAAAACCTTACTTTGACGTAAACACTTTGCCCTTTTTGGCCGATGGCACCTTGCCTTTGCTTTGCTGCAAGACATGGGACAATTCATGCGCCAATAGGCTGCTGTCCTTGGCATCGCCGGATTTCGCAAGAAAAATATCGGACCCGCTGACAAAAGCTTTGGCACCAAGTGATTTACAGGCTTCGGTCGCTTCGGCCCCGACGTGTACCTTCATCGTGGAAAGTTTGGCACCGGGAAATTTCTCCCCCATTGCCTTGATCACTTCCGAGGGTAGTTTTTTGGATTTGGTACCCGTCGGAATTTTATCCAACGTCTTGGTTTTGGCGCGTTTGCCATCGGTTTTTTGAAGTACCTGGGCGATTTTATCTTGAGCCATTTGTGTCAGTCCTTAGGAATATTAAATTATTTCAATACATGGATCTTAACACAAAACGGTGTTCCTTGCCTCATGAATACGTGACAGCGGCAAATCGAAGTCGCGTATCAGGGCGTAAAACAAGGGATGGTTGTGGCGTGGGAGGTGTTTCACCTTCGCCTTAGCTAAAACTGGCGGGGAGTTGCCTAGCGAGTCGCAATCAAACCAATGACAGCCGCGCTAATCTCAGCCACGAGCGCGTTTCGTGTTTTCCAGTCACTGGGTGTGTCCGGCACATATATCGCGATCAGATATGCCTTGGTGGAGGGTGTGGTTACCATGGCGACAAGACTGCGGGTGTGATCTCGTCCGCCGCCGGATTTATCAACGGCCTGCCAGCCAATGGGCAGGCTTTTGCGCAGCAGTTCCTGTGTCACACTGCCCGGACGCATCCACGCCGCCAATTGCACCCGTGATGCAGGTTGCAGAGCGTTACCTGTCAACAGCTTCTGCCATGTCGAGGTGATCGCCGCAGGTGTTGTGGTGTCGCGCGGATCGCCTGCCACAAACAGGTTCAGGCTCGGCTCCCTCCGGTCCAGACGTGTGATCATATCGCCGATACTGCGCAGGTAGGCGGTGACCTGTTGCGGGCCGCCCAGTACATCAATCAACAAGTTGGCAGCTGTGTTGTCACTTTTGTCCAGTGTGGCGAAACACAAGGCACCGATCGAAAGCGCCCCGCCAATGAGCCGCCGCGTGACCGGGGCGTAGTGCAGAATATCCTGCCGGGTGATGTTGATTGTCGTATTCAGATCAAGTGTATTGCGGTCGACCTGATCAAGGACGGCCCCGCAAAGAACTGATTTGAACGTGCTGTTCATCAAGAAACGTTCGTTTTCCCGATACCCCCAATGCCAAGCGGAACTGGCATCGCGGATCATCACACCGATGCGGGCAGTATGGCGGGTTTCCAAGTCGCGCAGCTTGTCCGCGAGGAGGGCTTGCGCTGGATTGTCGGCAGTGGCGGCGAAGGGCAGAAACGCACAAAAGATCACCAGACAGTATTGGCGCAGAAAGCGGCTTGCCTTAGTCACCCGCGGCCGGGATGCGCCGGGTAGACGCCCAAAATTTCCAGCATGTTAGTGTAATACCCCAATTCATCCAGCGCCAGCTTGACGTTCACATCGTCAGGATGCCCTTCGATATCCGCATAAAACTGGGTGGCGGTAAAGGAGCCGTCCACCATATAGCTTTCCAGTTTGGTCATGTTGATGCCATTGGTGGCAAAGCCGCCCATCGCCTTGTAAAGCGCCGCCGGAATGTTGCGGACCTCGAAAACAAACGTCGTCAGCATCTTGTCGCCGCGCCGCGCAAGGTTGATGTCGGGGGCCATCAGCAAAAACCGTGTGGTGTTGTGGTCCAGATCCTCGATATCGCGTGCCAATACGTCGAGACCATGAATGTCAGCGGCCACTTCACCGGCCAGCACCCCTTCGACAGACCCTTCCGCCAAAGCAAGATCAGCGGCAGCACCGGCGCTGTCAGCGGCGGCCTCAAAGGTGATGCCCTGCGCATCCAGATAGCTGCGGGCCTGCGGCAAAAGGACCATATGGGCCCGCACATGTTTGACCTGATCCAGCGTCACGCCGGGGCGCGCCATCAATGCGATACGTACCCGGACAAATGCTTCGTCGATGATGTGAAGCCCGCTCTTAGGCAACAGGCGGTGAATGTCGGCAACCCGTCCGTAAGTGGTGTTCTCAACCGGCAGCATAGCCAGTTCCGCCCGGCCTTCGCGCACTGCACGGATCACCCCCTCGAAGGTATTGCAGGGTACGGGAATCATCTCGGGGCGGGCTTGCAGACAGGCCTCGTGGCTATAGGCCCCCAAGGCACCTTGAAACGCGATACGTGGCGTGTGTTGGTCCGACATCTGTGCAATCCTTGGTATTAAAGCACCCCTTGGGCGATTGGTCGCGGTAACTACACCTTGCTTGCGATAAGGGAAAGCAATAGATACGCGGCTGAAACGCATCAAATGACAGATACGGACCCAAACCTATGTTCGACACAATGACCCTTACGAAAATTGCCGCTGGCCTGTGTGGCGCTTGGTTAATCCTGTTGCTTGGCAAATGGGCCGGCGAAGAGCTGTACCATGCGGATGCCCATGGTGAACCGTCCTATGTGATCGAAGTGGCGAGCGCCGGAACAGACGAACCAGCCGAGGAAATCGACCTGGTTGCGTTGATGGCTAGTGCCGATGCGGACAAGGGATCAAAGGTGTTTCGCAAGTGTACCGCCTGTCACAAGGTTGACGGCACAGACGGTGTTGGCCCGCATCTGAACGGCGTTGTGGATCGTGACATCGCTGCCGTTGGCGGGTTTGGATACTCTGGTGCGCTGGGCGGCCTTGAAGGTAACTGGACAATTGAGGCGCTGATGGGTTTCCTTGAAAGCCCCAAAAACTACGCGCCGGGCACAACCATGGGTTTCGCCGGTTTGAAAAAGCCCGCCGACCGCGCGGATGTCATCGCCTATCTGAGTAGCCTTCAGTAGGTTCTGCCCCAGACAAGACAGAAAGCCGCCCTTGCCGGGGCGGTTTTTTTATGTGCGTTACGGTAGATAACATATTCGCAACTTGTCTCTTGGTATGCGGCACCGTTAGCTTAGATCTCGACACTTGTTGATTTGCGATACAAAGGATGTGCCTGATGACCAACTTCCAGAATCGTTCCACCGCTGGGCCAACGACAGAGAATCGATGGATGCGATGGTGTGCATTTTGGATGATGGCTTTGGTATTGCTCTGGGCCGCCCCCGTGCGCGCTCAGGATGAGATCATCAAGAGCCATGGGTATAATTTCTATGGTGAGTTGTCCTACCCGGCGGATTTTTCGCATTTGGGGTATGTTAACCCTGACGCCCCCAAAGGGGGCGAGATCTCAATCGCTTTTGTTGGCACGCTTGATTCGATGAACCCCTATTCGGGGAAAGGGCGCGCCCATCTGTTTTCGGTTTTCGGCTATGAAAGCCTTCTGGCAGAAGCTCCGTCAGGGGAATCTGTGCCGGCGGATGTCTATGGCGAATACTATTGCTTGCTTTGTGAAACTGTTGAGTATCCGGCGGATAAATCATGGGTCATTTTCCATATGCGGCCTGAGGCAAGGTTTTCCGACGGCACACCGGTCACCGCACATGACATCGCCTTTTCTCACAACCTGTTACTTGACGAGGGGCTGAAGTCCTATGCGGATGCGGTACGCAAACGTATCCCCAAGGTGGAAGTGATTGATGATCTGACCATCAAATTCTATTTCGCCGACGGCATTTCCCGCCGCAGCTTGATCGAAAGCGTGGGCGGCGTACCGGCCTGGCCCAGAGCGTGGTTTGAAAAAACCGGTCTGGGCCTCAAGGATACCTGGATCGAGAACCCTCCCGGCTCTGGCGCTTACAAAGTCGGGAGTGTCGATATGACCCGTCGTATCGTTTTGGAACGAAACCCAGAGTATTGGGGACGCGATTTGCCGATCAACAAGGGCCGGCATAACTTTGACCGGATCAGGCTGGAAATTTTCAGTGACGATACGGCAGCATTCGAAGCTTTCAAGGCTGGCGAATATACCTTCCGGCGCGAAGGCGATTCAAAGAAATGGGCGACAGGATATGATTTCCCCAAGGTGCAGAACGGGTATATCGTCCGCGAGGAACTGCCAGATGGTGCACCTGCAACCTCATCAGGGATCATTTTCAACCTGAATTCCGAGAACCTGAAAGATCGCCGGGTGCGCGAAGCGGTGGCGCTGGCCTTTAACTTCGAATGGACGAATGAGTCCCTGCAATACGGGCTGTTCAAACAACGCGCCTCATTCAGTCAGGATACGCCTGTGATGGCTCGGGGCGCGCCCGAGGGGGCAGAGCTTGCCCTGCTGAAAAGCCTTGGCGATGTGATTGCGCCGGAAATGCTGACAACTGAGGCGCGTGTGCCGCATACCTCAAATGCCAAATCCTTGCGTGATCGTCGCAATGTGCGCGCGGCTGGCAAGCTGCTGGAAGAGGCAGGCTGGACAGTAGTGAACGGCAAGCGGGTCAATGCCGAAGGGCAACCCCTGCGCCTGAACTTCCTGTTTGATTCCGCCAGTTCGCCCACCGGTACCGCGGTGATCGAGAATTTTGTGGCAAACCTTCAGACCTTTGGTGTCGATGTCGTGTTGGAGAAGGTTGATAGCTCGCAATACACCGCCCGTGAACGGGACCGTGACTATGACCTGTTGTTCGAAAGCTATCCGGCCATGTTGGGCACCGGTGCAGGTCTGCGCCAGTACTTTGGGTCCGAAGCCGCGGCCTTTTCCCTGTTCAATCCGGCAGGGGTGGCCAGCCCGATGGTAGATGCCATCATTGAGGCTTCACTGAACGCTGAAACCCGCGAAGAAGAAAATGCGGCCATGATGGCACTGGATCGGGCGTTGCGCCACGAATTCATCATGATCCCGGTTTGGTACAAACAAAACCATTGGACCGCCTATTACGATCAGTACGAACACCCGGAAGGGCAGCCGCCCTATGCGCTGGGTTATCTTGACTGGTGGTGGTTCAATTCCGAAAAAGCAGCGGCGCTTAAGGCCGCTGGCGCGCTGAGGTAACGACTCCCCCATGGGCGCCTATATCCTTCGACGATTGTTATTGATCATTCCAACCCTGCTGGGGATCATGCTGATTAACTTTGCGCTGGTGCAGTTTGTACCAGGTGGTCCGGTGGAGCAGGCGATTGCCCGTGCGCAGGGCGGTGGCGATGTTTTTGGCGGGTTTTCCGGCAGTAACAATGACGGCGGTGCTGACCCGCTGAACAATGCTTCTGACAGTACCTACATCGGCGCACGCGGCCTGCCGCCGGAATTTATCGAAGAGCTTGAGAAAGAATTCGGGTTCGACAAGCCGCCGGTTGAGCGTTTTGTGAACATGCTGTGGAACTACGTCCGTTTTGATTTCGGGGAGAGTTACTTCCGCTCTATTTCGGTGATTGATCTGATCAAGGAAAAACTGCCGGTGTCGATCACACTGGGGCTATGGTCGACCTTGATTGCCTATCTGGTGTCGATCCCGCTGGGCATCCGCAAGGCGGTGCGCGATGGCTCGCGATTTGACACATGGACCTCGGGTGCGATCATTGCCGCCTATGCGATCCCCGGTTTCCTGTTTGCGATCCTGTTGCTGGTGATGTTCGCAGGCGGGTCATATTGGCAGATTTTCCCGCTGCGCGGCCTGACATCGGATAACTTCGACCAGCTCAGCCTGTTGGGTAAAATCGGTGACTATTTCTGGCACATCACCCTGCCGGTGCTGGCCTCTACCATCAGCGCATTTGCTACGCTGACCTTACTGACGAAGAACAGTTTTCTGGACGAGATCAAGAAACACTATGTCATGACCGCCCGCGCGAAGGGATTGTCGGAACGTGCGGTGCTTTACGGCCATGTATTCCGCAACGCCATGTTGATCGTGATTGCTGGATTCCCGGCGGTGTTCATCGGCGTGTTCTTTGGCGGATCGTTGATCATTGAAACGATTTTCAGCCTTGATGGATTGGGCCGGCTGGGGTTTGAGGCGGCGGTGGCGCGCGATTACCCAATCGTATTTGGCACCCTGTTCATTTTTGGCCTGATCGGGCTGGTTGTTGGTATCCTGTCTGACCTGATGTATGTGCTGGTTGACCCACGGATTGATTTCGAGCGGAGGGAAGGTTGATGGTCCTGTCACCGCTTAATCAACGCCGTTGGCGCAATTTCACACGCAACCGCCGCGCCTATTGGAGCCTGTGGATTTTCGCCATCCTGTTCGGCATTTCCCTGTTTGCGGAATTTGTGGCCAACGACAAGCCGATCCTCGTGAACTATCGCGGCGAATATTATACCCCGATTTTCAACTTCTACCCCGAAACCGCGTTTGGCGGCGATTTCCAGACCGAAGCGGTGTACCGCGATCCAGAGGTGAAATGCCTGATCGCGACCGGTGGTCTGGATCTGTGTTTCGATGATCCAGATGCCTATATCGAGGATGCGCAGGACGGTGTGATCGAGGGTGAGGAGATCAGCAAAGGCTGGGCGATCTGGCCGATCATCCCCTATTCCTTCAACACCGCCGTTGACCGCCCCGGTGCTGCCCCTCTGCCGCCAAATGGGCAGAACTGGCTGGGTACCGATGGCACCAAACGCGATGTTATGGCGCGGGTCATCCACGGCTTCCGACTGTCAATCATGTTTACCCTGATTGTCACCGGCCTTGCCTCGCTGATTGGGGTGATCGCGGGGGCGGTGCAGGGGTTCTTTGGCGGCTGGGTTGATCTGATCTTTCAGCGGGTGATCGAAATCTGGTCTTCCACCCCGTCGCTTTATGTCATCATCATCATGTTTGCGATTTTAGGGCGCAGTTTCTGGCTGCTTGTGTTCCTGTTGGTGCTGTTCAGCTGGACATCCCTTGTGGGTGTGGTGCGGGCTGAATTCCTGCGCGCGCGCAACCTTGAATATGTCCGTGCCGCCCGGGCACTGGGTGTCAGCAACGTCACAATCATGTTCCGCCATATGCTGCCCAATGCAATGGTGGCGATGCTGACGATGTTGCCGTTCATCATCACCGGTACAATCAGCACATTGGCGATCCTAGATTTCCTCGGCTTTGGTTTGCCATCCTCGGCACCCTCCCTGGGAGAGCTGACCTTGCAGGCGAAACAGAACCTGCAAGCGCCGTGGCTTGCCTTCACCGCCTTCTTTACCTTTGCGATCATGCTGTCGCTCTTGGTGTTCATCTTTGAGGGCATCCGCGATGCCTTTGATCCGCGAAAGACGTTTTCCTGATGCCGCTGCTAGAAGTCGAAGACCTGCGTGTGGGGTTCCGCCAGGATGGCAAGCTGTCCGAGGCGGTCAAAGGTGTCAGCTTTCACGTAGAGCGGGGCGAAACCGTGGCGCTGGTGGGGGAATCCGGGTCCGGCAAATCCGTATCGGCACTTTCAACCGTGTCCTTGCTGGGCGACAGTGCCGAAGTGTCGGGCTCTGTCACCTATGACGGGCAACAGATGATCGGAGCGGATGATACGCTGCTGCGCAAGGTGCGGGGCAATGACATCAGTTTCATTTTTCAGGAACCGATGACCTCCTTGAATCCGCTGCACACCATCGAAAAGCAGCTGGGTGAAAGCCTTGCCCTGCATCAGGGGCTTGTCGGTGCCACGGCCCGCAGCCGCATTCTGGAGCTGCTGGAACAGGTCGGGATCAACGATGCCGAAAGTCGGCTGGGTGCCTATCCGCATCAGCTGTCCGGCGGGCAACGTCAGCGTGTGATGATTGCCATGGCGCTGGCGAATAAGCCGGATGTGCTGATCGCGGACGAGCCGACAACGGCGCTGGACGTCACCATTCAAGCGCAAATTCTGGATCTGTTGAAAGACCTCAAGGACCGGATGGGCATGGGGCTGTTGTTCATCACCCATGATCTGGGCATCGTGCGCCGCATTGCGGACCGTGTCTGTGTGATGCAGCATGGCGAAATTGTGGAACAAGGGGTGACGCGCGAGATTTTCGACAATCCGCAACACCCCTACACGATCAAACTGCTGGGGGCGGAGCCGACGGGCGAACCCGACCCGGTGCCCGAAGATGCAGCGGAAGTTGTCAGCACCGAACACCTGAAGGTCTGGTTTCCGATTACCCAGGGGCTGCTGCGCCGGACCGTAGGGCACGTGAAGGCGGTGAACGATGCAAGCCTGTCTGTGCGGGCTGGTGAAACCCTTGGGATCGTGGGTGAAAGCGGCTCTGGTAAGACCACGATGGCGCTGGCGATCATGCGGCTGATTGCCTCCGAGGGGGGCATCACCTTTATGGGGCAGGACGTACGGCAATGGTCCACCCGCGAGCTGCGCAAACTGCGCTCTGACATGCAGATCGTTTTTCAGGATCCTTTCGGTTCGCTGTCTCCGCGCATGACCTGTTTCCAGATCATCGCCGAAGGGCTGAGCATTCATGGCGTTGATCAAAGCCGCGACCAGCGCACGCTGGTGCATGAGGTGATGGGTGAAGTTGGATTAGATCCTGCCACGATGGACCGCTATCCGCATGAATTTTCCGGTGGCCAACGCCAGCGGATCGCAATCGCCCGCGCCATGGTCCTGCGTCCGAAATTGCTGGTGCTGGATGAACCGACCTCGGCACTGGATATGACGGTGCAGGTGCAAATTGTCGAATTGCTGCGCGACCTTCAGATGAAATATGGGCTGGCCTATCTGTTCATCAGTCACGACCTCAAAGTGGTGCGGGCGATGTCGCACAAGGTGATGGTGATGAAACGTGGCGATGTGGTGGAATACGGGCCGGCGGCGGAGCTTTATGAGCGGCCACAGTCGGAATATACCCGTAGCCTGTTACAAGCGACGACCTGAGAGGCGGGCGGTTGATCCAGATCAATTCGTCACCCCTGTTCCTTGCGCAATACTGACCGGATGAACACCAGACCCCATGGCGCGCCCCAGTTGCGGCCCCCGACCTTCACCGATCTACGTCAGAGTATTGCCGCCGGCATGCAGGACTTTCTGGCCGCGCCGGTGCCCGATCTGTTTTTCGCGAGCTTCTTTGTTATCGCAGGTCTTGTGATGGCGGCAATTACCTATGCCACGGGCACGACCTTCTGGCTGATCCTTGCGGTGATGGGGTTTCCCTTGCTCGGTGCCTTGGCTGCCTTGGGGTTTTACGAGGTCAGCCGCCGCCGCGCGGCAGGCGAGTCGCTGGCCCTGTCTCAGGTTGCATCGGTGGTCTGGTTTCATCGGGGTGAGCAACTGCCCTGGTTGGCGGCGATCATCATCGTGGCGTTTCTGTTCTGGTTCTTTCTGGGGCATATGATCTTTGCGCTGTTTCTGGGTCTGTCGCCGATGACCAATGTTTCCACGTCGCTGGACATTTTTCTGACCACCGAAGGGCTGATGATGCTGGGGTTTGGCACGGCGGTTGGGGCTGTTTTTGCGCTGTTTGTCTTTTCGATCTCTGTCATGGGCATGCCGATGCTGCTGGACCGTGACGTTGATTTTATCACCGCGCTGCTGCGCTCTATCGCTGCGGTGCGTGCGGCACCTTTTGTCTACATGTGTTGGGGGGCTGTGGTGGCGGTGCTGACCCTCTTGGCGATGGTGCCGATGTTTCTGGGATTGTTTGTGGTCATGCCCGTCCTTGGACATGCCACATGGCATCTTTACCGCAGCCTTTCCGATGGGGCTTAGGCGCTGATCAAACCGGCCAGCATCGCGCCAAGGGCGACGATATGGATCAACATGATCGCCCTATCGTTCCACAAAAGGCCCACGGTAAACCAACCGACCAGCCCGACCAGAAACAGATAGATGTTCAACGGTGTCATGCCAAAAGCTGTGGCGGTATAGCCCATGATCTGGATGATCGAGGCCAGCCATTTCAAAAGGAAAACAAGTTTCTCGCGGTTGAGCGCGCGACGCTGCCAGAGGCGGGACGAGAGAGTTGGGTTTTCAAAGGACGGTTGCATAGGACATCTCCAAGGGGCCGAGGAACGCGGCCTGCACCTGCGCCGCAGTTAGATTAACATCACCAAAGCTTTGCGCCCTGGCACCACAGGCCGCTGCCACCAACGTCACGTCAAAGCCGAAGTCGCGCGCCGCGCGTGTGGTTGCATCAATACACATCTGGGTCATCGCCCCGACAATGGTCAGCTGCGCAATGCCCGCCTCTGTCAGCCGGGCGTGCAGGTCGGTTTCATGAAAGCTGTTGGGCCGGTGTTTAAGGACAATGGCCTCGCCGGGGAGCGGTGCCACGCTGGGATGAATTTCCGCCCCTGCGGTGCCGGGGCGGAAAAACGGAGCCTTGGAGCTGGCCGCTTCGTGGCGGACATGGATCACCAGATCGCCCGCCGCCCGCGCGGTCTCCAGAACAGCGCGGGCGGCTTCTGCCACTTGCGCCATTTCATCCACCGGCCAAAGCCCGCCTGTGAAATAGTCGTTCTGGATGTCGACCAGAATAAGAGCTTTTGGCGAGGGCACGCTGCGGCTCACAGTTTTGCAAGGTCAAGGCAGATTACCTTGCGAGGAGAAAACCAACGGCGGCGTTTTGCAGGTTTGGCCGGGGGGACCTCGTGCAGCTGGACACAGCCCATGCGGGTTGCGGTCATCATGGAATGCGCGTAAATATTTAACATGTTCTTTCCCTTCTGTGTTGACTTGATGTCTATAGTTATGGGGAAATACGAATAATTAGCGAGTCATCTAAAATCAGGTAATGTAAGCTGAGGTTTAATATGCAATGGCGTAACCTTCCCCCGCTATCGGCGCTGCGCGCGTTTTCCGCTTTTGCCGAGACCCGCAATGTGGTCGCCGCTGGCGAAGCCTTGGGCGTCAGCCATGCAGCGATCAGCCAACAATTGCGCGCTTTGGAGGGTCATCTTGACGTTGCCTTGCTGGATCGTTCCGGGCGCAGCCTTGCACTGACCATCGCAGGGGAGCGGCTGGCAGGTGCACTGCGCATCGGTTTCGCCGGTATGATCGAGGTGGTCGAGGAAATCACCGGGCAGCATGAAACCCGTCCCCTGCATATTTCGACCACCCCTACCTTTGCCGCCTCATGGTTGATGCCGCGCCTGCCGACCTTTCGCGAGGCCTATCCTGAAATTGATTTAATGATCGACCCGTCACCGCTTGTCGTGGCGCTGGAAGGCAGCGGAATTGATGTTGCGATCCGCTATGGCGCGGGCAGCTGGCCGGGGGTTGAGGCAGAGATATTGTTGCAATCGCCCATGGTTGTGGTTGCCGCCCCGTCTCTGGTGGGGGAAAAGCCGTTTGAGGATCTGAAAGACCTGTCAAACTTTCCCTGGTTGGAAGAATTCTGCACCTCAGAGGCGACCAATTGGTTCAGGCGGTTCGGCGTGCCCAGAGCCAAGCTGGGCATGATGCAGGTGCCGGGGAATTTGATGCTGGACGGTGCGCGGGACGGGCAGGGGGTGGTGGTTACCGTGCGCGAATTTGTTGCCCGTGATATCGCTGCGGGCCGGCTGCGCGAGCTTCATGTCGAGGAGCGTTCAAACGACGGGTATCACATCGTCACCCGTCCCGGTGTACAGCGCAAATGGGCCAAAGCCTTTACCAGCTGGTTGCGCCGCGAGGCCGCGGCGGCCAATGCGGTCAGCCCGGCCCGATCATAAAGCAGCTGATCTGACGCGCAGCCAGCCGCCGGCAGGCCAGATCTGCGGTTTCGCGGGTCATACCCAGAAAGTTCGCGTCAAACCCCTGTGGGCGACGCACAACCTTGCGCAATGATCCGTCCAGCGTCGACATTTCGGCAAGCGCGGTTTTCAACAGAACCTTTTCGGCGGCGTAACGGCTCGGGAAGCGCCCTACGTTCACGCCCCAATGGCGCCCGCCCGAGGTGGAGACACGGGTGACGATCTCTTGCTCAACCACGCGCTTCTGACGCTTTGCGGCGGGTTTGGTGGCGGCAGAGCTGGGCCGAAGTGCGGGGCGCAAGACGGCACCACCTGCAGCTGCGAGGGTCACATTGGGCACAGGGGCCGCTTGCGGCTCTGGTGTCTTGACGGCTTCTTTCAGCGCGGCGGTGATGTCTGCATTTGTCACGAGCGGCTCCTGAACCGTGGCGACCAAAACCGGGGCCGCTGTGCCGGGGCGCAGTTGCGGGCGCTTGGATTTCTTGACTGCACCTACCAGACGGATGGTCTTTCCCGCGCCGCCGGCCACGGATCCGGGGTTTGTGCTGGGCGTGCTTGGGCTGGTTTCAACATCGGCATAGACTGGTTTTTGCGGTTTGCGCAGGGGCGCACGGGAAGGCGCGCGGCGGAAGCCAAGGTCCATCAATTTGGTCACTTGAGCATTGCGCGATGTGGTGGATTTGCCGCCAAATACGGTCACGATAATCCGCTCGCTGCCCCGTTCGGCAGAGGCGGTCAGGTTGAACCCGGCGGCACGTGTGTAGCCGGTCTTGATCCCGTCCGCGCCTTTATAGGAATTCAGAAAACGCCGGTTTGTATGGCTGACCTTGCGCACGCCTGCATCGGCGGTGACCCGTGAAAACAGATTGTAGTATTCAGGGAAGTCATAGAGCAGATGCCGCCCCATAATGGACATATCATGCGCGGTGGACAGGTGGCCCGCCTCTGTCAGTCCATGCATGTTTTTAAAGGTTGTGCGGTTCATCCCCAGAGCTTTGGCCGTGCGGTTCATCCGGCGGGCAAAGCGGGCTTCTGATCCGCCGATCGCTTCACCGATGGCGGTGGCGGCATCATTGGCAGATTTCACTGCGGCGGCGCGGATCAGGTAGCGCAGCGCGATGCGCTGACCGGCGCGCAGGCCGAGTTTGCTGGGCGGTTCGGCGGCGGCCTTTTTGGAGATCGTGACCTTACTGTCGAGAGAGATTTCACCACGTTTGATGGCTTCGAATGCGATATATAGCGTCATCATTTTGGTGAGCGAGGCAGGGTGCAATCGGGTATCAGCGTTCTGTGAATGGATCACCTTACCGGTGCGGGCATCCATCACATAGGCCGCATAGGGGGCTGCCATCGCACTCAGCGGTACGATGACGATCAACCAAAAAGCCGTGATGAAATACAACCCTAAACGGGCTGAGGAAACGCGTCGCGCTCTCATGATTACTGCCTTGTTCTGCCTCAAGACCGCCGATTTTTCGACTGGCCATATTTTTATGATGTCAGGCTAACACAGGTCGAATTTTCAATAAACCCTATGAATCAAGGGAAATCCGGGAATTTGCGAGACTGTGCCGTCAACATTTGGGGGGTGGCAAGGTGCCTCCTACCATGGACAGTATTGTGGCGGGAATAAGGCAAGACTTGGGCGGATTTGCCCAGATTCCTTTTCCGGTTTTGGCGCCGCAGATTCACGATAATTTGTGGATAAAATCCAGTAGTTTAGACAGCTGGTCGATCTGGCCAAAACGTGTGGTGTCTTGGGGCGTTTCTTCCTGTTCGATGGCCCATGTCAGGGGGTGCGGCACGAAGACACCCCATCCCCCCGCCGTCATCATCGGTAGCACATCAGAGGCCATTGAATTGCCTGCCATCAGCCCTTGATCGGCACCGGTGCCATGGCGCTGAAAGATGTCGTGATAGGCAGCTGGGGTCTTGTCCGAAACGATTTCGATGGCGTCAAAGTAGCCGCGTAACCTGGACTGTGCCAGCTTGCGTTCCTGATCTAAGAGGTCGCCTTTGGTGATCAGCAGCAATTTGAACTCATGTTTAAGCGCTTTCACTGTCGCCTCCACATCCGGCAGCAATTCGACCGGATGGGACAGCATATCGCGCCCCGCATCCAACAGTTCACCGATAACACTGGCCGGCACCTTCCCATCGGTGACCTCGATTGCAGTTTCGATCATCGACAGGGTGAAACCTTTGATGCCAAAGCCATAATGTGGCAGATTGCGGCGCTCTGCGGCCAGCAGCCGTATCATCAAATGCTCTTTGTCGGTATGATCGCGCAGTAGGTCAGCAAAGTGATCTTGTGTCAGAGCAAAGAAGCGTTCGTTATGCCAAAGCGTATCATCCGCATCCAACCCGATTGTGGTGAGTGTGACGCTCATTTGCTGCATACCTCTTTCAAAAATCGGTTATCGGGTTATATAACGGCTCTCGCGACTCACAATCGTTCACTCAAACCCGCCGGAGCAGAAATGCGCCCTGATGATTTCATGATGGCAGACCGTTCGGACGACGAAAACGATACCGGACTGCTGACCAAAACCAAACCCAAGACAGCGCGGCCACCCTTGTACAAGGTAATGCTGCTGAACGACGACTTCACGCCGATGGAATTTGTCGTGCTGGTGCTGGAACGCTTTTTCGGGCTGAACCACGCGCAGGCCTTTGAGATCATGCTGACGGTGCATAAAAAGGGGCTGGCAGTTGTTGGTGTCTTCAGTCACGAGATTGCAGAGACAAAGGTGGCACAGGTGATGGATTTCGCACGACGTCACCAGCACCCGCTGCAATGCACTATGGAAAAAGAAGAATAATGCGCAGTGATGCGCCACGGAATAACAAGAGTAGTGCGCAGTGACGCGCAGCGGAAAAAGAAGAACAACACGTGATTGACGCTCGTTTGCAATTGGCGCTGAACGGCGGCGGACTTGACCTGCCTGCCGAAGGACGTATCGCGGTGTTTCGCGCACCGCTTGACGCGGATCTGCGCGGGCTGGACGTGGACCGATGCGATATCATCCATGATTTCAAACCGTTTCACGACAGTTGGGAGGCCCGTGGATATACGGTCAGCCACGCGCCCAAAGGTCCCTATGCCGCCGCCATCGTTTGCCTGCCCCGCGCCAAGGCAGAGGCCCGCACATTGATTGCACAGGCCTGTGCGGTGACGGATGGCATTATCGTCATTGATGGGCAAAAGACTGACGGTGCGGATTCCTTTCTTAAACAAATGCGCGGGCGGGTGACGGTCAACGGGCCGGTGTCCAAAGCCCATGGCAAACTGTTCTGGATATCCGAACCGGCGGCGGATTTCTTTGCCGATTGGGCAGAGGGACCATCACAGACTGCGGGCGGTTTCTGGACGGGGCCGGGCGTGTTTTCGGCGGATGATGTTGATCTGGCCTCGGCCTTGCTGGTGGATGCCCTGCCGGAAAAGCTGAGCGGGACAGTCGTTGATCTGGGGGCTGGCTGGGGGTTCCTTTCGGCGCATGTTCTGACACGTCCGGCGGTGACCCACGTGCATCTGGTCGAGGCCGGGCATCTGGCGCTGGAATGCGCAAGGCGCAATGTCACCGATGAACGGGCAGAATTTCATTGGGCGGATGCCACCGAATGGCAGCCCCCTAACCGGGTAGATGCGGTGGTGATGAATCCCCCATTCCATCAGGGCCGGGCCGCAGAGCCGCAGATCGGGCAGGCATTTGTGACCGCCGCTGCGCGCATTTTATCGCCGAGCGGTGGGCTCTGGATGGTGGCGAATCGTCATTTACCTTATGAGGCGGAGCTTAAGACGCGCTTTGCTCAGGTCACCGAGATCGGTGGCGACGCGCGGTTCAAGCTGTTTCACGCCGCGCGGCCCATCAGGATGCGGCGCAGGGGATAAAGGGGCAGGTCATGTCTTTTTCGGTCAAGGGTAAAACGGTCATTGTGACAGGGGCTGCCAATGGGATTGGTCTGGCTGTTGCACGTCACATGGCGGACAAGGGTGCAAACGTTATGTGCGCTGATGCACATGAGAAAAAGCTGACAGAAGAGTTTGGTGCCGCCCCAGAAGACGGCAACATTCGTACTTTCGCCGGGGATCTGCGCCAGCGTCTGACAATTGCCAACCTTGTTTCCGCGACAATTGATGCCTTTGATCAGGTGGATATTCTGGTCAACGCGTCGCGCCAACTGCTGCCGACAGATGCGTTGGATGTGGAAGATACATCCGTGCAGATGTTGCTGGATCAGAACCTGATGACGGCGCTGCAACTGACGCAATATGTCGCCAAGCGGATGATCAAACAGGCCGAGCTGCAGGAAGAGGGGCAGGTCGGCTCGATCATCAACTTCAGCTCTATTGCAGCAAACCAGATTCAGCCCGAACTGATGGGGTACTCCATCGCCGCCGGGGCGGTGCAGCAAATGACCCGTTCGATGGCACTGACACTGGCCCCGCATCGCATCCGGGTGAACGCGATTTCCTTCGGGTCCGTGATGAGCGGTTCGCTTCGGGTGGCTGTCGCGGAAAACCGCGAATGGCGCGAAGATATCCGTAAACACACGCCACTTGGCCGGATCGCAGCCCCAAACGAGCTATGTGATACAGTGCAATATCTAGCTGCTGACAGCTCCAGCTTCATGACCGGTGAGGTGCTGGTGGTGGATGGCGGGCGCAGTTTGCTGGACGTGGTAAGCGCCCCCGCGCATTAGGTATGTGATGTAGCGCCGGAACCGGTTGCTATGTCTGTGGGCAAGGATTGTTTTGCCCCTTCGGATCACAACTGCGGTCCGAGCATCCGGGCGCAAATATTGGGCCAGATCAGGCAGCAAGATAATAAATAAATGCTACTCTTGGCCAAGTTTATTCCGGCAAAGCGACATTGCCGTTACATTCAGCGAGGTTTTAGGCTTGACCGCGCCCGAGGGCTGGCTTAATCGACGCGGCGACGGCGTTATAGCTCAGTTGGTTAGAGCGAACGACTCATAATCGTTAGGTCCCTGGTTCAAATCCAGGTAACGCCACCATTCTCCCTCTCTCAATATCCAGATCGATAGCGGAATCGTCTTGCGGCCTGATGGTCGTTAAGCGTTGTGGGTATCTTCGTTTATTGCACGTGAACCCTGCAGATTTGCGGACCAAAGACGCTTGATGGTTACAATTTTTGCTGTTTTGATGCAGATTGATTGGATAGTCTGTCAACTTGGCGTTGATTGACGGCACAGGGCAACTGATGTCTGGTTGCCTGGGAATTAACAAACTGATCACCTGCTTAGACGGGTGGCACACCGACAAATGGGAGAAGTCGATGAAATTACGTAAAACTCTGATGGGGATTGCCGGCGCTGCTGTCGCTGCGACCTTGATGGCGACCACCGCCATGGCGCAGGAAGTCACGTTGCGCATGCATCAGTTCCTGCCACCACAGGCCAATGTGCCAAAGCTGGTATTGGACGTCTGGGCGGATAAGGTTGAAGCGGCAAGCGAAGGGCGCATCAAGATCGAGCGTTACCCCTCCATGCAACTGGGCGGTAAGCCACCGGAGCTGATGGATCAGGCCATCGATGGCGTTGCCGACATCGTCTGGACCGTGGTTGGATATACGCCGGGTCGTTACCCATCGACCGAGGTGTTTGAACTGCCGTTCATGATGACAAATGCCCGTGCGATGTCTTCTGCCTATTGGCAGATGTTCGAAAAACACATGAAGGACACAGAGTTCAAGGATGTGCATATCCTTGGCACATGGGTACACGGCCCCGGCATGATCCACGTCAACAAAGAGGTCAAAACGCCCTCTGATATGGAAGGCCTGAAAATCCGTGGTGGCTCCCGTCTGGTGAACCAGCTGCTGGAAAAAGTCGGCTCAACTCCGGTTGGGATGCCGGTGCCCGCGGTTCCAGAAGGTCTGTCCAAAGGTGTAATCGACGGGACAACGATCCCTTGGGAAGTAACCGCCGCCCTCAAAGTGCCAGAGCTGGTGTCGAATCACACTGAGTTTGAAGGCAACGCGCTTTATGTGCTGACCTTTGTTCTGGCGATGAACAAGGACCGCTATGAAGGGCTGCCTGCGGATCTGCAAAAGGTGATCGATGACAACTCCGGCCTTGAGTTCTCTATCTTTGCCGGTGGCACACAGGCCGACAGTGACATTCCTGCCCGTCAGGCCGCTGTGGACCGTGGCAATACCATCGTGACCGTCAGCGGTGACGATGTGCAGGCATGGCGCGATGTGGCCCAGCCGATCTATGATGAATGGATCGCTGATATGAAGGGTAAAGGCATCGACGGTCAGGCATTGATCGATGAAGCCCGCGCTCTGATGGACGCTTACGACAAATAAGCTTTGATCCAGAAAAATAACCTGCGTCAGCGACGAGCCGGCGCAGGTTTTTTATGACAAGTGAGTTCCCTATGCACCGCGCCGTACACTCCCTTGCCCGTTTAACTGCATTGGCCGGGGGGCTCGTTCTGATCGCGTTGATCGTGCTGACGTCCTTGTCGATTGTGGGACGGGCCATCAATAAATTCCTGCACAATGACTTCTTCTCCCAAAGCTTTACCGGGCCTGCACAATGGCTTCTCGATCTGGGGGTCGGAGAGATCAACGGCAGCTATGAAGTTCTTGAAGCGGGGGTCGCTTTTGCGATTTTTTCCTTCCTGCCGCTCTGTCAGTTCTACGGGGCTCACGCGACAGTTGATGTCTTTACCTCGATGTTGTCGCGGGGGGTAAACCGTTGGATCGCCGCTTTTTGGGAGGTGGTGCTGGCCGCGACGATCATTCTGGTCATCTGGCGTCTGTATGAGGGCATGCTGCGTTATCTCGGGAATGGTGAAACCACCTTGTTCTTGCAGTTTCCGGTCTGGTGGGCCTATGCCGCCAGCTTTGCCGCTGGTGTCGTGGCCTGCATTGTTGCGGTCTATTGTGCGGTCGTGCGGATAGTCGAGGCGTTGGGCAATCGTAACATCCTGCCTTCCGAGAATGGGGAACACTGATATGAGCAATCTTGAACTGGGCTTTTATTCCTTCCCTGTCTTGCTGTTGATGGTATTTTTGCGCGCGCCTATTGGCCTTGCGATGCTGCTTTGCGGTTTTGGAGGCTGGTATTTTGCCATGGGGGGTAATCCCACACCGCTGCTGGCCAAGATGAAATCAGAGACCTACACCACCTTTTCCAGCTACTCGCTGAGCATCATTCCGATGTTTCTGCTGATGGGGCAATTCGCGACCCTTTCGGGCATGTCGCAGGCGCTGTTCAAGGCAGCGGAGGGGTTTCTGGGCCACCGGCGTGGCGGCGTAGCAATGGCGGCGGTTGGTGCTTGTGCGGGCTTTGGCGCGATCTGCGGATCGTCACTCGCCACGGCTGCAACCATGTCCAAGGTCGCCCTGCCGGAATTGAAACGCTATGGCTATTCCGGCGGTTTCTCGACGGCGACTTTGGCCGCTGGTGGTACATTGGGTATCCTGATCCCGCCGTCTGTGATCCTTGTGATCTATGCCATCCTGACGGAACAGAACATCGCCAAGCTGTTCCTTGCTGCATTCATTCCCGGCATTCTGGCCGCTGTTGGCTATATGTTGACGATTTCGATCTATGTGCGCCTGCATCCCGATGCGGCGGGCACCCGCGCGCCAATCCCGATGGCGGAGCGGTTTCGTGCCCTTGCTGATTGCTGGCCGGTGCTGACGATCTTTATCGTTGTGGTTGGCGGTATCTATGCTGGTTGGTTCACCCCTACCGAAGGGTCTGCCATTGGGGCAGCAGGCACCGGCATTGCGGCTTTGATGTCCGGCAGTCTGAACTGGAAAGTTCTGGGTGAAAGCCTGCTGGGGACAGCGCGCACTACCGGTATGATCTTTTTCATCGTGCTGGGCGCAGGGTTCTACAACGGGTTTCTGGCCCTCTCCGGTGTGCCACAGTTCATGGCCGGATGGGTGGTCGAGCAGGGGTATTCACCCTTGCTCGTGCTCTGCGTGATCCTTGTCTTTTACGTGGTGTTCGGGTGCCTGATGGACAGCCTGTCGATGATCCTGTTGACGGTGCCGATCTTCTTTCCTGTCATCATGGCAATGGATTTCGGCATGTCGCCGGAACATGTGGCGATCTGGTTTGGTATCCTTGTGCTGATTGTGGTCGAGGTCGGGCTGATCACACCGCCGGTGGGGATGAACCTGTTCATCATCAACTCGATGGATCGGGAAACCCCGATGACACAAACCTATCGCGCGGTGATGTACTTTGTCGGCTCCGACATTGTGCGCGTGGTGATCCTGGTCGCCTTTCCCGCGATTACCTTGTTCCTTCTGCCCGGATAAGCAAAATGCCGCGTGGCGATATGCTGCGCGGCATTAAAATGCACCAGAGCCGTTTCACCGTTGCCACTGCTCCCTCAAGCTGCACAATGTTGCGAAAAGACGGGAGGGACCGATGCCATCTGTTCACGCCAATGCGGCGCAGTATTTTGTTGACCGCCACATCACTGAAGGGCGAGGTGACAAACTGGCCTATGTTGAGGCCGAGACAGGGCGCGCGCTGAGTTTTTCACAGATGGCACGGGGGGCGGGGCAGGTTGCCGGTGCCCTTTTGCAGGCTGGTTTCCGCCCCGAAGAACGCGCGGCAGTGCTGGTTCTGGACCAGATCGAATTCCCGCAAATCTTTTGGGGTGCGCTGAAATGTGGCGTGGTGCCGGTGCCGCTGAACACATTGCTGGCCACGCCGGTTTATGACGTCATCCTGCGCGACAGCCGCGCCGCGATCCTGTTTGTCTCGGCCCCGCTTTGGGATGTGGTGGCACCCGCGGTGGCGGACAACCCCTATATCCGGCAGGTGGTTGTCATTGGCGACGCGCCCGAGGGTATGACGACCTTCGACGGCTTTATCAAAGACGCCCCCACAGTTAAAACCGCTGCCGTTAGCAAGGACGAGGTTGCCTTCTGGCTCTATTCCTCCGGTTCGACCGGTCAGCCCAAAGGCGTGGCGCATGTTCACTCTGCCCTTCAGGCGACGGCAGATACCTATGGGGCGCAGGTGCTGGGCATCCGGGAGGATGACGTTGTGCTTTCTGCTGCCAAGTTCTTTTTCGCCTATGGGTTGGGCAATGAAATGACCTTTCCGCTTTCGGTCGGGGCCACCAGCGTGCTGTTCACTGGCCGTCCAACACCAACGGGGATGCTTGACACGATCACCAGCCATCAACCGACGATCTTCTGCGGTGTGCCGACATTATTCGCGGCGATGGTGGCGCAGATGGACGAAACTGGCCCGCCCAAATCCCGTATGCGGATCTGTATTTCCGCTGGCGAAGCCCTGCCCGAAGACGTGAGCAAACGCTGGGAAAAACACACCGGTGTCGGCATTCTCGACGGGGTTGGATCAACCGAGATGCTGCATATCTTCCTGAGCAACCGCGCGGGTGACATTGTGCATGGCACCTCTGGCGTTGCGGTGCCGGGATATGAATTGCGACTGGTGGACGAAAAAGGCGAAGAGGTAGGCACCGGCGAGATTGGCGAGTTGTTGGTCAACGGGGCCTCGGCGGCCAATTGTTACTGGAACCAGCGTGACAAAAGCCGCGCAACCTTTGAAGGGGTCTGGACCCGCACCGGCGATAAATACGAACGCCGGGCAGACGGGCGGCTGATCTATTGTGGTCGCACCGATGATATGTTCAAGGTCTCGGGCATCTGGCTGTCACCCTTCGAGGTTGAAAGCGCCTTGGTCGATCATCCGCGTGTTCTGGAAGCGGCAGTGGTGGCACATCGGGATGCGGACGGGCTGGAAAAACCCAAGGCCTATATCGTGGTGCAATCCGGTGAGGTGGATCAGCCTTTGAAGGACGAGCTGAAGGCACAGGTGAAAAACAAAATCGGCCTGTGGAAATACCCGCGCTGGATCGAAGGGGTGACAGAGCTGCCCAAGACCGCCACGGGAAAAATTCAGCGCTTCAAGCTGCGCGAGGAGGCGTGATGGCACTGCAATGGGCAGAGACACCACAGGCGCGGATGCAGGTGCAGGGCAAGGCACTTGAATACGCTTGCTGGGGGCCACCCCCAGATCAGGCACCCACTCTGGTATTGCTGCACGAGGGGTTGGGATCGGTCGCGCAATGGAAGGGGCTGCCGCAGGCACTGGCCAAGGCCACGGGATTTGGCGTCTTTGCCTATTCACGGGCGGGCTACGGGGCGTCAGATTCTGTCGCGCTGCCCCGCCCGCTGGATTACATGACCCGCGAGGCGGAAGAGACGCTGGGCGCGGTGATGGACGCGGCTGGCATCATGCAGGCGGTGCTGCTGGGCCATTCGGATGGGGCAACAATTGCCACGATCTATGGGGGTTCTGTGTCTGACATGCGGGTGCGCGGGCTGGTGTTGATTGCGCCGCATTTCTTTGCTGAGGCATCTGGTCTGGACGCGATCCACGCGGCGGGCACAGCCTACCGCGAGGGTGATCTGCGGGCGAAATTGGCCAAGTATCACAGAGATGTAGATGTGGCGTTTCATGGCTGGCATGATGCCTGGACCGACCCGGATTTTACCAAATGGAACGTTGCGGATGTGATTGATCATCTGCGCATTCCTGTGCTGGCCATTCAGGGGCGTGACGATCCCTATGGTACAGTGGCGCAGATTGACGAGATCGAGACGCGGATCTATGCGCCGATTGAAACGGTGATCCTTGAGGGCTGCGGCCATGCCCCGCATCTGGAAAAACCGGATGTGACCTTGGCCGCGATCCACGAATTTTGCGCCCGTCTATGGCGGTTGGAGCAGCAAGAAGTCGCCATTGCCTGATCCGGTGGCACCGATCCCGATGCCGCCACATGCCTATGTGCCCGGGCAAAATACCCGACATCCAGAAGATTGGTTTGATGGCATTAAAAGCAGTCTGCAGACTGGTATCCCGCTGGCTGACCTGCAGCATACCCAAGCGTTTCGCGCCGGGATGATCTATCTTGACGCGGGCTTTTATTGGGAATGTCACGAGGTGCTGGAAGCCGTGTGGATGCAGACCCCGGCGGCCACTCCAGAGCGCGAGATGGTGCAGGCTCTGATCCAACTGGCCAATGCGCAGTTGAAAATCCTGATGGCGCGGCCCCATGCGGCAGAACGGCTGTGCGATATGGTTGAGGATCACATGGACAAATGCGCCAGCTCTGCGCCGATTCTGGGTGTGAAACCCGCGCAGGTGCGGGCCCGAGTTAAGAAGCTGCGCCTGTTTCTTGACCCTGAATAAGAGGTTTTCTGCATGATAGTGCAGAAAGGGCGATAAATTGGTGGGCTTGCCCGTATTGGTCTTGGGGGTGGATGAAATATAATACGCAAAATTATATTCTCGACCAACAGGGGCCTCTGTATGACCAAGGTTATCGATTTTCAGACCGATCCGTCCAAGTACCGCCACTGGAAGGTTGAATACGATAGCCCGATTGCCTGGCTGTCGATGGATGTCGATGAAAAAGGCGGGCTGTTTGATGGCTATGAGCTGAAACTGAACAGCTATGATCTGGGCGTTGATATCGAGCTTTCGGATGTGGTGCAGCGGATGCGGTTCGAACACCCCGAGGTGAAGGTTGTGGTGATGCGCTCTGCCAAGGACAAGGTGTTCTGCGCCGGTGCCAATATCCGCATGCTGGGCGGCGCACCTCATGCGCATAAGGTCAATTTTTGCAAATTCACCAATGAGACCCGCAACACCTATGAGGCGGCATTGGCGGACAGCGGGCAAAACTATATCTGCGCCATCAAAGGAGCCTGTGCCGGTGGCGGTTACGAGCTGGCGCTGGCCTGTAACCACCTGATGCTGACGGATGATTCAACCTCTTCTGTGGCCCTGCCAGAGGTGCCTTTGCTGGCTGTTTTGCCGGGCACCGGCGGGCTGACCCGCGTGACCGACAAACGCAAGGTGCGGCGCGATCTGGCGGATGTGTTCTGTTCCATCGAGGAAGGTGTGAAAGGCAAACGCGCGGTCGAATGGCGGCTGGTTGATGAGGTATTCCCGAACTCCACATTTGATGAAAAAGTGGCCGAGCGGGCGAAACAGCTGGCAGATGACTCCACCAAAGCAGATGTTGCCAAAGGCATTGAGCTGACCCCGATCACCCGCAGCTTTGCCGAAGACAGCATCCGTTATTCCACCATCGAAGTTGCGCTTGATCGCAAGCAAATGCGGGCAACTGTGAGGGTCAAAGGGCCGGATGCTGCCGCCCCCGCTGACATGACCGTGTTTGAGGCTGAAGGTGCAGAGGCATGGATGCTGCGCTGCGCGCGCGAATTGGACGATGCAATCCTGCACCTGCGCAATAATGAAAAAGAGCTGGGGCTGATCGAGTTTCAGACACAGGGCGACCCTGAGATCCTATTGGCCCATGAGGCGCTGTTGTTGGAAAACTGTGACCACTGGCTGGCCAATGAGGTGCTGCATTACTGGAAACGGCTGCTGAAACGCATCGATATGACCTCGCGCAGCTTGGTCGCGATTGTCGAACACGGGTCCTGTTTTGCGGGGCCATTGGCCGAACTGCTCTGGGCGGTGGACCGCAGCTATATGATGCTGGAAGAGTTTGACGATGATGACCGCCCGCTGGCGGTGATCACCCTGTCCGACGGGAATTTCGGCACTTACAAAATGAGCAACGATCTGACCCGATTGGAAACCCGCTTCCTTGGTACGCCAGAGCAGGTTGAAAAACTGCGCAGCGCGATTGGAGAGGCGCTGGAGGCCGATGCCGCCGAGGAGCTGGGCCTGATCACCTATGCCTACGATGATATCGATTGGGAGGATGAGGTGCGCCTGTTCATGGAAGAACGCGCCAGCTTTAGCCCGGATGCGATGACAGGGATGGAAGCCAACCTGCGGTTTGCCGGACCAGAGACCATGGAAACCCGGATTTTCGGGCGCCTGACCGCGTGGCAGAACTGGATTTTCCAACGCCCCAATGCGGTGGGAGAAGAGGGCGCGCTGCAACGCTACGGCACAGGTGTGCGCGGCAAATACAATATGGAACGTGTGTAACGGGCACGGATTTTTTGAAAAATCCGGCCCAAATTCTTCAAAAGAATTTGACCCCCAACTGGAGGAAACCAATGCTCGATCTGATCAACGTAAGCTATGACACGCAAATCCCAAACAATGTGGGTCTGTCTGAAGACAAGAAGGTATTGAAAGCGCTGGAGAAATGGCACCCCGGTTATATCAACTGGTGGAATGATCTGATCCCGCAGAACTTTCAGGAAAGCATGGTCTATTTGCGTACCGCGGTCAGCGTTGACCCAAAGGGCTGGGCGAAATTCGATTACGTCAAAATGCCCGAATACCGTTGGGGTGTTCTGCTGGCACCCGCCGTCGAGGACCGTAAAATCCCGATGGGCGAACACATGGGTGAACCCGCCTGGCAGGAAGTGCCCGGTGAATACCGAAATATGTTGAAACGCCTGATCGTGATCCAAGGGGACACTGAACCGGGGTCGGTTGAGCAGCAACGCTTTCTGGGCCTGACCGCGCCGTCACTTTACGACATGCGCAACCTGTTTCAGGTGAACGTAGAGGAAGGCCGGCACCTTTGGGCAATGGTCTATCTACTGCAAAAGTATTTTGGCCGTGATGGCCGCGAAGAGGCGAATGATCTTTTGGTCCGCTCCTCCGGTGACGAAGATGCGCCGCGCATGTTGGGCGCGTTTAACGAGGAAACACCGGATTGGCTGTCCTTTTTCATGTTCACCTATTTCACTGACCGTGATGGCAAGATGCAGCTGGAAAGCCTGGCGCAATCGGGGTTCGACCCGCTGTCGCGCACCTGCCGTTTCATGCTGACCGAGGAAGCGCATCATATGTTTGTGGGTGAAACCGGCGTGGGCCGCACCATTCAGGCTACACTTGAGGCAATGAACAAGCACGGCATCACCGACCCCTATGACATCAACAAGATCCGCGATCTGGGGGTGATCGACCTGCCGACGATCCAGAAAAAGCTGAACCTTCATTACACGCTGTCGCTTGATCTGTTCGGTCAGGAAGTGTCGACCAATGCCGCCAATGCCTTCAACTATGGCATCAAGGGGCGGTATATGGAGCAGCGGATTGATGATGATCACCAGCTCAAGAATGACACATATCCGGTGACCTCGATCAAGGATGGTAAAATCCTGACCGAAGACGTGCCTGCGTTGACCGCGATCAACATGCGCCTGCGGGATGACTACGTGCGGGATGCGGCCGGTGGTGTGGGGCGCTGGAACAAGCTGATTGCCAAATCCGGCGTCGAGTTCGAATTGAAGCTGCCGCATGAAGGGTTTCACCGCCAGATCGGTGTCTTCTCGACTGTAGCAGTCAGCCCCGAGGGGGATGTGATTTCAGCAGATGAATGGCACCAGCGCCGCGACGAATGGCTGCCGACCAAAGCGGATGGCGATTACATCCAGTCGCTGATGGTGCCTTGCTATGAGCCGGGTAAATATGCCTCCTGGATTGCCGCGCCCAAAGTCGGGATCGATAACAAGCCGGGTGATTACGAATATGTTAAGCTGCACATGGCTTAAGGCATCGCCGCCGCCCCCTGTTTGACATGGCCTGCGGGGGGCGCCGGTCAATCGAAAAAGGGAGTTCATTTCATGCAAGCTCAACAAGCTATCGGCTATGCGCCCCGCACCCGGGCACTGGCCCGCGATCTTGAGGCCCAGCACGTGGTCTGCGTCGGGTGTGACGACTGTAAGGGCATCTGTCAGGCGCTTCTGGATTCGATCTTGATCCCGAACCTGATCCTGAAAGACCGCAACCCATGAACCAGCCCGTCAAACAGCACCTGATCGACCCAGAGATTTGTATTCGTTGTTATACCTGCGAAATGACCTGCCCGATTGGCGCGATTGAACATGACGATATGAATGTCGTGGTGAACGCCGAGATTTGCAATTTTTGCATGGACTGCATCCCAGTCTGCCCGACCGGCTCGATCGACGAATGGCGCGTTGTGGCAGAGCCCTACACGCTGGAACAGCAATACGAGATGGACGAACTGCCAGAGCAGGAAGACATCGAAGTGGCCGCCGAAACGGAAACGGCTGATCCAATCGCGGCCCTGCTGGCCGAGGCGCATAAAGGGGCAGGCGGCAAGGCCAAAGCACCGGCGTCAGCGGCCAAACCCGCAATCAACATGTATAATCTTGGCAAACCTGCAACCATGAAAGTGCAGGGCAATTATCGCCTGACCGATGATCCCGATCATGATGTACGCCACATCATCCTTGATCCCGGCGCGCTGCCGTTTCCCGTGCTGGAAGGGCAATCCGTGGGCATCATCCCACCCGGCACCGATGCCGATGGCAATGCGCATCTGCCACGGCTCTATTCAGTTTCCAGCCCGCGAGACGGGGAGCGCCCTGGCTATCACAATATTTCGCTGACGGTGAAACGCGAGGAAAAGGGGCTTGCCTCGAACTTCCTGTGTGATTTGAAACTGGGCGACAGCGTCGAGGTCACCGGCCCCTTTGGTGCAACCTTCCTGTTGCCCTCAACCCCTGATGCGCATTTGCTGCTGATCTGTACCGGCACCGGCTCTGCGCCGATGCGGGCCTTCACCATGCAGCGCCAGCGCAGCGGGGCCACAGGCGGCATGACGATGTTCTTCGGCGCACGTAGCCCAGAAAGCCTGCCATACTTCGGCCCGCTCAAGAAAATTCCTGACAGCCTGTTGAAAAAGCATCTGGTGTTCAGCCGTCTGCCGGATCAGGATAAGGAATATGTACAGGACCGGATGATTGCCGAACAAGACAGCATCGCGGAAATCCTGCAAGATGATAAAACCCATATCTATATCTGCGGTTTGCGCGGGATGGAGGAAGGGGTGGAGCTTGCCCTGACCTCAATCGCGGAAAGCACGGGGCAACAATGGACTGCTTTGCGTGACGCCATGCGCGAGGATGGCCGGTATCATGTGGAGACCTATTGAATGAGCGCGCCCTTTATCCATCCGATCAACGTGACATGGGGGGATTGTGACCCGGCGCGCATCGCCTATACAGCGCGATTACCGTATTTTGCGCTGGATGCGATTAATGCATGGTGGGAGGCGCATTTTGACGGCGAGGGTTGGTTCCAGATGGAAATTGACCGCAACGTCGGCACGCCTTTTGTGCGGATGGAGTTGAATTTCCAAAGTCCTGTAACGCCGCGCCATACCTTGATGTGTGAAACCTTTCCAACAAAGTTGGGGACCAAATCGATCACCTTTGCCGTCAATGCCTCGCAAGACGGGGTCTTGTGTTTTGAGGGTAGTTTTACCTGTGTTTTCACCATCGCGGATAAGTTCAAAAGCCAGCCCGCACCCGACTATATGCGCCATGTGATTGAGCCGTTGATACGTGATGCATAAGTGCGTGCCGAAAACCGGGCGGCGGGGCCACGCATGACCCAACAGGTAGCCAAGATGAGCAGATCATCATCCAAGCCACCGGATCCCGGAACCCGGATGATCCAGACCCTTGCGGCCAAGGTCGCGATGCTGCGCAAGCAACGCGGCCTGTCCCGGCGCGTCTTGTCAGAGCGGTCCGGCGTATCACCACGCTATCTGGCCCAGCTGGAAGCGGGCGAGGGCAATATTTCTGTGCTGCTGTTGCAACGGGTGGCAGGGGCGCTGGACGTGCGGATAGAGGCCTTGCTGACCGAACAGGCCCCGCTGGATCATGATGTCTTGCGGGTGGCGGCACTTTATCATCAGGCCCCTGAGGAGGTGCAGCAACGTGTGTGCAGCATGCTTGCCCCGCAAAACCCACGCCTGTTGCGGGCGGGGCGTATCTGTCTGATCGGGCTGCGCGGGGCGGGAAAATCGACGCTAGGCGCACGGGCGGGACAGGCGTTGGGCATCCCCTTTGTCGAATTGAACCGCGAGGTTGAGGCGGCAGCGGATATGCCGCTGGCCGAGGTGATGGCGTTTTACGGCGAGGCGGGATATCGCAAGCTGGAAGCCGAGGCGCTAGAGCGGGTCAGTGCACGGCACGACCGGATGATTTTGGCTGTGGCTGGCGGGATCGTGGCCGAAGAAAGCACCTTTGCCCATCTGCTTGAGCGGTTTCATACTGTCTGGATCAGGACCAGCCCGGCTGAACATATGCAGCGGGTACGCGGGCAGGGGGATCACCGCCCGATGCAAGGCAATCCCGCAGCCATGGCACATCTCAAGGATCTGTTGCAGGCGCGGTCCCCACTTTATGAGCGTGCCGAAGCGCAGGTTGATACCTCAAACCGCACGGTTGGGTCCTCGTTGAACACATTGCTGGCGGCGGTGGCCAAACACCAGTTTCTTGATATCGGAAGATGACCACCGAAACGGCGGTGCAAGCCGTGCAGGATGCCTTTTGGCAGGCGGGTGCGTATCTGTTGTATCACCATACCAACCCTTGGGAGCTGGACGAGGCGCTGTGCGGCTGGGGCTATGATATGGGCCCTTGTGAGGCGCAGGATCTACTGGGGTTGGACAAGGTGCTGGCGCGCAATCCTGAAAGAACGGTGCCGATCCTGCCGCGCATGGTGGCCGAAGGGCGTCTGGGCAAGGGCGGGGGCGTTGGGTATTATCGTTATCCCGGTGGCGGTGGCGCGGTGATTGACCCGCTGATTGAGGATCTGATCCTTGAGGAAGCATGGTTCGGCAAGGTCACACGCGTTGCCCTGTCCGACGCGGCGCTTGTTGCGGCAATGCATGATGCTTTGCGCCCGATCTCTGCGCGGCTGCGTGCAGAGGGGATGGATGAGGACACGCTGATCCGGCTGTTGCACTGTGCCATCCACTTCCCGTTGGGCAAGGTGCCTGACTGGCTTTGATGCTACCGTTCGACCAAATCCGAATGGCGAAAACGAAAAGGGCCGCGCAATGCGCAGCCCTTTCCCGATATGTTAAACCTGATTTAGGTCCATGCCATCCGTGCTGGATGGTACTCAAAGCCGATGTGGTGCTCTGCGCCAACCAGACCCTCTTTGGTGTGGTTGTAGAGAGAGCGCCAATATGGCTGGATCGTTACGCCATCTTCCTGCATCAGCGCCTGACCCTTGGCCATGATCTCGCGGCGGGCTTCGACGTCTGCGGTTGCAAGCGCTTCGGTCAGAAGGGCATCGAAAGCCTCGCTTGAATAACCGGCTTCGTTCCAGGCTTCACCAGAACGATAGGCAAGGGCCCAGATCTGGACACCCAGCGGACGTGCGTTCCAGTTGGTCGAGGAGAACGGATATTTCGTCCAGTCGTTCCAGAAGGTGGAACCCGGCAGGATTGTCCGTTTGACCTTGATGCCCGCGTCACGCAACTGGGCTGCCACCGCATCGGTGGTGTCCTTGCGCCATGCATCGTCAATCGAGAACAGCTCGTGCTCGTAATCGCCCATGCCCGCTTCATCCATCAGGGCCTTGGCCGCAGCCGGATCAACCTTGCGGGGTGGAATTTCCGCAAATTCGGGGTGCATCGGGCCGACATGGTGGTTGTCGGCAACGATACCACGACCGGCATAGCCAAGCTCAAGCAGCACTTCGTTGTCTACAGCCATTGCGATGGCCTGCCGCACGCGCTTGTCCTCATAGGGTTTCTTGCCGTCAACTTCGGCCAGCTGGTTGGGGCGGATCACAATCGTCGCCGCCGTGGCGATGGAGTTCTCGACCCAGCCGTCCAGTGTGGACATGATGTCGATGTATTCACCTTCCATGGAATAATGCGCATCCACTTCTTCTGCTTCGGATGCTGCGATCCACGCGGAAGGGTCTGTGCCGTAGTCAATGTATTCCAGACGGTCGATGTAGGGACCACCGTAGACTTCGGTGCCCCACCATGTGTGGTCGGTGTTCTTAACCAGCACCCCTTTAACGCCGACTTCCAGCGACTCTGGCAGGTAAGGGCCGGTGCCGACTGGGTTTTCAACCATCTTCTCTGCGTCAAAAGAGCTATGGGTGATCGCCGCAGGGTAATCCGCCATGCCGGGGATCAGGGTGATGTCAGAGACAGGCAGTTTCAGTGAAACAGTGTGGCTGTCTGTTGCGGTGATTGCGCCCTCAATCGCCTGACCGGTGGCTTCGTCGATCAGCGTGGCAAAACGGCCGGCCATGGAATTGCCTTCCAGAGACTTGTCACACCAGCCTTTGATGTTGCGCACAACGTCATCCGCGGTGAAGTCGTCACCATTGTTCCACTTCACGCCCTTGCGAACGTTCAGGGTGTATTCGGTCGCATCATCGTTGATTTCCCAGCTTTCCAGCAGGGCAGGGGTAAAGGTACCATCGTTTTCCCAAATGGCGAGGTATTCAAGCCAGCCGCGGGAAAAGTTCGCGATTTGTGACCAGTCATAGGTGCGCGGATCCTTGAGCGCGCGCACTTCCATCTGGAAACGTACGGTGCCGCCTTCCTTATGGCCCGCTGCCTGTGCCGGCGCAGGCATGCCGATCATCGCATAAGCAGTTGCGGTTGTTGCACCAAAGGCGCTGGCCAGCGCCAGAAACTCGCGGCGGTTGACCGGGTCTTTTTTGGCGGCTTCGGCAGAATCAAGAACGGATTGTGGCAGGGGGGTCCCGTTACGTGTCAAAAAACTCATTATTCTTCCTCTTCTGTTGTCGCGGTCCCTTGGGCCCACAAGTAGGTGATGCGGTTCTTCGCCGTCGTTATTGTGCTTCGGTTCGAAACATCACAGACAGTCAATCACAGTGAGACCACAGGTCAACCCTGCGCTGCGAAGTTATGCAGGGCGAAACCCGGTCTGGTCCAAGGCGTCTGCCTGACGGGTTAAGACCAAGCGGGTTGGAAATGTATGGGAATGCGCAGATTAACCCGCAGGCGTCTTTTGGTCCAGCCCCGATGTCGTTTGCGTACAAGCATCCCTGCCGGTTTCATTCTAACGGGGGCCTGTTCCACGACATAAAGGTAAGGATTTTTTAGCCTTTGGAAAATGGTGTGAGCAGCGGGTTTCATAGGGAAATGCGCGGCTGCGGCTATTTTCGTGGCAAGGATTCGGGGAAGGACCGGCAGGAGACGAATCCCCTGCCAGAGTCGTTTTGCGGCTTAGCCCTGAAGGGCGGCCCACATTTCCAGATCCCGTTTGTCGGTCCAGATGCGTGGGTGCGCGATGCCGCGGGCCTCGTCATAAGCACGGGCGACGTTAAAGGGCAGGCAGTGTTCATAGATGGCGTAATCTTTGAACTTGGGATCACATTCGGCGCGCACGGCGTCCCATGCTTCCTTCAATGAACCGCCGCGCGCCGCGACCCGTGCTGCCGGGGCGTAGGTGCTGTTGACGAAATCGCGGGTGGAGTCGATCGCGCGGGTAACAGCCTCTTTGCCGATCAACGCGCCGCCCCGACCGGGGGCAATGGCGTCAACATCATAGGCGGCGATATTGTCTAGCGTTTGGCCCCAGTCGCCAAAATACCCATCGCCGCAATAGCAGGCAGAGTGATCTTCGACGATGTCACCGGTGAACATCACATTTTCGTCCGGCATATGGATCACCGCATCCCCCGCAGTATGGGCGCGCCCGATCTGTTTGATATCAACCCGGCGCTTGCCAAGGTAAACGGTCATGCTGTCGCTGAAGGTTGTGGTCGGATAGGTCAGGCCGGGAATTGACTCATGCCCCTCGAACAAGCGGGGGAAGCGCTGGAATTCGCTGTCCCAGTCTTCCTGCCCGCGTTCCTCGACCATGCCACGGGCGACATCGGACATAATGATCTGATCTGCACCGTAAGCCGAGGCCCCCAACACCCGCACCGCATGATAGTGGGTCAGTACCAGATGGGTGATCGGTTTGTCGGTCACTTCGCGGACTTTTTCGATGACCTTGTTGGCAAGGCGCGGGGTGGCCTGCGCTTCGACAATCATCACGCTGTCATCGCCGATAATAACGCCTGAATTGGGGTCGCCTTCAGCGGTAAAGGCCCAAAGGTCGCGGCCGACCTCGTCAAAGGTGATTTTCTTTTCGGTCATGTCGCCTTGGGAGGCAAATGCTTTGGCCATTGGGGGCTCTTTCGAATGGGGCGCACGAGGAGAGTGCAGCAGTGAGTTTAAGGGCAAGATGAAGGATAAGGGTCAGGGGAAATCAACAGCGGGGACGATTTTACCGGCACAGGCACCAAAGCCGATGCGGTATCCGTCGCCCTGAGCGTGGCCCGTCAGGATCATGGTGTCACCATCGTTCAGGAAGCTGCGGGTGGTGCCATCTTGTAGGGTGATTGGCTCCTTGCCGCCCCAGCTGAGTTCCAGCAGGCTGCCGCGTTCGGATTTTTCCTTGCCCGAGATGGTGCCGGAGCCAAGCAGGTCACCGGCATTCATGGCGCAGCCGGAAGAGGCATGATGCGCCAGTTGCTGGGCGGCGGAATAGTACATTTCATTGTAATTGGTCCGCGCGATGACCTCTTGTTGCCCCCCTTCTGGTTCAATCAGAACACTCAGGTCGATGTCATAGAGCATGGGACCGGGTTCCTGCAGATAGGGCAGGAGTTCGAATTCACGCTCCGGTGTCGAGGTGCGGAAGGGTTCAAGCGCGGCTTTGGTCACAATCCAAGGGCTGATCGAAGTGGCGAAGGCCTTGGCCTGAAACGGGCCAAGTGGCTGGTATTCCCAAGCCTGAATGTCACGCGCCGACCAGTCGTTCAGCAGCACATACCCAAAGATCATATCATCCGCTTCGGCCACGCCGATGGGCCGTCCCATATCGGTGGAGGTGCCGACAATCGCGCCCATTTCAAGTTCGATATCAAGGCGTTTGCACGGACCGAAGGACGGTGTGTCTGCGTCAGGGGCTTTCAGCTGGCCATTGGGACGGATGATATCAGTGCCAGAAGGGACAACCGTTGAAGCACGCCCGTTATAACCGATGGGAATATGCAGCCAGTTCGGCGGCAGCGCATTTTCGGCCCCGCGAAACATCGTGCCGACATTGGTGGCGTGATGGCGGCCAGCGTAGAAATCGGTATATTCCGAAACAACCATCGGCATATGCAGGACAGCCTCGGACATGGGCACCAGATGTGGCGCGATCTTGGCCTGTTCCGCGGAATCTGTGGTCAGCATCTCGGTCAAGCGGGTGCGCAGGGTGGCCCATGTGTCCGGGCCCAATTCCATCACGTCATTCCAATAGGGCACGTCGAATACGGCTTCTTCGGCCAGCGTCACAATGCCTTCTTCTTCCAATGCGGCCATATCAAGGATCATGTCACCGATGGCCACACCACAGCGCGCCTCAAGGCTGTTGGTTGAAAACACACCATAAGGCAGATTGTTCAGCGGGAAATCGGTGTCAGCGGTATTGGCGCTTTCGACCCATGATGTCAGTCGTGTCATTCTTTTTCCTGTCCTATCGGATGAGCGGGCCATCGGCCCTTCATTGGCTATATTGGCCATGGGCCTGTGTTCTGACTAGTCGGGGCGGTCCCATTGTCCGCGTTCAGGGCCGCGCAAATCGTGGCCGGGCCCCTTGCCATATCTGTCCGGGCGCTGATTGACAAACTTTTGCCACCACGCCCAGCAGATAAAGCAAAGGACAAACGCCATAAGTAGCAGCATGATTACACCCAAAACTTCGATCACTTCTTACCGGGTGTGCCGTCGAATTTCTTTTCAATGTCGCTCCAGCAATCGATGTAGTCATCCTGAAGCGGCGCTTCCTTGGCGGCAAATTCGGTCAGGTGCTGTGGGAAACGTGTCTCGAACATAAAGCTCATGGTGTTGTCGAGCTTTTCCGCCTCAAGGTCAGCATTGGATGCGCCTTCAAAGGCGTTTTTGTCCGGCCCATGTGGCAGCATCATGTTGTGCAGGGACATGCCGCCGGGGATGAACCCCTTGGGCTTGGCGTCATACTGGCCGTAGATATTGCCCATCAGTTCGGACATGACGTTCTTGTGATACCACGGTGGACGAAAGGTATCTTCGGCCACCATCCAGCGCTCGCGAAACAGCACAAAGTCAATATTTGCGGTGCCTTCCACGCCGGAGGCCGCCGTCAGCACGGTAAAGATCGACGGATCGGGATGGTCAAACAGGATCGCCCCCACCGGACAATAGGTGCGCAGGTCGTATTTCACCGGGGCGTAATTGCCATGCCATGCAACCACATCCAGCGGCGAATGGCCGATATGTGTCTCGTGGAACTGGCCGCACCATTTGATCGTCACGGTAGAGGCAACCTCGCGGTCCTCAAATGCCGCCACGGGTGTTTTGAAGTCGCGCCGGTTGGCCATGCAGTTGGCCCCAATGGGGCCACGGCCGGGCAATTCAAATTTCTGACCATAGTTTTCACAGACAAAGCCGCGTGCCGGCCCTTCAAGGACCTCGACGCGATAGAGCAAGCCGCGCGGCAGGATGGCGATTTCCTTGGGCTCCAGATCAATCACGCCCAGCTCGGTGCAAAACCGCAAGCGCCCGTCCTGCGGAACCACCAACAGTTCGGAATCAGCGGAATAGAAATAGCTGTCGACCATGCTTTCGGTCACCAGATAGATGTGGCTGGCCATGCCGACCTGAGTATTCACATCACCGGCGGTGGTCATTGTGCGCATGCCAGTCAGCCATGTCAGCGGGGCCTCGCCGTGGGGCACCGGGTCCCAGCGGTATTGGCCAAGGCTGGTCACATCTTCGGGGATGTGTGGCGCGGATTTCCAATAGGGCAGCTCAATCCGTTCGTAGCGGTGCGAATGTTTGACGGAAGGGCGGATGCGGTAGCACCATGTGCGCTCGTTCTGATGCGAGGGGGCGGTGAAGGCCGTGCCAGAAAGCTGTTCACCATAAAGGCCATAGTTCACTTTCTGTGGCGAATTCATACCCTGAGGCAGCGCGCCGGGCAGAGCTTCGGTTTCGAAATCATTCCCGAAACCGGGCATATAGCCTTCAAGCGTGCCCATGGGCGTCGCAGCAGTTGTCATATCGCTTGGCGTTAGCTGACGGTTCATCTTTGGCACTCCAATGTCCTCTTTTCAGACTCAGTTGCATATGTAATGGTTGTTTTTGTAACCAACAACAGGCTTCCGATGATGCAATCCAATTTTGAACTACAGTCTTTTCTCCCCTATTTGTTGAATCAGGCTGCAGAGGTCAGCTCCCTTACATTTCAACAGGTTTATAAAAATCGGTACGGAATGTTACGGACAGAGTGGCGGGTGCTGTTTCATCTGGGGCTATACGGGCAGATGTCGGCAAGCGAGATTGGGCTGCGTGCAAAAACCCATAAGACCAAGATCAGCCGCGCCGTTCAGCGCCTGACAGAACGACGTTTTATTGAACGCGCTTTGGATTGCTCTGACCGGCGGGTGACACGGCTGACGCTGACGAAACAGGGGCGGGCGGCCTATGATGATTTGCGCAGCGTGGCAGAAAATTATGAATCGACGTTACTGAAACAATTGGACCCGGAAGAGGCGATGACCCTGCGCCGGGCATTGGTCAAACTCGGTGGGGGCACCCCGCGCGACTTTACTTAGGGGGTGTTTCGCGTCACAGCTTTGGCATGAGTGATCAGGCCAAAGGATTGTTGATTACGCTGTTTGGCGTCCTTTTTGTGGTACCGGATTCCTTGTTTGTGCGCCTGATTGCGGCGGACGCCCTGACCATTGCCTTTTGGCGTTTGCTGTTGGCAGGCGGGTTATCGGCGCTTTGGATTTTGCTCACTGCGGGAACGGACCCTTTTCGCGCGGTGCTGCGCAGCGGGCGCTATGGTGTGATCTATATGATTGGTGTCGGGGCCAGCGGGGTACTGTTTGTGGTGGCCGTCAGCCTGACTTCAGTGGCCAATGTGGTGTTTATCATCGCCTCGCTGCCAATTTTTGCGTCCATCCTTAGCCGCGTTTTTCTGAGCGAACCTTTTGGGGTGCGTACATGGTTGACCATTGCTGCGGTTGTGCCGGGTCTCGCGATCATTGCCTACGGGTCGGGAGAGACCCAGAATGCCAGCCTAACAGGCGACCTTTTGGCGCTGAGTGTTTCCGCCCTGTTCGCCGCAGCCCTTACCGCCGCGCGTCGCGTGCGAAACGTGTCGATGGTGCCCGGTGTGGCCATGGCATATATTTTGGCCGCCTGTCTGATCGCCCCCTTTGCGGATCCCTTATCGATGCCGTTGGATCAGGCCCCTTTGGTGTTGGGGCATGCGGGGGTCATTTTGGCCAGTTCGGTTCTGTTGGCAATTGGGCCACGTTTCATCACCTCGGCTGAGGTGGGGCTTCTGGTCTTGTTGGAATCGGTGCTGGCCCCGTTGCTGGCATGGGCTGTGGTGGGCGAGAATCCCGGAGCTTATGCGCTGCTTGGGGGCGGTATCGTGATTGGCGCGCTGGTGGTTTCCAACCTGGTCTTGCTGCTGCGCCAGTTCAATGGGCGCAACACGCGGCAGCGGGTGTAAATCCGATTATTTGAGGTCTGGAATGTGAACTCTCCACGAGCAATGACCAAACGCAGAACCGGACGTTCCCAAAGAAGGCGGCAAGATTGGGGGCGTGCCAAAGGCTAACGAAACCTGCTATTCCTCACCCTTGGGTTGCTTGGCATAGCTTGCCCGTTCATGGTCCATCGCAGAACGCCAGCGCGCACGCAAAGCCCGCGCATTTTCCGGTATCCGTTGCGCTTGTATATCCGCTGAAATCATACGTTCCGTTCGAAAGTACCGAAAGCCGCTTCGACACTCACACCAAGCCGCCAGAATACGCCCCGCATCCCGATACCCAAGCAGAATGGGCCAGACCACCCGCTCTGTGCGAGCGCCAGAACCATCTTCATATACCAGCGATATCTTTCGGTGTAGTCGGATGGCATTCCTTAGAAACGAAGAGCTGACCATCTCCTTTGTTGGCACAACAGGTGCAACACTTGTCGCAGGTTCCAGCACCTGTCCCCGCAGGCGTTCTGGAACGACCACTTCGATCTTTGCCAGAAAGTTATGTGCGGCTTTTGCCAAATCCGGCTCACCGCGGCTTGCAACCCAATGCGCACCCAAAACTGCCGCATCCAGCTCATCCGAGGTCAACATCAAAGGCGGCATGTCAAACCCCTTTTCAAGGATATAGCCGATGCCGGCCTCGCCCCTGATTGGAACATTCTGTGCCTTTAACGCCGATATATCTCGATAAACCGAACGTTGGGACGACCCCAGTTCTTTTGCAATCTGCTGTGCCGAGATCGGTTCTCGCGCAAGGCGCAGAAGTTGGATCACCTCGAATAGTCGTTCCGCTTTGCGCAAAATCAGTCCCCGTGTTTGATGCTGCCATGATGCTGTCAGCATGCCATGTTTCGGTCGCTGGGCAAACATGAGAGGAAGGTCAGGGAAACAGGAAAGAGAAGACTATGATCAAGGGAAGTTGCTGCTGCAAAGCGGTTCAATTTGAATTGGCAAAGACACCGTCATTTGTGGGAACCTGTCACTGTTCAAGGTGTCGCAAGGTGGGCGCAAGCACCATCGTATTTGTCAAAAGGGAAGACCTTAGGTGGATTTCAGGTAAGGAGTCCGTTCGCGTTTTCGAACCCATCAGCCCTTATGTCTATGGCCGGTGTTTCTGCGAAATCTGCGGCACCTCGCTGGGTGAAATACTTTCGCCCAAGGATAGTTTTCCAATTGCGGCAAATGCGCTTGATGGGGACATCGAACTCATGAATCAATCGCATGAATTCGTTGGCGAAAAACCTTCGTGGTATAATATTTGCGACGATGCGCCCCAGAATGACGGGCATCCGGAATAGAGGCAAGCGGGCAGGTTTGAGTCACATACTCGGGGTGTTTCGCGCCGTGTCCCTTGCATTTGGGGTTACGACGATGAACGCCCGGTGCAGGTCAGCAGGGCGTGCGATGTTTGATCGTAAACCGTAAGAGACACTGCATTCGGTCAAGCAGGGCAGCCCATCATATCTTGCCCGCGCCTAGAAATCTGGCGTCACGCCGGGCAGGTTCAGGGCCTTGATCAGATCGCGCAATTCCTGTCGTGCCGCAACATTGGAAATATTCAATTGTTTGACGCCGACATCTTTGAGATCCAGCAATGTCAGCCCGCGCGGGAACAATTCACGAAAAATCACCCGCTCGTTAAAGCCCGGTGCGACGCGGAAGCCGATGCGCTTGGACAGGTTCTTGATCGCCTTTTCCATCTTATCCTTGTTGACCATCCGCTGTGCGCCCATCCGGTTGCGCACTACAACCCAATCAATGGGGGCCAGCCCGGCCTGCGCCCGCAGCTGCCGCGCGGTCCAGACCATTTCGGAATAGACTGACGGGCCGGTGATCTTGTCACCCATGGCGTCCGTATGGGCCAACAGATCAAAATCGACAAAACTGTCGTTCAGCGGCGTGACCAAAGTGTCAGCAAGCGAATGCGCCACCTGTGACAGGCGGGTATGCGAGCCGGGGCAATCGATCAGGATGAAATCATTATCGGGCTCCATCGACGCCACCGCCGCGCTTAGCCGATGGTCATAGACATTCTCGCCCGGTTTCAGGCTGCTTGCCTCAATCTCGGGGAGCTCGCACAGCTTGGGGCTGGCAAGGTCCAGATTGGCCTGTTTGATAAAGGCATTGCGGTTATCCACATAGCGCCCGAACGTGCGTTGCCGCAGGTCAAGATCAAGGCCGCTGACCCTGTGTCCCATCCGCGCCAAAGCCGTCGCCAGATGCATGGAGACGGTGGATTTTCCCGCGCCGCCTTTTTCGTTTCCGACGACGATTATATGCGCCATGTACGCGTCCCTCTGCCCGACTGCAATTTATGCAGTTTCTATTGAACACCACTATATGTGGGGTGGGCGGCTTTGGGAAGTGGCTGTGAGCCGCGCCAGAGAACAGAATAAATGGTTCCATCAGATTTCATTTTCTTCGCCCGGATTTTGCAGGATTGGCATTCTTTTGCTGGCGTCCCGACAAGCCTTTGAAACAGCGAGATAAAATTTGCGCCAAATGTTGCCGATTCAACGGGGTGCAACGTGCAGGCCACATTGGCCCGAAGCCGGAAGTGAAACGGGGCTGTATCTCTCGAAAAACACGGTCCGAGGACAAATATCTTCCTCATATCAATGAACGCCCAACGGCTTCCCCTTGAAAGGACCTAACATGAAACGTCTTCTTACAACCGCTACACTGACAGTCTTTGCCGGCGCAGGCAGCGCCCTTGCCGGTAGCCTCGCAGAACCTGTCGTAACACCACCTGTTCTGGCCCCTGAAATCGTCTCTGCCGATTGGACGGGTGCCTATGCCGGTATTCAGCTGGGCTATGGTAACCTGAATGTTGCCAACCAGATCGACCGGGATGGCGACGGGGATGTGGATGCCGCTGACGAAACCTTCGCATTTGGCGGTGGTCTGGACGGTGACGGTGCCATAGGTGGTGCCCACATCGGCTATATGCATGACTTCGGCAATTTTGTTGCTGGCGGTGAACTGGATTATAACGCGGCAAACATCGACATCGGTACCATTGGTGAACTTGATTCCGTTGCCCGTGCCAAGCTGAAGCTCGGGTATGATATGGGCCAGACGCTGGTTTATGGTGTTCTGGGTGCAGCTAAGGCGGACATTAATGTCGGCGGCACTGACTTCTCCGAAAACGGGTATGTGGCAGGCTTCGGTGTCGACTATCTGGTGTCCGAAAATGTCGTGCTGGGTGGTGAAGTGCTGTATCACGACTTTGGTGACGACTTTGACGGTCTGGATCTGAGCGCGGATGCGACCACAGTGCAGGTGAAAATGTCATATAAATTCTGATCCTGCCCTTTTGGGAGTTGGATCGAAAAAGGGGCGCAAAGCATATCGCTTTACGCCCCTTTTATTTTCTGCTGGTGTTGCCGGAGCTTGGTCATTGGACCAAATCGGCAGGCACCAAATGCAGTCCTAAATCGCTTACAGCGACAGACCTGCATATTTGTTCTTGAACTTGGACACGCGGCCACCGGTGTCCATCAAGCGGCTTGTGCCGCCAGTCCATGCAGGGTGCACGGAAGGGTCGATATCGAGCGCCAGCTGGTCGCCCTCTTTGCCCCAGGTTGATTTCATTTCCACGATGGAACCGTCGGTCATTTTGACGTTGATCGTGTGGTATTCGGGATGTGTATCGGCTTTCATCAGTCCGCCCCTTACGCTTTTTTCGGCTTGTAGTTGGAATTCTCAACGATACGCGCGGATTTACCACGGCGTGAACGCAGGTAATACAGTTTGGCGCGACGCACACGGCCACGGCGGACCACGGTAATGCTGTCGATGTTGGTGGAGTGCAGCGGGAAGACACGCTCGACACCTTCACCAAAGCTGATTTTACGCACGGTGAACGAACCGGCAATGCCGTGGCCGTTGTTACGCGCGATGCAAACGCCTTCGTAGTTCTGTACACGGGTGCGTGTACCTTCGGTAACTTTAAAGCCGACGCGGATGGTGTCACCGGCACGGAAGTCTGGGATTTCTTTGCCCAGTTCGGCGATTTGTTCCGCCTCGATTTCTGCGATCAGGTTCATCTGACGCTTCTCCTATGATGATCGTGGTGTTCCACGAATGTTGTTCAGTGATCCAAGAGCTTCGGTCTGTCTTTCGGGTGACCCGCAGGCACCCACCGAAGGTAGCATCGTCATTGCTTGTCTGCTTTGCGCATAACGCAAAACACCGGAGTCACGCAAAGTGATTCCAGTTGCCTGCCGTATATGTGGGTTGTGATGTGGGATCAAGGGTATTGCACGCATTTGGATGCTGTTGATCCACGTCAATGCACCGGGTTCCCAAGATGTCGTAGCCTGTGCCCGCAAACTGAAAATGCAATCAATGAAGGGGGCCCGCATGGACGATACCAACAAGGACGCAACGCTTGAACAGGCCAGCAGGAAAGAGGCGATTTCGGGCTTTGAGCAGGGTAAATACCCCTATGCCGAAAAGCTGGACCGCCGCACCTATGAAGCAGAGAAATCCGCGCTTCAGGTGGAGCTGCTTAAAGTACAACATTGGGTGCAGGAAACCGGCCAGAAGTTCGTGCTGCTGTTTGAGGGGCGTGATGCGGCGGGCAAGGGCGGCACCATCAAACGTTTCACCGAACACCTTAACCCGCGCAGTGCTCGGGTTGTGGCCCTGAACAAGCCAAATGATGAGGAACGCGGTCAATGGTTCTTTCAGCGCTACGTCAAACATCTGCCCACCGCTGGTGAGATCGTCCTTTATGACCGGTCTTGGTACAACCGGGCCGGGGTGGAGCGGGTGATGAATTTCTGCGCCCCTGCTGAATATCTTGAATTCATGCGTCAGACGCCGGAGTTTGAACGGATGTTGACCCGCAGCGGGATTAGGCTGTTCAAATATTGGTTTTCGGTCACACAGGAAGAGCAGGCGCGCCGCTTCTCCGCCCGTGAAACGGATCCACTCAAGCGGTGGAAGCTGTCGCCGATTGATCGTGCCAGTCTGAACAAATGGGATGACTATACCGAAGCGAAAGAGGCGATGTTCTTTTACACCGATACCGCGGATGCCCCATGGACGGTAATCCGCTCAAATGACAAGAAACGGGCGCGGCTGACCTGCATGCGGCATTTCCTGTCCAAATTGGATTACCCCGACAAGGATCTTCTGGTGGCCTCACCGCCGGACCCGCTGATCTTTCATCAGGCGCAAACGCTGCTGCGTAACAACGATCATATTCTTGCGTCTTCCCTGCATCCGCAGAGCCGTAAAACCTGAATATCTCTGGCACAGGATCAGTGGATTCTGCGCCAAAGCCGAACCTCTCAGACCAGAGTCCCAGAAAGGACAAAAGATGTCACACACCCCTCATGAACTGGCCGAAGAATTCCACGATCTGGCCAATGAAATGGCGATCCTGCGCCAATCCGACGGCCATTTCGCCAAATTGTCAGACAGGTACCACGTCCTGAATCGGGCCATTCACCGGGCCGAAACAGATGTTGAGCCGACCAGTGATGACCATATGGTCGCGATGCGCAAGGAACGGCTGGCCCTGAAAGATCAGATTTTTGCCTATATCAAAGCGCAGGCTGATCTGGCCTGAAACAGGACATGCGGCGGCGGTTAGATGTCGCCGTCTTTGTCCCTGATCAGATCTGGCCGCCGGGCACGGGTAAGTGCCAGGCTTTGGGTCTTGCGCCATTCGGCAACCTTCTTGTGATTGCCTGACATCAGCACCTCGGGAATGTCATGCCCTTCCCATGTGGCAGGGCGGGTATATTGCGGATGTTCCAGTAAGCCGTTGGAATGGCTTTCCTCCACCGTGCTGTCGGCATTGCCCAATACCCCCGGCAGCAAACGCACAGTGGCGTCGATCATCGCCTGCGCGGCCAGTTCTCCGCCGGTCATCACAAAATCACCCAAGGAAACTTCGGTGATGCCGTAATGTTCGATTACCCTTTCGTCCACGCCCTCAAACCGCCCACAGAGCATGGTCACACCGGCGCAGGTTGCCAGATCCGCCGCCATCGCCTGATCAAACCGTTGACCGCGCGGTGACATATAGAGGATAGGCCAGCGGCCATGGCTGCCCTGCTGTGCAGCTTCGATCGCGGGGCCAACCACATCGGCGCGCATCACCATGCCCGCCCCACCACCCGCCGGCGTGTCGTCAACATTGCGGTGTTTGCCAATACCAAAGCGGCGCAGATCATGGGTATGCAATTGCCACAACCCGTCTTGCAACGCCTTTCCCGTCAGGCTCGCCCCCAACACACCGGGAAATAAATCGGGGAACAGCGTCACAATCCGCGCTTGCCAGACATCGCGATAGGCCGGTTTATCCTGCATCAGCTCGCGCGGTTTCAACGAGGCGCTGACCGATTGGCGGCCATGGGAACGTGTAGGTTTCATGCACTCAGCCCCGCTGCTGAAAGGATTGATTTCTTGGCGGCATTGCGCGCGGCAGCGTCGCTATGGGTTCTGTTCGCCTCTAACAGCGCATCCAGAACATCCTGACGGGGCCGCCGGTTGGCCGCCGGTACAGCAACCAGTGAAGGACGCAGCGACAAGGGGATATCGCATAAGTCCAGCAAAGGATCCACAGGGCCAAGCGGCAGGTCGGCGCAGTCTTCCAGCCGCCGGGCCTCTACCACCGCAGGCACGCGACTGGCGATTTCGGCGACCATTGCATCCAGATTGGCAGCCTCACCATAGGTGTGTTCAAAAACGTCAAAGTTCATTGTCATGCCGGAAGATTTCACATGTTCCCAATAGGCGGAAGCCAGCCATGCCTCAGGTGCGCGGGTGCTCAGATAGATCAGGATCTCGGCTTCTGGATAGGCGCTGCGCAGGATCTCCCAATAGGCATATAGCAAGACAGGCGCGGCAGAATAATCCGCCAGCGGCCCGCGCCCCGGTAAATGGCCGCTCAGCTCTTCCGCCGAGATAACTAGGGTGCGGCGCGGCATGCCGGGGATCGCATTGACCATTTCGCCAAAACGCGACTGTACCTTGATCAGGGTCAGCGGATCACGGTCGGTGGAATAGCCGCGTGCGGCGACAACAATATCCTTGAGATGCCAGCGCAGCCGCAGGGCGATCTGTTTCTTCAGCGCCACACGGTTCTCACGCAGTGTTGCCTGAATGCTGGAGGTGCCCGTCTTGTGAAAACCCGCATGAAGGATAATGCGGCGCGGCATCAGTCGGCGCTGCTTTCGGCTGTTTCACTTTCGGGTAAAATGCCCAGCGGCGGGTCTGCCACGATGCGTCCGGCGGCCAGATCAACGGTGGGCACCGCCGCTTTGGTGAAGGGCAGGAACACCGTGTCAGTCTTGCCCGCCAGTTGCAGTTCCAGCAGGTCGTCAGCCCCGTGGTTGTTCACGGTTTTGACACGGCCCAGCAGGACGCCCCCGGTGTCATAGACCTCGAGCCCGATAAGATCGGCATAGTAAAACTCATCATCCGGTAGCGAGGGAAGCTGGCTGCGGTCCGCGTATAGCACCGTACCGCGCATCGCATCTGCCTCTTCCTTGGAGGCGACATCAGGAATGCGGGCGGAGAACCCGTTTTTGATTGGGCGCAGAATGGCCAGCGCCAGCTGCTTGCCGCGCCCTTCGGTCCAAAGCGGGCTGTAGTTTTCGATGTCTTCTGGCACCGCGCAATAGCTTTTGATGCGCAGCTCGCCGCGCACGCCGTAAGCCCCGGCGATGGCCCCCACGGGGATCAGATCAGTCATTGAGATATCTCCGAAACAACACAGAGGCTGTTTTTCCATTGTCCTTGCACAAGGGCGCATTCCGTCTGCATCGTGGACAGGCTGGCGGATGTGCCGGTAAAGAAACCAGCGGCGAATACGCAGGAAAGCACGATAGACGGGAGTGCGATCTGTCTTAAAATTGCGCGGCCAATGCTCATTGCAGTAACTCCGAATTCACACAGATTGTGCCGGTCCATTCGCCTTCGCCATTGGCACATTCCACCGACATTTGCTGACGATCATACCAGACCCCAAGGGCAAAGCCGAGGATAAGTGTCAGTAACGGCAGGATTAATCGGTACATCATCGGTTTTCAATATGCAGGGCGGGGGCGCGGACCTCCCAGCCTTTGGTTTCCAGTTCCGGGGTCAGTGTATTCTGCTGTGGCCAGCCGATGCAAAGGTAAGCCACCAGCGACCACCCCTCCGGTGCGTCAAGATCAGCATTCAGGCGGGTCGGGTCAAGGACAGAAACCCATCCCACTCCCAGCCCAAGGCTGCGCGCGGTCAGCCACATCAGCGTGATGGCACCCACAACAGAGTAGCGCCGCATCTCGGGCATGCTGGCAACCCCCAGACCGGCCCCTTTCTCTGTGGTGTCGTCACAATAGACCGCCAGATGTTCGGGTGCTTCTTTCATGCCGGAGAGTTTCAGGGAGGCATAAAGCTTGGCCTGATCACCGCCATAGCCGGCAAGGGCCTGTGCATTGCTGTCTTCGAAATTTGCCATCGCTTTGGCGCGGGCCTCGGATGAGGTGACGCGCAAAAGGCGCCATGGCTCGGACAGACCAACGGAAGGGGCGAGGGAAAAGGTGTCGAGGCACTGGCGCAGCAGCGCCTCGTCCACCGGATCGGTGCGGAACTGGCGCACATCGCGCCGCCACCGCATCAGATCGTGCAACCCGGCACGGAATGCGTCTGTAAACGTGTCCATGCCGGAATGCCTGTTTGCTTATTCTGCTGCCGCGTCTTCTGCGGGTGCTTCCTCGGCAGGTGCTGCTGCAGCTTCTGCTGCCGCTGCGGCCTTGTCGGCTTTCTCCTGAACGCGCTCTTGCGCTTTCTTGCCCGGTGTACCCTTCTTGGGGTTGTTACGCTCTGTTTTCGGCAGGGCGCCTGCGGCTTCCAGCATGCGGCGAACGCGGTCTGTTGGCTGTGCGCCTTTGGCCATCCACTCTTTTACTTTCTCGACGTCCATTTTCACGCGTTCTTCGCTGTCTTTTGGCAGCAGCGGGTTATAGGTGCCCAGTTTCTCGATGAAACGGCCGTCGCGTGGCATGCGGCTGTCCGCAGCAACGATACGGTAGAAGGGGCGCTTTTTGGAGCCGCCGCGGGCGAGACGAATTTTCATAGCCATGGTGTGTAGTCCTTTAGGTTGGTGTCGTGGTGGGTCTTACCCACCTTACGATTGGTGACTTTTGTGGTGCTGAATGACTTCAGCGATGATGAAGTTTAGAAACTTCTTGGCGAATTCGGGATCAAGGTCAGCCTTGTTCGCCAAATCTTCGAGCCGCGCGATCTGATCCGCTTCGCGGTTTGGATCGGACGGGGGAAGGTCGTGTTCGGCTTTGAGTTTCCCCACAGCCTGTGTGTGTTTGAACCGCTCGCCCAGTGTATAGACAAGGATCGCATCCAGACGGTCGATGGAGGCGCGGTGTTCTTTCAACACCTCGGCGGCAAGTTTAACGGTATCGGTCATGCGGTCTCCACTTGTGATGGGTGGCGCCATACCTGGCAGGGTTTGTTCAGGACAACGCCTTCGCGCTCGTATGTCGCGCCAAGTTTGGCAGCGAGGGCGAGCGAACGGCTGTTATCTGCGTGGATGTAGCTGATTGGCCTGTCGAGATCCAAATGCACGGCGGCATAGGCGCGCGCTGCACGGGCGGCCTCATAGGCATAGCCTTGGCCTTCGGCGTGGGCAAACAGCGTCCAACCCAATTCGGGTTCATCAAATGCGGGTGGATTACCGATGCCGACCCAGCCCAGAAAATCCCCGGTCTTGCGATGCTCTATGTGCCAAACGCCATGCCCACGAATTGCCCAGTGACCAATACGCGAAGCAAGCTTTGCAAAGGTCTCGTTCGCATCTGCGGGGCCTCCGACCATATGGCTGCGCTCTGTTTCAAAGAAGGCGGTCAATGTCGGCAGATCCGACTTGCGCGGTGCGCGCAGGGTTAGCCGCTGGGTGTCCAGCACGGGAATGGGATCGGTCATGGCAATCACTTCAGTGCCTCCGGCCCAAGGTGGCGGTAAACTTCAAGGATCATGCCGTCGCGTGTGGTGAAGTCGTCCTCGCGGGTTGCGCCCATCCGGATGGCAAGCGCTTTGGAACGGCTGTTTTCAGGCGTGGTACAGCTGATCGCAGTGGTCCATCCCAGCGTGTCATAGGCGAAAGCGAGTGAAGCGCGTGCCGCTTCCGAAGCTATGCCGCGTCCCTCGGCCCCTTCAAAAACCGACCATGCGATTTCGGGTTCGGGCCAGTCGTCAGGGAAGAAACAGCCAACGACACCCAGCGGCGCATCCGTTACCTTATCCGCTACCATCCAGCGCCCATAGCCGCGCAGATGCCAATGGCCGATGATCTCGCCCAGCTTGTCAAAGGCTTGCGTTCGGGTGCAGGCACCGCCCAGATGTTTGGTGCGATCGCTCATGCGGAAAGCGGCGAATGCGTCGAAATCCGACCACTGCGGCGCGCGCAGGCGCAGGCGTTCGGTTTCGACGGTGGGGATGATCAGAGTCGTGGTCATGCGATCCTCCGGGGCAGGAGAAAGACGTCGCGTGTTACCCCATCAGGGAAGGTCTGGCGGCGGTCGATTTCCCCGCCAAGGCGTTCCGCAAGGCGGCGGGCGGGTGTGTTTTCGTCGCGCATATGCGTCTCGACCCGGTCCCAGCCCAGCGTGTCATAGGCCCATGTGATCACCGCGCGGCTGGCGCGTGTCGCCACGCCTTTGCCGCGTGTCTGCGGCATTAGCCACCATGTCAACTCGTGGCAGGGCCAGTCGTCGGGATGGGCAAGCCCGGTGCCGCCCATGAAGGTCGTGCCCTCAAAGACGAGAAAAATGCCAATGCCCTTCGCCTCCCAATGTGCGATGTCGCGGTTGAGGATCGTCTGCACTTCCGCGTCGGTGCGGTTGCCGCGATAACCGCCGACCTCAACGTCACTTACGGCGTAGAAGGCCGCATAATGCGGCAGATCCTGCGCCGTCGGCACGCGCAGGGTCAAACCCTCCGCATCAAGGGTCGCAGGATATGTCGCGTGCGCATTCACTTCTTCTTCCCAAACCCTGACAGCCCGGGGGGCAGGCCCATGCCGCCGCCCATGCCGGGCAGCTTACCGCCCATCGCCTTGGCCGCCGCCTCCATTGCCTTGGGGTCCATCTGGCCGGCCATTGCTGCCGGGTCCATGCCGCCTTTGCCCATCATGCCCTTCATCGCCTGTTTCAGCATGCCGCCTTTACCCATTTTGCCCATCTTCTTCATCATGTCGGACATCTGGCGGTGCATTTTCATCAGCTTGTTGAGGTCGGAAACCTCCATGCCGGCACCTTTGGCGATACGTTTCTTGCGGCTGGCCTGCAGCAGCGCAGGATTGGCGCGTTCTTTCTTGGTCATCGACTGAATCAAGGCGATCTGGCGCAGCAGCACCTTGTCGTCCATACCCGCCTCTTCAACCTGTTTGGCCATTTTGCCCATGCCGGGCATCATGCCCATCATGCCTTGCATGCCGCCCATCTTGATCATCTGTTCCAGCTGCATCTTGAGGTCGTTCATATTGAACTGACCCTTCGCCATGCGCTTCATCATCTTTTCGGCCTGTTCAGCCTCGATGGTTTCCTGCGCCTTCTCGACCAGCGCAACAATGTCGCCCATGCCCAGGATACGGCCCGCGATACGCTCTGGCTCGAAGGTCTCAAGCGCGTCCATTTTTTCGCCAAGGCCGACGAATTTAATCGGCTTGCCGGTGACCGCACGCATGGACAAGGCCGCACCACCGCGCCCGTCGCCGTCCATCCGTGTCAGGACCACACCGGTGATGCCGATGCGCTCGTCGAAATTCTCAGCCGTGTGCACTGCGTCTTGACCGGTCAGACCGTCAACCACCAGCAGCGTTTCGCGCGGCGTGACAACATCGCGCACCGCTTCGACCTGTTGCATCAGCTCTTCGTCAATCGACAAACGGCCCGCGGTATCCAGCATATAGACGTCATAGCCGCCCAAGCCCGCCTGCGTCTTGGCGCGTTTGGTGATGGCAACGGGATCTTCGCCTTTGACAATCGGCAGGGTGTCCACGCCGATCTGGGTGCCGAGAATCGCCAGCTGTTCCATCGCCGCAGGGCGGTTCACATCCAATGACGCCATCAGCACGCGCTTGCCGTCTTTTTCCTTAAGCCGTTTTGCCAGTTTGGCGGTTGTTGTTGTTTTACCGCCCCCTTGCAGACCAACCATCAGAATGGGTGTCGGTGGGTTGTCGATCTTCAAGGCACCCGGTTCGCCTTCACCCTTGAGCACATCAATCAGCGCATCATGCACAATCTTGACGACCTGCTGGCCCGGTGTGATGGATTTGGTGACGGCTTGACCTGTGGCCTTATCCTGTACCGCTTTGACGAAATCACGTGCGACGGGTAGCGAAACATCCGCTTCCAGCAGCGCCACACGTACTTCGCGCAGGGCGGTTTTCACGTCCTCTTCGGACAGAGCGCCCTGTTTGGTCAGGCGGTCGAATACGCCGGACAGGCGTTCGCTGAGGTTCTCAAACATGGGCAGATGCCCTTTCTCGGTTCGGTTGCGGGATGCCCCTGATATAGGAGCGCCCGCGAAAATGCACAAATGCCCCAGTGGGCGCAACGCGCTGACTGAGGGCGATCCCTGCCAAATGGCAATGGGACCGGAAGGCAAGGCTTCCGGGAATTAGGGAGCGTTTAGGCGTTGGAACGGTGTGAGTCAAGCCAGCCGTTCACGGCATTCATGGCCCGACTTGCCCCGCGCCCGCTGGAATAGACCCAGGTGATCGGATGGGTGCCTGCGTCCATGCCGCCGCTGATCACAAGGGCGGCACGGTGGGTGTCCGTATCACCGGATCGCGAGGTTTCGACAATTGCCCGATCAAGATAACGCAGCTCCCAGGTCAGACTGGAATACCCCAGCCATCCCCGCCGGCGCAGTTCCACCAGATCACGCGGCTTATCAAGGATCAACTGGGTGCGGCGCACGAAGATCATGTTGAACCCGATGGCGATGCCAAGACCGCCCGCGATAAAGGCCAGTCCCGTCCCTGGTTCGGTGCCAAATACCGACAGACCGATGCCAAGGAAGACAAGGCCAAACAGGGTCACAAAAGCCGCCAGCCAGATCGGGTTGTTTTCGATGATCAACTGATCGGCGGATTCGCGGACAATTTTCATACGGAACTTTCACCGAAGGTGGGAGGCCGCGCCAGTATACTGCTGCTGTGCCACCGTTTCACCCCTTTTTGGCGAATTTGGCGACGTTATTCGCCTTTTTGCTGTGTTTATTGGCAAAAAACGCGTTTCCCAAGCGTAAGTGAGGCCGCATTTGTGATATAGAAACTTGTGATTAAGGTCGCGGCGGTCAAAATGAAGTCGATGGAAAATTGGGACGAGATCAGAACGGCATTTCAGGTTGCCCGGAAGGGCACGGTCAGCGGTGCCGCTGAGGTTCTGGGCGTGCATCACGCCACCGTCATCCGACATATCGATGCATTGGAAGGGCGTCTGGGTGTCAAACTGTTCCAGCGCCATGCCCGTGGATACACCCCCACCGAAGCGGGGCTGGACCTGCTACAGGTGGCGCAGGCGACAGATGATCAATTTGGACAATTGGCCGGGCGGATCAAGGGACGCGGTGCGGATGTATCCGGTGAACTGGTCGTGACATCGCTGGCCTCGCTGGCGACCCAGATTGTACCGGTCTTGATTGCCTTTCAGGCCGAACACCCTGATGTTCTGGTCCGCTACCTCACGGGTGAACGCCTGTTCCGGCTGGAATATGGTGAGGCCCATGTGGCAATCCGTGCGGGTGTGGTGCCGGACCAGCCTGATAATGTTGTCCAACCCTTGCTGAAATTGCCGATTGCGGCCTATGCAAGCAGGGGGTACGTCAAAAAGCACGGGATCCCAAAGGGGCCGGAAGACTATGCACATCATAGATTTGTTGGTGATGACAACCGCAACAGCCGTGCGCCGCATAACACCTGGATGCGTGAACATGTGCCCGACAGCGCAATCACCTTCCGGTGTACCGATACCAATGCAGTCATTGCCGCGGTCAAGGCCGGTGCAGGGATCGGGTTCTTGATGGACATGGGGGCCGCCCAGATCCCCGACATTGTTGAGGTTCACGCCCCCAGACCGGAATGGGCCGCACCTCTGTGGCTGGTCACCCATGTTGATTTGCACCGAACCACCAAAGTTCAGGCGCTGTTGCGGTTTATCAAGGAAAACGTCCGCGAGGGTGGTTTGTGAACCCTGCCATGATGGGCCATCTGGCGATGCTGGCGTTTTCGGCTTTGGTGGCAGGATCATTTTCCTTGGGCAGCCTGATGGCCAATGAAATCGATCCGGCAGCATTTACCGCAGTGCGTTTCTGGCTTGCTGCCGTCTTTGTCGGCATTCTGGCACAGATGCGAGGCGGCTTTGGCAAGGGCAGCTTCAAGGCACCCTGGCGTTTTGCAATTCTGGGCGGTTTGTTTGGCATCTATTTTGTTTTGATGTTCGAGGGGCTGAAAACCGCGCCTCCTGTCAGCGTGGCTGCCGTCTTTACATTGGTGCCGCTGATGGCGGCGGGTTTTGCATGGGTGTTGTTGCGCCAGCTTTTGACCCCGCGCATGGCGCTTGCCCTGATAATCGGCGGCTTTGGCGCGCTTTGGGTGATTTTTCGCGCCGATTTGAACGCGCTGCTGCGGTTCGACATCGGGCGTGGCGAAGCGATCTATTTCTTCGGCTGTGTTGCTCATGCCATCTATACCCCGATGGTGCGTCGGTTGAATCGCGGTGAAACGGCTGTGACCTTCACCTTTGGCACCGTGATTGCCGGTGGGGCGCTGCTGACTGCCTATGCATGGCCTGAAATTATTGCGGCACCTTGGGCCAGATTGCCGGTAACGGTTTGGATCACACTTTTCTACACCGCTTTTTTTGCAACTGCAGTGACCGTGGTGCTGTTGCAATTTGCAACCCTGCGTCTGCCCTCGGCCAAGGTGATGGCCTATACCTACCTGACCCCCAGCTGGGTGATCGTCTGGGAAATCGCTCTGGGCAACGGGATACCGCCGGTGCTGATCCTAGGGGGGGTCGCGCTGACCATTCTGGCACTGCTTTTGCTGCTGCGTGATGACAGTGCCACAAAAGGTTAAGAATTTAGGGAACCTTTTGGACCCCGACTGTGTTACCCTCACAGAAATGTGAAAGGAAACGCTATGCGTGGCATTATTTATCTTGTTGGTTTGGTTGTGATTGTTCTGGCGATTGTCCGCTTCGTCATGTGACCTCGGCAAAGACTGAATTCATGGGGCATCAAGGGGCATCCTTGGTGCCCTGATCCAATTCCCCAACCAAGAAGCGCTCAAACGCTTCAAGGTTGACCGGTTCGAATTGACCAAAACCCTGCATCCAGACCGATGCATCCTTCATCGCGTCCGGCTCCAGTTTGCACCATTTCACCCGCCCACGCTTTTCCTGTGATATCAGGCCAGCGGTCATCAGCACATTCAGATGCTTTGAAATCGCCGCCAATGACATGTCAAACGGCTCTGCCACATCGGTGACGGCCATATCGTCTTCCAACAACATCGCAAGGATGGCGCGGCGCGTCGGATCCGCCAAGGCGGCAAAGACCTGATCAATGGTTTTTGTCATGCACCACACTTACCGCGTAGATGAAGACAGGGAAAGCGCTCAGCCGTAGGGGTGATGGGTGTTTTGTGACGGCAGGCGATGCCTGTGTGCCGCCATATCGCTTTCGGTCAGGCCGATGTCGCGGGCGTGGCGTGGCGTGATGTTTCGGACATGAGGGTGGTTGCCTGGTCTGAACCTGCGCAAAAAGGCACGGAGCCTATTAACGATAGGTGATATTTCGACACAACTATTCGGGTCGCGCAAACGCGCGTTATCTGGGAAATATGCCATTTAGACATCCTTTTTAACTGGTTTACTCAGGTTTGCAGCAAATCCGATCCGGGCACAAAGACAATTCCTTGACAATTTATGTGCAAAAAACGCACACATAAGAATGGTTCGGCAACTTCCACCTCTGAATGCCCTGCGCGCCTTTGAGGCGGCGGGCCGTCATCAAAGCTTCTCGCGGGCGGCGGCGGAGCTGGCGGTCAGCCATTCCTCCATCAGCCGGCATGTGCGCGGGCTTGAGGATCGCCTTGGGGTGCAGCTGTTTCGCGATCTGCCGCGTGGTCTTGAGCTGTCGGAATATGGCGCGGCGTATCTGGCGCAGGTGTCGCCCGCTCTTGATGCAATTGCCTCTGCCACCGAGACCCTGACGGAAGTGCCAAAAGGGACCGTCTGGGTGAATTCAGAGACCTTGTTTGCGACCAAGCTGCTTGTCCCGCGATTGGGCGAGTTTGCGACAATGCACCCGGATATTGAAATAAGGTTGGAAGCCTCGCGCCATTTGGCGGATGTGGCCCGGTATGAGGCGGATCTCGCCATCCGGTTTGTGCGCCCTGAAAGCCGGTATCCAGGGGCGGAGCTGATCAGCGATGCGCCGATGCACCCCTATGCCTCTCCCAAGTTGCTAGAGTTGCCCCTCACGTCAACCCGTGATTTGTTGTCCTATCCTTTGTTGAAGGATCGCAGCAGCGGCACATGGGACATGTGGTTTGCTCTAACCGGTGAGGTCACACCGGAAGAGGTGCCGCAATCCACATGGCGGATGAGTTCGGTGTTGGCGGTCGAGGCTGCGGTTGCCGGGCAGGGCATCCTGCTGGTTTCGGATGAGGTGGTTGCCGGCGAGGTTGCAGCGGGACGTCTGATCCGCATTTCAGAGGTCGGGTTTCGTGAAGGTGGCTACTATCTTTTGCAGGGCGAGGGCGTGATGCGCCGCAAGGCCGTGCGGGTGTTTCGGGATTGGCTGATGGCCGAAACGGCACTGTGGCGCGGGGCCGGTGAATGAAAGATCAACCAAAAGGTTGAATGTGTGAGGTTGGGTGAATTCCTGTCTGGCAGAGGTGCGGTTGTTGAAGGGGATCAAAAATGCCAATTTTTTTCAATGCTTTGGCGTATATACTCCCTCGGTTGACTCTACGCACGGAGATGATTAGCAACCCCTTAAGAATTCCAGTGGGGAATTGCACCGTGTCAGATCAAGACCTTCGCGATCTCGAAGCCAAGATCGAAGCCGCCAAGGCGCGCTCGGCACCGGCAAAACCCCATCAGGAAGAACACTATTCACAGGCGCAGCTTGCCTGGCGGATGGTGATAGAGTTGGTGGCCGGTCTGGGGATCGGTTTCGGCATCGGATACGGATTGGATGTGCTGTTTGGCACGCTGCCTATTTTCATGGTGCTGTTTGTCATGCTGGGTCTTGCGGCGGGGGTGAAAACGATGCTCCGCTCGGCGCAAGAAATCCAGAGCAAGAAAATGGCCCAGGAGGCCAGCAGGAACGCGCCCCTCGGGGACGACAAGAACGAAGGAGCCTGAGATGGCCACAGAGACACACGGCGCTGAAGAAGGCGGATTGGTTTTCCACCCGATGGACCAGTTCATCGTCAAGCCATTCCTCGGTGAAGGCAGCGATGTGGCGTGGTACACAGTGACCAACGCAACAGTCTGGATGTTTCTGGCCGTGATCGCGACCTTCCTGTTGTTGGTTCTGGGCAGCTCCAAACGCTCTGTTGTGCCGTCCCGGATGCAGTCGGTTGCGGAACTTGCCTATGGCTTTGTGTATAAGATGGTTGAAGACATCTGCGGCAAGGAAGGGGTCAAGTATTTCCCTTACATCATGACCCTGTTCATGTTCATTGTCTGCTCTAACTTCCTTGGCCTGTTGCCGACGTCCTTTACACCAACATCGCACTTCGCGGTAACTGTTGTTCTGGCCTTCGCAGTATTCATCACAGTGACCGTTCTTGGTTTCGTCAAAAACGGCGCGGCGTTTCTTGGCCTGTTCTGGGTGTCTTCGGCCCCGCTGGCCCTCCGCCCGGTTCTGGCGATCATCGAGCTGATTTCCTACTTTGTACGTCCGGTCAGCCACTCTATTCGTCTGGCGGGCAACGTCATGGCGGGTCACGCGGTGATCAAGGTTTTCGCAGGCTTCGCAGCCCTTACACTGGTATCCCCGGTTGCGATCCTCGGCATTACGGCGATGTACGGTCTGGAGGTCCTCGTGTCCTTCATTCAGGCCTATGTCTTTACGATCCTGACATGCGTGTACCTCAAGGACGCGCTGCACCCCTCACACTAACGACGGCGGGGATATCCCCCGCCCTACCTTATACTTCCAACCCATAGGAGAATACTCATGGAAGGCGAACTCGCACACATCGGCGCAGGTCTGGCAGCAATCGGTTCCGGCGCAGCCGCAATCGGTGTTGGTAACGTTGCAGGCAACTATCTGGCAGGCGCTCTGCGCAACCCATCTGCTGCTGCATCCCAGACAGCCACATTGTTCATCGGCATCGCGTTTGCGGAAGCCCTGGGGATCTTCGCGTTCCTCGTTGCTCTGCTGTTGATGTTCGCTGTTTAATCTTCGGTAACGACTTTCTTATGCGCGGGCAGGGGTAACTCCTTGGCCGCGCATAAGTCCCACATCGCTCGGGTCTCGTTTCCAAGGAGAAGCCAAAATGGCAACTGAAACACATAGCGCAGAGGTGGCCTCGGCCCCCGGCATGCCACAGCTGGATTTTTCCACTTGGGGCAACCAGATCTTCTGGCTCGTGCTGGCGCTTATTGCAATTTATCTGATCCTGTCGCGGGTCGCATTGCCCCGCATCGGTGCGGTTCTGGCAGAGCGGTCAGGCACGATCACCAACGATCTGGCTGCGGCCGAAGATCTGAAAGCCAAGGCTGTCGAAGCTGAAGCCGCCTATGACAAGGCATTGATCGACGCCCGCGCCGAAGCACATAACATCGTTGAAAACGCCAAGGCAGAAATCAAGGCTGATCTTGATGTCGCCATCGCGAAGGCAGATGCGGAGATTGCGGCCAAGGCTGCGGAATCCGAAAAAGCCATCAGCGAGATTCGCGCCTCTGCTATGGAGAACGTGAAGGTTGTGGCAAAAGACACCGCAAAAGAAATCGTCGCTGCCCTTGGTGGCAAGGCTGATGCCAAGACGATCACTGCCGCGGTTACAGCCCGGATGAAAGGATGAACACCATGCGTTTGACCCTTACAGCCGCGTTGGCCACCGTCGCCGCCTCTCCGGCATTTGCCGCATCCGGCCCGTTCTTCTCGCTGCGCAACACCGACTTTGTCGTGCTGCTGGCCTTTCTTCTGTTCATTGCTGTGTTGTTCTATTTCAAAGTGCCTAGCCTTTTGGGTGGTATGCTGGATCAACGCGCCGCAGGCATCAAATCAGAACTGGATGAAGCCCGCAAACTGCGTGAGGAAGCACAAACCCTGCTGGCCTCTTACGAGCGCAAGCAAAAGGAAGTGCAGGAACAGGCTGATCGTATTGTGGCCGCTGCCAAAGAAGAGGCAACAGCTGCCGGCGCTCAGGCGCGGGTTGATCTGGAAAAATCCGTGGCACGCCGCATGGCCGCTGCCGCAGACCAGATCGGTTCAGCCGAAGCTGCAGCCATCAAGGAAGTGCGCGATCAGGCCGCAGCGATCGCTGTTGCTGCTGCCCGTGATGTGATCGCCAAACAGATGTCTGCCGCTGATGGCAACGCGCTGATTGACGATGCGATTGCGCAAGTGGATGCCAAGCTGCACTAAGCCGGGTTTCCCAAAAGAATAGACAAAAGCCCTGACCATTGTGTCGGGGCTTTTGCGTTTGTGGACCCAAAACTAGGGGCATAGTGTCTACCCCGGCTTGCCACAGCCTGGGAAAGCAGCTTACCCGTTGGTTTCATGTTCCAGACGTTGGCGGGCGACGCGTTCGTTGCGTTCTGCCTTTTGTTGATCCGCCAGAGAGGCTTCAACAAAATCCAGATGCGCCTCAATTGCAGCGCGGGCCGCATCGCCATCCCGTGCCTGTAGCGCATCGTTGATCGCACGATGTTGGTCCAGCAGAGCGGCACGGTTGGTCCGCTGTTTGAACATGACTTGCCGGTTGTAAAACACGCCGCCCCGCAACAGCTCGTACATCGACCGCATCATATGCAGCATCACCACATTATGGCTGGCCTCGATGATCGCCATGTGAAACTGCGCATCCAACTGCGCCTCTTCATCGGGAACGCGTTTCTCATGCGCTGCTTCCATCTTTTGAAACACCGCGTTCACAACCGCCAAATCCGTGTCCGAGCCAAGGCGCGCGGCGCGCTCTGCCGCCAATGCTTCCATGTCGCGCCTGAAAGACAGGTAATCGAAAACGGCTTCATCATGCCGGCCAAAAAGGGCAACCAGCGCCGGAGAAAAGGCGCTTCCCAAAACATCCGCAACATAGACGCCAGCACCGGGTTTCGCGCTTAGCAGCCCCACGGTCTGCAATTCTGAAATCGCATCGCGCAGAGAAGGGCGGGAGACCTTCAACCGTTCTGCCAGCTCCCTTTCGGGCGGCAGACGTTCACCGGCACGCAAGATGCCGCGCAGGATCAGCAGTTCGATCTGGCGAACAACAGCGGTGGACAGTTTTTCCGAGGCGACGGGTTGAAACGGCATGCGACCTTCCTTGAATTGGTTCGATCATATTACCGCTGGCCCGGCGGAGCAATGACCGCGCTGCGACAGAACGGGTTTCCCGGCGGCTTTCGCCACGGTCTTGTTAAGAGTTGATTAACCACAGCACCCCAAGATCACGAGATGTTTCGCGTCCTTTTACCATCGCTGGCCCTGCTGTCGGCCAGTTGCAATCTACCCAGTGTTGAATATCGCGGGATCACCCCCACGCGTGTTACCGTTCAGGGTTCTGTTTTCGATGTGCGTCAGCGCGGCAATCGTGCAGAGGCGATCCGCATTAATCCTCAATACGGCCCGCGATTTGGCCCGATCCGTGATCGGGCTGGGTTGGCAATGGCGCTGGTCAGCGGTTGTCGGGCGGTCAGCGTGACCGGCGATCAGGCGCAGGCTTTTGGCCGGTTGGACTGTGGATCTGGTGCCGCGCCAATCCTCTCCAATCCACAGTCTTATGATTGTGTGCCGCTCCGCGGATCAAGTATCCCCGAGATTGGCCAAATCCGGGTCGATCTGGACTGCGATCCGGCCTAACCCCGCCATATCTTGTGGATAACTCCGCTCATTCGGGCATCCCTTGTGGGGATCGCTTGACAGCTGCCCCTGCCAAAACGCATTTTACAGAACGCAGGAATCATCGGGAACCCGGCACAGGTGCGCTTTTCCAAACTCAGATTGACCGGCTTCAAAAGCTTCGTTGACCCGACCGACCTGATCATCGCCGATGGTCTGACAGGGGTGGTGGGCCCAAACGGCTGTGGCAAGTCCAATCTGCTAGAGGGGCTGCGCTGGGTCATGGGGGAAAACCGGCCCAAGGCGATGCGGGGCGGCGGCATGGAGGATGTAATCTTTGCCGGTGCCGCAACCCGCCCGGCCCGCAACTTTGCTGAAGTTGCCCTGCATATCGACAATTCTGAACGTCTGGCCCCCGCCGGATTCAACGACAGTGACAACCTTGAGATCGTGCGCCGCATCACCCGCGATGTGGGCAGCGCCTATAAGGCGGCGGGCAAGGATGTGCGCGCCCGTGATGTGCAGATGCTGTTTGCGGATGCCTCGACCGGGGCGCATTCGCCCGCACTGGTGCGTCAGGGGCAGATCGCCGAACTGATCAACGCCAAACCCAAAAACCGCCGCCGTATCTTGGAAGAAGCCGCAGGTATTTCCGGGCTTTACCAACGTCGGCATGAGGCAGAGCTGAAGCTGAACGGTGCCGAGGCCAATCTGGCGCGGGTGGATGATGTGATCGAACAATTGGCCACCCAGCTGGCGCAGTTGGCGCGACAAGCCCGTCAGGCAGCACGTTATCGCGAGATCGGTGATGCGCTGCGCCGCTCTGAAGGCATGCTGTTGTTTCGCCGCTGGCGCGAGGCAGAGGACGCCCGTGCTTTGGCGGAGGCAGAGCTGCGCAATCAGACAACGCTCGCAACGCAGGCCCAAGCGGTTGTGCAAGCCGCTGCCAAGGCGCGGCAGGTAGCCGAGGATGCGCTGCCTGCCCTGCGCGAGGAAGACGCGATTGCTGCGGCAGTGATGCAGCGATTGTCGGTACAGCGCGATACGCTGACCGATCAGGAAACCCGCGCCCAGCAGACGATAGAAACCCTGACTGGTCGGATTGCGCAATTGACCCGTGATATCGACCGCGAGGCAGGGTTGAACCGCGATGCGGGTGAGACAATTGCGCGTTTGGAATGGGAGGCGGGCGAGCTGGCCAAGGCGGGCGAGGGCCATGCCGAGGCGCTTGAGGCCGCATCCCAGGCAGCGCAGGAAGCGGCGGGCGTTCTGCAAGCCCGCGAGAGCGACCTATCCGAACAAACCGAAGATGTTGCCCGTCTGGCCGCACGCCACGGGTCGGCACAACGGCTGTTGGAAGACAGCCGTAAAACACAGGCCAAATCCGAAAGCGAAGCGCAAAAGGCACAAGAGGCAGCGGCGCAGAGCCAGTTGACATTGGATCAGGCCAAGGCGGGTTTCGAAATTGCGCAGGCGGCGGAGGTGGCGGCGGTCGCGGCGGCGGAACAGGCGGAAGTGGCTCTGCTCAACGCTGAAGAGGCGCGGGCCGAAACGCAGGCCCGCGAGGCCGATGCCCGTGGGGAACGCTCCGAAGCTGAGGGCGAGATGAACGCGTTGCGTGCCGAAGTTGCCGCATTGGCCAAGCTGGTGGAGCGTGACACAGCCGAAGGCGGGCAGATACTGGACCGTTTGCAGGTGGAGCACGGGTTTGAAAAAGCCTTGGGTGCTGCCTTGGCGGATGATCTGCGCGCACCCGAGGTGGAGGCCGATGGCCCCTCCGGCTGGGCGGTGTTGCCGCGCTACGATCAGGGACAGTCCTTGCCAGCGGGTGTGACACCCCTGTCACAACATGTGTCGGTGCCTGATGTTCTGGACCGGCGGATGGGGCAGATTGGGTTGGTCGACCCGGACGAGGGTCCGGGATTGCAGGCCGCCTTGCTGCCTGGACAACGGCTGGTATCGCTTGAAGGGGATCTGTGGCGCTGGGACGGGTTTCGGGCATGGGCCGAGGATGCACCATCAGCAGCAGCCTTACGTTTGCAACAGCTGAACCGGCTTGAGGTTCTGAAACAGGCGTTGGAACAAGCGAGCCAGCAGGCCGAAGGCGCACGTGCCGCCCATGACAGCCTGACGCGTCGCTTGGCAGAACAGACCGACGCAGACAAACGCGCCCGCGAGGCCCGCCGGAATGCGGATCGGGCGGTGGCCGATGCCGGCCGTGCGCTTAGCCGTGTCGAGGCAGATCGCAACCTTGCCGAGGGGCGGTTGGAGAGTCTGGGGTTGGCGGTAAAGCGTCACGAGGACGAGGCGATGGCCGCCCGGGGTCGTGTCCTGGAGGCTGAACGTGCCTTGGCCGAGCTGGGAGATCTGGCAGATGCCCGCGCCGGGATTGAAGACCTGCGCATGACGGTTGAGGCCGCGCGGATCACAATGATGTCGCGCCGTTCTGCCCATGATGAGTTGCGCCGTGAAGGGGATGCGCGGGTCAAACGGTCACAGGAAGTGACCAAAGAGACCAGCGGCTGGCGGCACCGGCTTGAGACCGCGGAAAAGCGCAGTGCGGAACTGGTCGAACGCAAGGAAGCATCCGAAGCGGAGCTGAAGGAAGCCAGCGCCGCACCGGCGGAAATTGCTGCCAAACGTGATGAGTTAAGCGCGGCGATTCAGACCGCCGAAACCCGCAAAACCGGCGCGGCTGATGCGCTGTCGGCTGCGGAAATGGCGTTGCGCGAAGCGACCGTTGCAGAACGTGAAGCAGAGCGGGATGCCTCCGAGGCCAGAGAGGCGCGGGCCCGTTCCGACGCCCGTGCCGAAGCCGCGAAAGAAACTGTCGCCGCCGCCGCTGAGCGGATTTTAGAAGACAGCCAGATGACGCCGGAAGAGCTTTTGACATCTTTGAACGCAACCCCTGACAAGATGCCCGGTGCCGGCGCATTGGAGGCGGATGTGAACCGGCTCAAACGTCAGCGGGACGCCTTGGGCGCGGTGAACCTGCGCGCGGAGGAAGACGCCAAAGAGGTGCAGGAGGAATATGACACGCTGACCGGCGAAAAGGGCGATCTGGAAGAGGCAATCAAAACCCTGCGTTCCGGCATCGCCAGTCTGAACCGCGAGGGACGCGAACGGTTGTTGACGGCTTTTGAGCAGGTGAATTCAAATTTCTCGATGTTGTTCACCCATCTGTTTGGTGGTGGGGATGCCAATCTGGTGATGGTGGAATCCGACGATCCGCTGGAGGCTGGTCTTGAGATTATGTGCCAGCCACCGGGCAAGAAACTCAGCACATTGAGTCTGCTGTCGGGGGGGGAACAGACCCTGACTGCGATGGCGCTGATTTTCGCGGTGTTCTTGGCCAACCCCGCGCCGATCTGTGTGCTGGACGAGGTTGACGCGCCTTTGGATGATGCAAACGTTACCCGCTTCTGTGATCTGCTGGACGAGATGTGCCGCCAGACTGACACGCGGTTTTTGATCATCACGCACCACGCGGTGACCATGGCGCGGATGGACCGCTTGTTTGGTGTGACGATGGCCGAGCAGGGCGTCAGCCAGCTGGTCTCGGTAGATCTGAAAAAGGCGGAAACGCTGGTCGCGTGATCCGCTACTTTGGTGCGACCTTCTCTACCGGCCCGCCGGCTTTTTCCCAGGCCCCGAAACCCTCTTTCAGATGCGCGGCGTCAAACCCCATATCTTGCAGGGTTGCCACGGAAATTGCCGACCGCCAGCCTGAGGCACAATGAAAGACAAATTTCTTGTCTTGGGCAAACACGTCTTTGAAATAGGGGCTATCGGGATCGACCCAGAATTCCAGCATCCCGCGCGGACAGTGGAAACTGCCGGGGATAAAGCCGCTGCGCGCGCGTTCACGCGGATCGCGCAGATCAACGATCTGGACGGCGGGATCATTGACCATTGCGATGCCGTCTGCGGTTTCGATCTCTTCAATGCGCGCCCGTGCGGCGGCGACCATTTCTGCGGCGGATGTTTTCAGGGCCATGGTATGTCCTTTGGGTTAGAGTTTTGACAGCAACGCAGGGGTGGGCCAGCCATCAACAGCCATGCCAAGGCGCGCCTGTTCGACACGCACGGCAGCACGGGTGGCAGCCCCCAGAATACCGTCGATGCCGCCCACATCATGCCCGCGGGCCTGCAGGCGGGTTTGAAGGTTTTTCATGTCACCACCTTCAAGCCCCTGATCGGGGTTGCCCGCATCAAACACCTGTGCCCCCTGCAGTCGCGTGGCGAAATATGCGGCGGTCATGACGTAGGTGAAACTTTGATTCCAGTCGAAATAGACGCGGAAATTGGGATAGGCGAGGAAGGCCGGCCCCTTGCGCCCCTGTGGCAGCAGGATAGCCGCCTCAAGCCCGGCGTGCAGCGGGCCGTTGCGCGGTGTCACGCCAAGTGCCTGCCAGTCTTCGGTGGATTTAACGGTTTCGAGCCCGGTCAAGGACCAGTCGAATGTCGCAGGCATCGTTACCTCGGCCAACCACGGCTCCCCTGCGCGCCAGCCAAGATCCTGCAACATCTTGCCCCCCGACATCAGCGCATCAGGAGCAGAGGTTTTTAACGAAACCTTGCCGTCACCATCGCCGTCGACACCGTTTTCCAGAATGTCACGGGGCAGCATCTGCACCATCCCGATCTCTCCGGCCCATGCCCCCGTGGTGCTGCGCGGATCAAACTGGCCCCGCGCGAAAAGCTCAATTGCGGCAAAGACCTGCGGGCGAAACAGCTCTGGTCGGCGGCAGTCATGGGCCAAGGTCACCAAAGCGTTGGCGGTGTTAAAGTCGCCCTGAAAGCTGCCATAGTCGGTTTCAAACGCCCAGAAGGCCAGCAGCACGCCGCGATCAACGCCATAGTCGCGCTCGATCCGGTCAAAGATACTATCATATCTTTCCCCATTTGCGCGGCCCCGGTTGATGCGGTCGTTTGAGATCAGGCGGCGCGAGAACTCAACGAAAGGCAGTTGAAATACACCCTGTTTGCGGTCCGCTTGCAGCACTGCGGGATCTTGGCGGACGCTGGCAAAGAATGCATCTGCGGTGATTTGGGGAATGCCTTTTGCCGCGGCCTCGGATTTCAGCCCCCCGATGAAATTGGTAAAGGACCCGCCGCATTCGGCTGCCGCGGAATGTGCCAGACCGGCAAACATAAGGGAAAGTAACAAACGTCGCATCGAAAATCCTCAACCAAGTAACATCGCAATGACAAACAGAAGCGCCAGACCTGTCGCCCATGCCTGCCACAGGCGGGTGATGCAGGCATCAATATGGGGGGCACCAATAGTGCGCGCACCTCGCGGGTTCACCCATGCAAATTCCTGCATGATGCCATCATAGGCACGTGGCCCGGCAAGCGCCACAGCGATGGCACGCGACATTGCCGCCTCTGGCCAGCCAGCGTTGGGCGATTTATGCAGCGCCGCATCGCGGCGGATTGCGGGCCATTGCGACAGGCCATGCGCAGGCAAAGCGATCAGCAATGCGGTAAGGCGGGCGGGCACCCAGTTCAGCAAATCATCCAGCCGCGCGGCGGCCCATCCGAAATCGGCGAAACGGGGCGTGAGATATCCGATCATACTGTCAGCGGTATTGATCAACTTATAGACCAGCAGCCCGGGCAGCCCGCCGATCAGAAACCAGAAGGCGGGTGCAATCACCCCGTCGCTCAGGTTCTCGGCACCACTTTCAATGGCAGATCGTGCAACCGCCGGTGCGTCCATGTTCCGGGTGTCACGGCTGACAATCATTGCGACAGCCCGCCGCCCCTGCGGCAAGGACAGGCGCAGCCCGTCCGCAACAGCGCAGACATGTTGCACGAGTGACCGATGGGCCAGAAGGATGGCGGTAATGATCATTTCAACGATGGGGCCAAACAGGCTCAGCAATGCGCCAAGGATACAGCCCAGCATAACCAGCCCCAGCACTACGAAGATGCCTTTGCCCTTGCGGCCTGATCCACGGTTGAAACGTTGATCGCACCAGCCGATCAGCCGGCCCATCAAAACGGCGGGATGGGGCAGGCGGTTCCACAGCCATTTTGGCTCTCCAATGAGCGCATCAAGCACAAGCGCAATGATCAGGATGCAGGCGCTGCTCATGCCAGAGCGGCCTCCAGTTGTGACCAGCGGTTGGTGGCCGGAAGGCCAAGACGCAGCCAGCGCGGATTATAGGGGAAGACCCTGCTCCAGATGTGGTGGCGGGCCAGACGGTCCTGCCATTGGCTGGCGTTCTCAACCTCGTAAAGCCGAAACAGCGATGTGCCGCCAACGGGTTTTGCACCCTGTTTGGTGAACAGCCTATCCAGCCGGATGGCATCCTGGGCCAGCCGCGCACGCGTGGCTTCCGCCCAGTTCAGATCGCGCAAGGCAGTGGTGCCGACCTCAAGCGCGGGCCCGGCAACGGCCCAAGGCCCCAGCATCCCAGCCAGCCGGTCCAGCAGCGCAGGATCGCCAATGACAAACCCAAGCCGCACCCCTGCCAAGCCCCAGAACTTGCCGAAACTTTTTAGGATCAGCGTGCCGGGTTTGGTGGCTTCGGCCATCAGAGTTCTATCCGGTGCAACATCACAGAAACTCTCGTCGATCACGCGTAAACTGCCGATGCAGTCCTGCGGTCCCCACAACCGGCCATCGGGGTTATTGGGGTGGACGTGCACGTTGGCGTCATGGGGGGCGGCATCACCCACCTCCCAGCCTGCGGCTGCAAAACTGGCGGCGTGTTCATTATAGGTAGGGCCGGGAATGTTGACGCGCCCTGTCGTGGCAAGCAGGGGAATATGCGCAATGGCAACCGAGGCACCGGCAACGGGCAAAATACCCGCGCTGTCGGGCACGGACCAAAACTGGCGGGCCGCGTCGATCAGCGCATGCCGTGCTGCCACATCCGGCAGGGCAGTCCAGGCGGCTTGTGGGATCGGGGGCAGGGGGTAGGAATCGGGGTTGATGCCCGTCGACAGATCCAGCCAGCTTTCGCGGTTGCCGCCGAAACGGTCGATCGCGGCGTCCAGATTGCCGCCATGGTCGCGCTTGTCCTGCATCTATCTGGCGTATCCTTTACAAACCCTTCCGGCAAAGCGGTGCCGTTACCTTGCACTGGCAGAGCGGAAAAACGCCGCTTTTTCAAGGGAAGTTTTGGTTGGTTAATCCTTTGTGGTCCGAATTAACGCTTTGTTAACGAAAAACAGGGACGACAGGCTTATGAGTGCCGAGCATCATATCCTAGCGCAGGTGCAGGACAGCTTCATGAGGGTCTTGATTGTGGAAAGCCGACCCGAGCTTGGTGCGCTTTGGCAGCGGCATCTTGAGCGTCACGGGATGCAGGTCAGCTGTATGACCACGCAGAACGCGGCAATGGCCTATGTTGCTGAATATAAGGTGGATATCATCATTCTGGACCTGGTGATCGAAGGTGGGTCTGCACTGGCGGTCTCTGATTTTGCCGCACTGAACCAACCCGATGCGCGGATCATCTTTGTGACCAATACCCGCTTTTTCTCGGATGGATCAATCTTTGGCCTTGCGGCAAATGCACGGGCCTTTCTGCCCGCTGGCACTCCGCCGGAAGATCTGGCCGTCATGGTCGAACATTATGGCACCCAAGGCCGCCAGTTTCATGCGCGTTCGTGAGGGGCGTTAAAATCAAGCTGGGGGTTTATCGGGATGATCCGGTTTGGATTGATGGTTTCATGGCTGTAGTGATAATGGCGCACAATGTGATCCATGTTCACCGTCGCGGCAATACCGGGCGTTTGATACAATGCGCGGGTATAGGCCCATAGGTTCGGGTAATCCACGATCCGGCGGCGGTTACATTTGAAATGCAGATGATACACCATGTCGAACCGCACCAGCGTCGGGAACAGCCGCCAATCGGCCTCGGTCAGCTGTGCACCCATCAGATAGCGGTTCTTTGACAACCGCTGCTCGATCCAGTCAAGCGTGTCAAACAATGGCACAACAGCCTCGTCATAGGCATCCTGCGTGGTGGCAAATCCGCAGCGATACACGCCGTTGTTGAAACTGTCGTAGATGCGGTCGTTCACCGGACCGATGGCGTCGCGCAGGTCCGCGGGCCAGTAGTCCTGAGTATTGCCGGTAATATCATCAAACGCGCTGTTGAACATGCGGATAATTTCAGAACTTTCGTTGGACACAATGGTGCCCTGCACCTTGTCCCACAGGATCGGCACGGTCACCCGGCCGGTGAACGCAGGATCTGCGCGGGTATAGATGTCGCGGGCAAATGGCAGACCAAAAAGCGTGTCGCCCGTGGCACCGGGATAGCCGTCGTCAAACGTCCAGCCGTCGCTTAGCATTTCGGGATGTACCACGCTGATGGTGATGTGATCACTCAGGTCTTTCAGCGCACGAAAGATCAGGGTGCGGTGGGCCCATGGGCAGGCATAGCTGACGTAAAGATGATAACGCCCGCTTTCTGCCTTGAACCCTGCCTGCCCTGAGGGACCCGCAGTGCCATCGGCGGTGACCCAATTGCGAAACTGCGCAGCGGAGCGTTCGAATTTGCCACCAGAAGACTTGGTATCATACCATTTGTCCTGCCATTTTCCGTCGACCAACAGCCCCATGTTTCATGCTCCTTTGCCTGTTAGCGGGATTGTAGCCTTGTTGTCATACTCTGCCCATATCAGTCGGAGGCGCAGCGGGGCTGCATCAGTGCACAGCCCGAATTCGGTTGATTTTTCTGTGGCATAGGCCACGTTAGGAGTATTGGGGTGGAGATGTATATGGAAGCGATGTTGTCGAAAGAGATACTTGCGGGGCTTGAGGCCGCGCGCCGCGAAAACCTGCGCCGTGCGTCAAGGTTGCGTCTGGAGGTCGAGGGGCAAAGCTACCCTGTGCTGCGCAAGTGGAAAAGCGGGTTTGCGGTTGCGGCTGAAAATGCGCCGCATCTGCGTGGATTGGTGGATTTGTTCGACGGCGGCGACCACCTGTTTCAATGCCTGATTGTCGCAAGTCAGGAAGAAGAAGGTGAAATGCAGTTTGAATTCAAACGCGCGACCGCTGTTGCAACAGCAGCCGCGCTTGATTTTGAACGCGCCTTTGACGCGCCGGTGGCCCTGATCGCCGCAGACTAGAGGCGGCGAAAGTCAGGTCGGTTTGGCAAGTTCCTTGAACCGCGCGCGGGCCTGCGAGAAGGAAAGCAGTCTTCTGCCTTCCTCGTCCCATAGGTGCAGGCGGGCATTGGCCAGACTTTCGCGGATCGTCATCCGGTTGCCTTCGGCCAGATCACTGTGATCACGCAGCACCTCGGGCAGGCGGTAAAACGGGATGCGGCTGTATAGATGATGCACGTGATGCACCCCGATATTGGCGCTAAGCCATTGCAGGATCGATGGCATTACATAGTGCGAGCTGCCATGCAAAGCGGCCTCGTGCAATTGCCAGTCCTCATCATTTTCCCAATGGGTCGTTTCAAACTGGTGCTGAACGTAGAACAGCCAGACACCGGCAGTCGCGGCCAACAGCGTCGAAGGTACAAAGATCAACAGAATCGGCATCAGCCCACCGAAGTACAGAATCGCCGCGAGGGCCGCGAGGATCACCAGATTGGTGCCCATGGCGCTGATCCAGTAACGCAGATTGTTCATTAAACCCAAGGGGATACGGTTTTGCAGAAAGAACAGATATCCCGGCCCAAGGCCAAACAGAATGATCGGGTGGCGGTAGAGGCGGTAGATCAGACGTTCAACCGTCCCGGCCTCGCGATACTCGGCCAATGTCATCGTGTGAACATCGCCCATGCCCCGGCGTCCAAGGTTGCCCGAAGAGCTGTGGTGAATCGAATGGGTGCGTTGCCAGACATCATAAGGCGTAAGCGTCAGCACCCCCAACGCGCGGCCCAGCCAGTCACTCAGCGTGCGGTTCTTGAAGAAGGCACCATGGCCACAATCATGCTGGATCGCGAAAAGGCGCAGCAAAAACGCGGCATTCAGCAGGGAAAGGCCAAAGGTCAGCCAATTGCTGACGGAGAGGGAGAGCCATGCAAGTATCCAGATCAGCAAAAACGGACCGATCGTTGCGGCCAGTTCGAAAGAGCTGCGCCAGCTGCTTGGTTCACGGTATTCGGCCAGAATTTTGACCCAGTCTCTTGCAGCGCGCGTTTCGGCCTGCGGCGGTGTGGTAGGGGAATGTTCGGACATGTGCCTGTTTTTCATTGTTGTTAGCCCCCTTCATAGAGCAATCGCCGGTTCACGCAAACGACACTTGCGCGATGAACCTTAATAATCTGTTCAGGGGTAATTTTCGGCGGCTTTCTGCGCTATGCAGACAGTAATACGGCCTTGTTGATGCGTAATCCGGCGTTCACCGCATGGTAGGTTGCACGCGGGGGATGTGCCGCTGTGTCGACATGTCGCATCAGCCAGCCGTGGCCCTGTAGCTGTTTGAAGGTTTGCGACAGTGCGCGGTCGGTGATGGCAGGCAGGGCTGTCTTAATCTGGGTAAAGGAACGCGGTTCCGGGCTGACCGTCAGGACCGGCAGTGTCCATGCGCGTCTCAGCAAGGGGGCGTCCTGTTCATCGGGTACAGCACACAATACGCGATGCGCCATGGCGGCGGCTTCGATGCCATTTGGCGTCAGGCGGTATTCCGGTCGCAAGGGGTGACCATGCCCCGGATTGCGCTCCAACAGACCAAGGTCGATCAAGTGATGCAGGCTTTGGGCAAAGGCCGTGCGCCCTGCCTTGGTGGCTTGCAACAAGGCAGCCTGTCGTCCGGGAACGCCCTGATCCAGCAGAGCGAGAATGCGCAGCGACCATGCGCGCGTTGTAATCTTGACAATCAGATTTATGTCCATAAAGTATAGTATATATAATTTTTATACAAAGGAAAAGCCCATGTCTGTTGTAACCGTTGATGACCAGATCACCATTGCGCTGTCGGTCCGTGACCGCCACGCAAGTGCGAAGTGGTATGAGGAGATGCTGGGGTTTTCACTGAATGTTCATATAGATGACGCCGGGTGGAGCGAGATGTCCACAAATACCAAAGGCGTTGTTCTGGGTCTGGGAGAGCAGGCAGAGCCGGTACCGGGCAACGCGGTGCCGGTATTTGGTGTGGCCGACATCGCCGCTGCCCGCAGTGCCTTGGAAGGGGCGGGCGTGAAGTTCGACGGGCCGACCGAAACCATGGAAGGTATGGTCAGCCTCGCCTCTCTCTATGACCCCGACGGCAACGCCCTGATGATTGCGCAGGACCTGTCCAAAGGGGGCTGATCCTGATCCGCGAGAGCCTATTGCAGGTCGCGGAACGCCTCTGCCAGACGGGTGCACGCCTCTTGCACCCGTGCACGGGGCGTGGCGATGTTGAACCGCAAAAAGCTCTCGCCACCCTTGCCAAAGGTAGGGCCGTGATTGACCGCGATCTTGGCATCTTCCTGAACGCGGCGGGTGAATTCATCCCGCGCCATGCCAGTATCGGCAAAATCGACCCAAGCCAGATAGGTGGCCTCAAGGTTCATCGACTTCAGCCCCGGTATGGCATTGACCGCCTCATCAAACAGCTGCCGGTTGCCATCCAGATAGGTGACCAGATCATCCACCCAAGCGGCCCCTTCCGGCGAATAGGCGGCAGTTGCCATGAACAACCCGAAAGAGTTCGCTGACAGCCCCATTGCCATCATCCGTGCGGCAAACTTTGCCCGCAAATCAGGGTCTTCGATGATCACATTGCCCGAATGGCTACCTGCAATGTTGAATGTCTTGGTGGTGGCGGTCATCATCACCAGCCGATCCTTGATGTCCTCGATATGCGCCATCGGGATGTGAGAGTTACCAGGCATCACCAGATCATGGTGGATCTCGTCAGAGACCAGAATCAGATCATGTCGTTTGGCAAAATCGGCGACACCTTGCAGCTCTGCACGGCTCCAGACACGGCCACCGGGGTTATGCGGTGAACACAGGATCAGCATCTTTTCGCCGCCGGTCATCTGCGCGTCCCAGGCGTCAAAGTCCATTTCATACCGGCCCGCGACCACCGGCATCTCGCATTCAACGACCTTGCGGCCCGCCGCTTCGATGACCCGTGCAAAGGCGTGGTATACCGGGGTGAACAAAACCACCCCGTCACCGGCATCCGTATAGGCGTCCACACACATCGCCGTGCCATTCACCAGACCATGGGTGGTAAAGATCCAGGAGGGGTCAATCTCCCAGTTATGGCGCGTTTTCATCCACCACTGGATTGCGTTCAGGTATTTGCTGTCATCGCCGAAATACCCGTAAACCCCATGATCAGTCATATCCCGCACGGCTTGTTGCACCACCGCGGGCGGGCGGAAATCCATGTCCGCAACCCACATCGCGATCCCCTCATCACGTGGCACACCATAAAGCGCCTCCATCTTGTCCCACTTGGCACAATGGGTGTTACGGCGGTCGATGATTTCGTCAAAACTCATGGGGGATGCTCCTGTTAGTCGAAGCGCAAGCTAGCAACTGACAGGCGGGCTGCAACCCCTTGCTTGCACAGACAGGGGGCTTGGCCTACATCAGCCCAATGAAACGCTCGATCCTTTTGCACCCCGACCCGCGCCTCAAGAAACTGGCCAAACCCGTTGCTGATCTCAGTGACGATTTGCGTCTGTTGGCGGATGATATGCTGCGCACCATGTATGAGGCCCCCGGCATCGGGCTGGCCGCACCGCAGGTCGGTGTGCTGGACCGGGTGATCGTGCTGGATTGCGTCAAGGAAGAGGGTGAGAAACCCCGCCCGCTGGTGATGTTCAATCCACGCATTCTGGCCAGTTCAGACGAGGAAAACACTTATGAGGAAGGCTGTTTGTCGCTGCCTGACCTTTATGCCGATGTGACCCGCCCCAAGGTGGTGGATGTGGAGTGGATGGACCGTGACGGCAACGCCCAAAGCGAAACCTTCGACGGGCTGTGGGCGACTTGTGTGCAGCATGAAATTGACCATCTGGATGGCAAGCTGTTCATTGACTACCTGAAACCGCTGAAACGACAGATGATGACCCGCAAGATGGTGAAACTGAAACGTGAACTGGCACGCGGATGAGCATCCTGCCGATCCTGCTCTGGCCTGATCCGCGTCTGGTCGAGACAGCTGTGCCGGTCGAAGAGATCACACCAGAGATCGAAACACTGGCTGCCGATATGCTGGAGACGATGTATGCCGCCCCCGGCCGTGGGCTGGCCGCACCGCAAGTTGGCGTGATGCAGCGGATTTTTGTGATGGACGCTGGCTGGAAAGAAGGCAAATCCGACCCGCTGGTCTGTATCAACCCGATGTTGCAGGAAATCAGCGAAGAGCGGCAGGTCAATGATGAAGGCTGCCTCAGCATTCCGGGGGTGACGGCATCCGTGAACCGGCCCGCACAGGTGCAAATTGTTTGGACCGGCCTGAACGGCGGGCGTTATGTCCAAAGTTTTGACGGCTTTGCCGCCGCCTGTGTCCAACATGAACTGGATCATCTGGACGGGGTGGTCACCTTTGATCATCTTGCGGCTGACGATCGCACGGCCCTGATTGCGGAGTATAACGCACAATGACAGTCCGCAAAATCCTGCAATGGCCCGACAAACGTCTGCGTACCAAAGCCGAAGAGGTAAGCGAGATCACCGATGAAATTCGCACGATCTGGCAGGATATGGTCGATACCATGGATGCCATGCCGGGCGTGGGGCTTGGCGCGCCGCAGATCGGTGTGATGCTGCAACTGGCCGTGGTCGATGCCTCCAGTGACCGGAACAAACGGATTCTGATGGCAAATCCACAGGTCATCGAATCCTCGGCAAAACCAAATGTGCATGAAGAGGCGAGCCCCTGTTTGCCCGGTGTATCGGCCAAGATCACCCGCCCGCGCGCGGTCTCTGTGCGCTATCTGAACGCTGATGGTGTGATTGCGCGGGGTGAATTTGTCGGATTGGAAGCAACCAGCGTGCAGCACCAGATCGACCATCTGGCGGGGCGGATGTATTTTGACAAGCTCAGCAAGACCAAACGCGACATGCTGCTGCGCAAGGCGCAAAAACTTAAAGGTTAAACAAGGCCTTTGGCCGTGAACAGGAGGTAGCTATGCGTATCATTTTCATGGGAACGCCGGATTTCTCTGTGCCTGTTCTGGATGCTTTGATTGGGGCCGGGCACGAGATTGCGGCGGTCTATTGCCAGCCGCCCCGTCCGGCAGGACGCGGTAAAAAGGATCGCCCGACTCCGGTGCATGCCCGCGCAGAGGCGCTGGGCCTTGAGGTGCGTCATCCGGTATCCTTGAAAACCGAAGAGGCACAGGCGGATTTCGCCGCATTAAACGCGGATATCGCCGTGGTGGTGGCCTACGGGCTGATCCTGCCGCAGGTCATTCTGGACGCACCGAGAAAGGGATGTCTCAACATCCATGCCAGCCTGTTGCCGCGTTGGCGTGGGGCTGCACCGATTCACCGGGCCATCATGGCTGGTGATGCGATGACTGGGGTCTGCATCATGCAGATGGAAGCGGGGCTGGACACAGGGCCGGTGCTGCTGCGCCGCGAAACCGCGATTGGCGCAGCGGAAACCACCGCGCAACTGCATGACCGCCTCAGCGAGATGGGGGCGGGCGCAATTGTCGAAGCGCTGGACAGGCTTGATGCGCTGACGCCCGAACCACAGCCTGACGAGGGCGTCACCTATGCCGCCAAGATCGACAAGGCCGAGGCGCGGATCGACTGGACCCGCCCTGCAGTGGAAATCGATCGGCTGATCCGTGGCCTGTCTCCCTTTCCGGGGGCCTGGTTTGAACAGGGGGGAACACGGGTGAAAGCGTTGGGCTCATCGCTTGCTGATGGGGTGGGGCAGGCGGGCGAGGTGCTGGATTCTGGCATGCGCGTCGCCTGTGGTACAGGGGCGGTGCAATTGACCCGCTTGCAACGGGCCGGAAAGGCAGCGCAGGATGTGGCAAGTTTTCAAAGCGGTGCTCAGATCGCCGTGGGCACCTTGTTAAACGGAGAGTAGCACTATGTTTCTGGTTCTGTTTGGCACTGTCGTGATTGCCGGTATCGTCGGCTATACGGCGGAACGGACCGGCTGGACCCATAACGGTTATCTTCAGTCGATCATCATCTGCGTGGGCGGGGCGTTTCTGTTCTATTTTATCCGCATCATGTTCGGCTTTGGCTTTGCCTCACCGGGGATGAATGCCATCTTGTCCTCAATCGGGGCGCTGATCATTGTGCCGTTTCACTGGCGGAAATGAGTTTAAGGAAAGATGAAGGCGAAACGGCGCGTTCAGCTTTTGGGCGGCGTGCTTTTGTAGACCGGCAGGTGCCAGCCGAAGGTCAGTGACCCGGCGCGCAGCACCCAGGTCACGGCGGCACAGGCAAGCAGGGCAAATGGTGTCTCGACAAGGTAGAATTTTGCTATGTTGGCCGTGGCCGCACCGGCGAAAGCGGCGGTGATGTAAAGCTCCCCCTGTTTCAGGACCAGGGGAACTTCGCCCACCACCACGTCGCGCATCAGGCCGCCCATGCAGCCAGTGATCATGCCCATCAGGATCACAATGGTGGGCGAGTGACCAAGGCCAAGCGCCACGCCAACACCCGCCGCAACCGCAAAGGCCAGCGCAAAACTGTCCAGCCAGATCAAGGCGCGCAGACGGCTTTCAAAGATATGGGCGGTGAAGAAGATGACCAACGCCGCAGCACCGGCAACCCCCAGATAGGTTGGATTGGCGATCCAAAAAATCGGGTTGCGGTCCAGCAGCAGATCGCGGATCGTCCCACCCCCCAAGGCCGTGAGACAGGCGATAAAGGCAAAGCCGACCAGATCAAGCTGGGCGCGGCTGGCGACCAGTGCACCGGTCACCGCAAAGACAAGAACGGAACTATAATCCAGAAGGGTGACAAGCGTCATGGTTTGAATGGAGCCATGCCCGCGCGGGCCAGAGCGTCGGCGCGTTCGTTCTCAGGGTGGCCTGCGTGGCCCTTGACCCATTCCCATGTGACCCGATGGCGGGCGTTTGCCGCGTCCAGCCGTTGCCAGAGTTCCACGTTTTTCACCGGCTTTTTCGCGGCGTTCTTCCAGCCATTTTTCTTCCAGCCGAAAATCCACGAGGTGATGCCATTTTTGACATAGTTGCTGTCGGTCACAATGGTGATCTCCGTGTCGCGGTCCAGCGTCTCAAGCGCGTGGATTGCCGCCAGAAGCTCCATCCGGTTATTGGTGGTCTGTGCCTCACCACCTTTTAATTCACGTTCTTTCACAACGGTTTCGCCATCCTTGGCCTGCATCAAAGCCCCCCAGCCGCCGGGGCCGGGATTGCCTGAACAGGCACCGTCAGTATAGGCGTATAGCTTAGCCATGGGCGGCCAGTCCGATCCAGTCGGCAACGGCGCCGTCCAACCCTGTGTCACGGCCTCTGCGACTGCCGGTCACGGTGAATCCTGCTTTATTCAACAAAGCTGTCAGTTCCTTTTCAGTGTAATAGGTATAAAGGCGGCCGAGCCTGTCACGTTTGCTGCCTTCACCGGATTTCAGCGCAATGTGGAAGACGCCGCGTGGTTTCAGGGCGCGGTGCAGGGCGGCCAGATGGGTTGGCATCTCCGCCCGCGCCGCATGCAGCAGGCTGAAGTTGGCCCAGATGCCATCGTAGATATCGGTGCCGGTGATCTGATCAAATCGGGCAAGCTGCGCCGTCACCCCTTTGTGCTGATCCGCCAGATCGACCATCTCTTGTACTGCATCTGTGGCGGTGACCTGATGCCCTTTGGCGGCAATGGCGGCGGCAAAATGGCCCGGACCACAGCCCAGATCCAGCACATGTGCATTCTGCGGCAGTGCCGAGAGAAAGGCGGGCAGCATGGCATCCTTGTCGACAGAGGCACTGACCAGCTCGGCATAGGTCGCCGCCTTGGCGGCATAGGTTCTTAAGGTCTCGTCATCGCTCACAGGAATATACCGATGCCGAGGCAGATCAGAACAACCACTGTCAACTGCACACGCAGGGTCATCCACCAGCTTGGAGTCAGACCCCATCGGTAAAAAGCGTAATCCAGCAGCAACAGGCCGACAAACCCTGTGGCGAGGTTGACCAAAGCGGATGTCACACCAACACCCGGCATAAAGAACCACCAGAGGGCGGGCAGGACCGAAAGCGTATAGGCAGCAAGCGCCTGCATTCCGCGGGCATTGGTGGCAAAACCAAACAGCACACCGGACATAAACGGCAGGATGATGCCCCCATAGCGGATCATGATCAAACGTCCCTCGCCCAACAACAGCTTTGGAATAGGCCAATCGGGCACGGCAAACAGATCAACCACCAGCAGGGCCGCCCAGATGAACGGGATCAGCCCGGCCAGCCCAAGCAATAGAGCGGCAGCGGGGATGCGGCCCAGCATCTGCATCACGCGGTGGCGCGCAAAATGCGCGGCACTTTGAATTCGACGTTTTCCTGCGCGGTTTCGACCAGTTCTTGCGTCACCGCGTATCTCTCCTCAAAGGCGGCGATCACCTCGTTGATCAACACCTCGGGGGCAGAGGCACCGGCGGTGATCCCAATGCTGCGGATGCCGTCAAGGCTGCGCCAGTCGATGTCATCTGCACGTTGCACCAGCTGCGCATAGGCGCAGCCCGCGCGCGCACCAACCTCGACCAGACGTTTGGAGTTGCTGGAGTTTGGCGCCCCCACCACCAGCATGGCGTCACATTTCGGGGCCATCGCTTTGACCGCTTCCTGACGGTTGGTGGTGGCGTAACAGATGTCTTCTTTATGGGGTCCGACGATGGCGGGAAAACGTGCATTAAGTGCTGCGACAATCTCTGCTGTGTCATCCACGCTTAGGGTGGTTTGTGTCACATAGGCCAGTTTGGCCGGGTCGCGCACTGTCACATTGGCAACATCGGCAGGGGTTTCGACCAACAGAACCTCACCATCGGGCAGCTGCCCCATGGTGCCTACGGTTTCAGGGTGGCCCGCATGGCCGATCATAATCATCTGCAATCCGGCGTCCGCATGGCGCTGTGCCTCGATATGGACTTTGCTGACCAGCGGGCAGGTGGCGTCGACATAGACCATCTGACGCGCCGCTGCGGCGGAGGGGACGGATTTCGGCACACCATGGGCAGAGAAAATCACCGGGCGGTCGTCCGGGCATTCGTCCAGCTCTTCCACAAACACCGCGCCTTTGTCGCGCAACCCGTCGACAACAAACTTATTGTGCACAATTTCATGGCGCACAAACACCGGCGCGCCCCATTTTTCCAAGGCCATTTCGACGATCTTGATCGCACGGTCAACGCCTGCACAAAACCCGCGCGGAGCGGCAAGATATAGGGTCAATGGGGGCTTGGTCATCGGGGCTTCCTTCGTTGCGACCAGACCTAATGGCTTGCGGCGGACAGGTCCAGCCCGTGCGTAATCAGCCCGCGAATTGAGGTCATGAGGGTGCCAGAAATCAGAAAGGTTAACGGACCTCAACTAAGGGTTGGATTTTTTGGTGGATTATGTCAACATAACTGCGAAAATGCAGCAGAGGAGGTCAAAACGAGACCATTTGTATCATTCGTAGGCAGTCTGACTGTGTTAAGGAAGAAACCTGATAGATGGAGCAAAAGCCCGCAAACGCACGGTTGATTGTACAGAACTGAAAGTACAGGCAATGCGACTATTAGCAGTAGACGATGACGAGCTGATCCTAGAGCTGGTTGAGGTATTCCTTGGCACAATAGGATATGACGATGTTGAGTATGTTACTTCTGGTGCAGAAGCGCTGAGGGCGATCAACGAAGCAAAGACACCTTTTGATTGCATCCTCCTGGATATTCAAATGCCCGGCATGACCGGTATCCAACTGATACCGTTGGTGCGCGCAATTGACGCCTATGCGTTCACCCCGATTATCATGCTGACCGCGATGGTAGACCGCAACTGGATCGCGCAGGCCTTTGCGGTAGGTGCCTGGGACTACGTGGCGAAACCCTTTGAACTGTTTGAACTGGAAAGCCGGCTGCATGCAGCAGAACTGAGGATCGCCGAAACCGAGCGCTTTTTCGCACGGCCTGAAAATGCACCGGCACAGCTGGAGATTGCCGCAAAAAAGCAGATTGCGTTACCCTGTGCACAGGAAGGTGAAGAGGTTACCAAACGCGGCCTGGTTCTGGAGGATGCATTTGAAAACTGTGTGCAGCGTATCATCAGCCAGGCGGGGTCGGATCTGCGGATATTTGCCATCGAACTGGATCGCTTTAACAGCAAGCTATGTGACCTGAATGCAGAGACGCAGGCGTCTTATCCCGCTGAAATGGCGCTGCAACTCAGTGGCGTTCTGGCCCCTCAACAAGCGATTGTGACCTATCGGGGAAATGGGCGGTTTCTGGCTTTGTCCTATGCGGTAGATAATATCGATATCACGCGGCTGGATAAGCTGGTCAAAAAGGCCGCGCGCAAAACCGATAAGCGGATATTCAAACCCGGATCACCAAAGACCGCGTTTCGTACCGGACAGGCACGCGGTTCTGATGTGCCCCATGGGACCGACCCGCTGCACATCATCCACGTTGCAGAGGAAAGCCTGCAAGAGGCCTGAACCGGGGCGATTGGCCAGAGGTATTGGCGATTTTGTTAAGGGATTGAAAAACGGTCTGCGTTTGGGCGCAGACCGTTTTTACTCACTCCGGACGCGGGGTGAAATCATTCTCGCGGGGGGGGCGGCCGATCACATCTTTCAGGTCTTCAAGTTCGATGAAGTTATCAACCTGACGGCGCAACTCGTCTGAGATCATGGGCGGCTGGCTGCGAATCGTAGAGACACAGGACACGCGCACACCCTGCCGTTGCAGGCTTTCTACCAGCGGGCGGAAATCACCGTCGCCAGAGAAAATCACAATGTGATCCACATGCGGTGCCAGTTCCATCGCGTCAACGGCCAGCTCGATGTCCATGTTCCCTTTGACTTTCCGGCGACCCATGCTGTCGGTATATTCCTTGGCCGGTTTGGTCACCATCGAGAAACCATTGTAGTTCAACCAGTCCACCAGCGGGCGGATCGGGGAATATTCATCGTTTTCCAAAAGGGCAGTGTAATAGAACGCGCGTAGCAACTTGCCCCGGCGCATGAACTCGTGGCGCAGCAACTTATAATCGATGTCAAACCCAAGCGTCTTTGCAGCCGCATAGAGGTTAGAGCCATCAATAAAGAGCGCTAGTCGCTCGTCTTTATAAAACATTTGTGCCCTTCCGGCGACAGCGTCGCCAAACTCTGAACTATCACGTAACAACCGTGTCAGAACGTAATGTAGTCATGCGCCTGAAAAGAAGTAGCGCCGAACTTAAAATACTGCCCAACAACTCTGGGCCGCCTAACTAAGGATTTTTGACCATGCCGCAAGCCCAAGATCACGGGGAAAAGAGCGGTTCCTCGCTCATATCCCATCCCTGTATGCTTTTGGCGCTTGGCGCTAACCTGACGTCAAATGTGGGGGCGCCTGAAATTACCCTCCGGGCGGCGCTGAATCTGCTTAAACTAAACGGCGCGACGATTCGCGCTAAGAGTGCGTTATATAGTACACCTGCATTTCCTGCGGGCAATGGTCCTGATTATGTCAATGCTGCTGCCAGAATCAGCGCGCCCTGGGATGCGGCACAGGCTCTGGCGGTTTTGCACGATATCGAAGCCGAATTTGGCCGCACCCGTGAAACCCGCTGGGGCCAGCGCACACTTGATCTGGATCTGATTGCCTTTGGTGATCAGGTGCTGCCGGACAGGCAAACATTTAAGGAATGGCGCGATTTACCTGCGGATGCCCAACGAACAACGGTTCCGCAGGAATTGATCCTGCCGCATCCGCGTCTTCAGGACCGCGCCTTTGTCCTTGTTCCCTTGGCTGATGTCGCCCCCGATTGGGTGCATCCGGTATTGAAATTGAGTGTCACAGAAATGCGCGATGCGCTGGATCCCGCTGACCTTGCGGCGGTGCGTGTGCTGTCAGAAGATGTGCAGAATAACGGCTTGTAAATCTGGCCAAAGCAGCCTAAATACCCCACTTCTGACTGACCCTTGTGATATTGGAGGCTTCCATGGCCCGCGTTACCGTAGAAGATTGCGTTGATAAAGTTCCGAACCGTTTCGAGCTTGTCATGCTGGCGGCCCACCGTGCGCGTGAAATCTCTGCCGGTTCTGCCGTTACTGTCGACCGCGACAATGACAAGAACCCGGTTGTATCGCTGCGCGAGATTGCGGATGAGACACAGTCAGCAGATGACCTGCGTGAGCGTCTGATCGAAAGCAACCAGAACCAGATCGAGGTTGATGAACCCGAAGAGGACGCAATGGCGCTTCTAATGGGTGCCGAACAGGACAAGCCCGAAGAAGACAGCATGTCCGAAGAGATGCTGCTGCGGCAATTGATGGCGGCACAAGGGCAGGGCTAACCCCCGCCCGCCGCATGCGGGTCAAGAGGCAGTTTGATGGACACCACCGAAATCACTGCCGATGATCTTGTCGCGCTTGTCCGGCGCTACAACCCAAAGACCAATGAAAAACAGATTCGCGCCGCCTATGACTACGGCGCGGAAATGCACGATGGGCAGTTTCGCCATTCGGGTGAAGCCTATTTCACCCATCCCGTTGCTGTCGCCGCGATCCTGACCGAACAGCAACTGGATGATGCGACAATCATCACCGCCTTGCTGCACGACACCATCGAGGACACGCCAGCTTCCTATACAGAGGTGGAAAAGCTGTTCGGTGCAGAGGTTGCCGAACTGGTTGACGGGGTGACCAAACTTACCAACCTGCAACTCAATTCCACCGAAACAAAACAGGCCGAAAACTTTCGCAAACTGTTCATGGCGATGTCCAAGGACTTGCGGGTCATTCTGGTCAAACTGGCGGATCGTCTGCACAATATGCGCACGATCAAGGCAATGCGCCCTGAAAAACAGGCGCAAAAGGCCCGCGAAACCATGGACATCTATGCGCCGCTTGCCGGTCGCATGGGGATGCAATGGATGCGCGAGGAGTTGGAGGATCTGTCGTTCCGTGTCCTGAACCCGGAAGGGCGCGCCAGCATTATCCGCCGGTTTATCACCCTGCAACGCGAAGCGGGTGATGTGATCCAGCGGATTACCGGTGACATGCGCCACGAGCTTGAAGAAGCGGGCATCGAAGCCGAGCTGTTCGGACGTGCCAAAAAACCCTATTCCGTCTGGCGTAAGATGCAGGAAAAAGAACTGAGTTTTTCCCGACTGTCCGACATCTATGGCTTTCGCATCCTGACGGCGAGCGAGGAAGATTGTTACCGTGCCCTGGGTGTGATCCACGGCCGCTGGCGGGCGGTGCCAGGCCGTTTCAAGGATTACATCAGCCAGCCGAAATCCAACGGATACCGTTCGATCCACACCACCGTGTCAGGGCGCGACGGCAAACGTGTCGAGGTCCAGATCAGAACCCGCCAGATGCATGACGTTGCCGAAACCGGCGTTGCGGCGCATTGGTCCTATCGTGATGGAAAACGGTCCAAAAACCCGTTTGCGGTTGATCCGGCGAAATGGATATCGCAGCTGAACGAACAATTTGACGCCGAAGAAAACCACGAGGATTTTCTCGAGGCCGTCAAACTGGAAATGTACGCGGATCAGGTGTTTTGCTTCACGCCCAAGGGTGATGTGGTCAAACTGCCCCGCGGGGCGACGCCAATTGATTTTGCCTATGCAATCCACACCCGCATTGGGAACTCCTGTGTCGGGGCCAAGGTGGATGGGATGCGGGTGCCGCTTTGGACCCGTGTGAAAAACGGCCAGTCGATTGAAATCATCCGTGCGCAGGGCCAGACGCCACAGGCGACATGGCTGGACATTGCCACCACCGGCAAGGCGAAATCCGCCATCCGCCGGTCCTTGCGGGAAGAAGACCGCGCGCGCTTTGTCAAACTTGGCCGGGAATTGGCGCGTTCTGCTTTTGCGCAGGTGGGTAAGCGGGCAACGGAAAAGGCATTGCGCACTGCGGCAAAAAGTCTGCGGTTTGTTGGGGCGGATGACCTGCTCGCCCGCCTTGGCAGTTCAGAGATCACCGGACGGCAGGTCGTGCAATCGGTCTATGCGGATCTTGCTCCGAAACAGGGCGCCGAGGTGGACGCCACCCGGTCGGTTGTGGGTCTTGAACCCGGTCAAAGTTTCGCCCGTGCCTCTTGTTGTACCCCGCTGCCGGGGGAACGTATTATCGGCATCACCTTCAAAGGCGAAGGGGTGACGGTACATGCCATTGATTGCGAAAGGCTGGCCGAATATGAGGACCAGCCCGAACGCTGGATCGACCTGCGCTGGCACGAGGGGAATCACCCTGCCGTCTATGGCACGGTGCTTGATCTGACGATGGGCAACGGTGCGGGCGTTTTAGGACGCATCTGCACCTTGATTGGCGAAGCATCTGCCAATATCTCAGACTTGGAGTTTCTGGAACGCAAACCCGATTTTTACCGCCTTCTGATTAATCTTGATCTTAGGGACGTGGCACATCTGCACAGTCTGATGCTGACACTGGAGGCGGAAAGTGACATCGCTGCGATTTCACGATATCGCAAAGTTGACGCCATTTCGCCCAGCCGGTGACGCGTGCAAACACCATGCCTATAGAGGCCAACGAAAGACCGATGCAGGACAGCTGAGTTGATATTCAAACGCCGCGACCCAAAACCGACGTTACGTGCGGTGGCCGAATTTTTATGGCCCCGTGGCGGTTGGACGCGTGCATTTCACTATGTCAAACACCGCATGCGCCGTCTGCCCGACAGCCCGGAGCGGATTGCACGTGGCGTTTGGGCCGGTGTGTTTGTGACCTTTACCCCGCTATTCGGGTTTCACTTTCTTGTTGCCGCCTTGCTGGCCAAACTGATGAAGGGCAATATCCTTGCCTCTTTGATGGCCACATTTGTCGGCAACCCGTTTACCTTTGTGTTTATCGCCCTGTCATCGCTCAAGACCGGGCACCTGTTGCTGGGCACCGAACTGCCCGATGGCGAGTTGCGCGCACTTAGCCGTAAGTTCGCCGGGGCGGGCAGTGACCTTTGGCATAACTTCGTGTCGATCTTCACCGCTGCTGAAATGGATTGGTCCAGCCTGTCGATTTTTTCCCGTGATGTCTTCTATCCCTATCTGATCGGTTCGATCATTCCGGGCGTCACCTGCGCAACCATCGCTTATTATCTGGCAGTTCCGCTGCTTCAGGCGTATCAAAAACGTCGACGGGGGTTGATTAAGGCCAAGTTTGAAGCGCTCAAGCAGAAAGCCGCGGCAAAAGCGGATGCCAAGCGCAAGGTCGACGAGGCCAAGTAGGAGATACAGATAAATGGGATCGAACGAAAAACTGCGCCTTGGCGTCAACATTGACCATGTCGCAACCGTGCGCAATGCGCGCGGCGGGGCCTATCCTGATCCATTGCGTGCGGCCAAGATTGCCGAAGCCGCGGGCGCTGACGGCATCACCGCGCATCTGCGCGAAGACCGCCGCCACATCTCGGATGCCGATATCGAAGGATTGATGGACGTCCTGAGCGTTCCGTTGAATTTCGAAATGGCCGCAACTGAAGAGATGCAGAAAATCGCGCTGCGCCACAAACCCCACGCCGTCTGCATCGTGCCCGAAAAGCGCGAGGAACGCACCACCGAAGGCGGGCTTGAAGTTGCGCGCGAGGAAAACAAACTGGCCCATTTCATCGCGCCCCTGCGCGAGGCCGGCAGCCGCGTGTCGATCTTTATCGCCGCAGACGCCCGCCAGATCGAAGCCGCCAACCGCATCGGTGCCGAAGTGATCGAACTGCATACCGGTGCCTATTGCGACGCCTTCGCCGAGGGAAACTGGCCCGCTGCACAAGAAGAGTTGAAAAAGCTCGAAGAGATGTCTGCATTTGCCCATTCACTGGGCCTTGAGGTGCATGCCGGTCACGGGCTGACCTATGACACAGTGTCGCCTATCGCCGCCTTCCCCGAGGTGCGCGAGCTGAACATCGGGCATTTTCTGATTGGCGAGGCGATCTTTCTGGGACTTGAACCTGCGATCCGTGAAATGCGCGAGATGATGGACGCCGCACGGGCGGATGCGACAAGCTGATGATCCTTGGTATAGGCACCGATCTGGCAAACATCGAACGTATCCAGGGCACGCTTGATCGTTTCGGGGATCGGTTCCGTAACCGCGTTTTCACACCGGTGGAACAGGCCAAAGCCGAGCGGCGCAAGGATGTCGCTGGCACCTATGCCAAACGCTGGGCCGCCAAAGAGGCCTGTTCCAAGGCGCTGGGTACCGGGCTGCGCATGGGGATCTCATGGCGCGACATGGCCGTCAGCAACCTCAGGACAGGACAGCCGGTGATGGAAGTCACCGGTTGGGCCGCCGAACGCCTTGCCAGCATGACACCTAAGGGCCACGCGGCGGTGATCCATGTGACCCTGACCGATGATCATCCATGGGCACAGGCTTTTGTCGTGATCGAGGCCCGCCCGCTGTCAGGTGACGATTAGGCGCAGCCACGGGCGCATGCCTGTTGCGACCGCGCCTTGACAGTGCCGCCGCCCACCCTCATGTAACCCCAAATCGTAAAAAAGGGACGCCGCATGGCCGACAAGGAAAAATCCGGCAACGCCTTTGTCGAAACCGTCAAAACCATCGTCTATGCATTGGTGATCGCAGGTGTCTTTCGTACCCTGTTTTTCCAACCTTTCTGGATTCCCTCGGGGTCGATGAAGGAAACCCTGCTGATCGGTGATTTCCTCTTTGTGAACAAAATGGCCTATGGCTATTCCTATGCCTCCTGTCCGTCGCTGATGTTGCCCAGCTATGGCATCGAGGTGGATGCCCGCGATGTCTGCGGCAGCTTTGACGGGGACAACACCCGCCTCTGGGGCGGGGAGCCAAAACGCGGTGATGTCGTGGTCTTTCGCCACCCGGTTTCGGGCCGCGACTATATCAAACGTCTGATTGGTCTGCCCGGTGACACGGTCCAGGTGAAACAGGGTCTGGTGTATTTGAACGGTGAACCGGTCAAGGTCGAGGACGCGGGGACCTTTACCGAAAAGATGACCGCCCAAGGCCCCCAACGTCTGCGCCCGCGCTGCGAAAACGGTCCTGTTGGCGAAGGCGGCTCTTGTGAAAAGTCCCGCCAGACTGAAACCCTGCCCAACGGGGTTTCCTATCCAATTCTTAACATCGCAAACCAGCAATCTGACAATACCGGCGTCTATTCTGTACCTGCTGGTCATTACTTCTTTATGGGCGACAACCGTGACAACTCTGCGGACAGCCGTCTGGCACAGCAGGTGGGCGGCGTCGGCTTTGTGCCTTACGAAAACCTGATCGGCAGGGCCGACCGGATCATGTTCAGCTCGGCCGGGCGGTCGATGCTGTTTTTCTGGACATGGCGTGGTGATCGTTTCTTCAAAGGGGTTGAATGAAGCTGAGCGGCGATCTTCGGGCCTTTCAGGGGCGTATCGGTCACGAATTCAGCGACCCCGCGCTGCTGGTCCGTGCGGTGACTCACGCCTCAATGTCATCGGCCAACCGCGACGACAACCAGCGGCTGGAATTTCTGGGTGACCGCGTTCTGGGTCTGGTGATGGCAGAGGCGCTGCTGGCCAGTGACCGTCAGGCCAGCGAGGGGCAGCTGGCCCCGCGTTTCAACGCGCTGGTGCGCAAGGAAACCTGTGCAGATGTCGCCCGCGAAATCGATCTGGGTCAGGTGTTGAAACTGGGCCGCTCAGAGATGATATCAGGCGGGCGGCGCAAGCAGGCCCTCTTGGGGGATGCGATTGAGGCGGTGATTGCTGCGGTCTATCAGGATGCAGGGTTCGAGGCCTCTCGTGCTTTGATCCTGCGCCTCTGGGGAAACCGGATCGACACTGTAAAAGACGACGCGCGGGATGCAAAAACCGCATTGCAGGAATGGGCACAGGCCCGCAAACTGCCACCACCGAAATATCTGGAGGTGGCCCGTTCCGGCCCCGATCACGCGCCGGTGTTTACCATTGCCGCGCGGCTTGAAAACGGGGCCGAGGCACAGGCCACCGCCCCCTCGAAACGCAGCGCCGAACAGGCTGCGGCAACGACGCTTTTGGCGCAACTGGAGAAGAGTAAATGAGCAGCCCCGAGGCCGCAGGACAAAGCGCCGGATTTATCGCCCTCATCGGTGAACCCAATGCTGGCAAATCCACCCTGCTGAACCGCATGGTGGGGGCCAAAGTGTCGATTGTCACCCATAAGGTGCAGACCACCCGTGCCCGCATTCGCGGCGTCGCGATGGAGGGCAATGCACAGCTGGTTTTTGTCGACACGCCCGGTCTGTTCCAGCCGCGCCGCCGTCTGGACCGTGCCATGGTGGCCGCCGCCTGGGGCGGGGCCTCGGATGCGGATATTGTTGTTCTGCTGGTCGAGGCCCATCGCGGTGTGACCGAAGGGGTGGAGCGCATCCTTGAAGGGCTGGCCGAGGTCGGGCAGGGCCGTAAGGTGGCTCTCGCGATCAACAAGATCGACCGCGTTGAGGCACCAGTGTTGTTGGGGCTGACGGAAAAGCTGAACGCGCTTTATCCTTTCGCCGAGACATTCATGATCTCTGCCGAAAAAGGTCATGGCGTTGACGTGTTGCGCAAATGGCTGGCGGGTGAATTGCCAGAGGGGCCATGGCTGTATCCTGAAGACCAGATTGCCGATTTGCCGATGCGGATGATTGCCGCTGAGATGACCCGTGAGAAACTGACCCTGCGCTTGCATCAGGAACTGCCCTATCAGTTGACCGTCGAAACCGAGAATTGGGAAGAACGTCCCGATGGGTCGGCCCGTGTGGATCAATTGGTCTATGTGGTGCGCGATGGTCACAAGGGGATTGTGTTGGGCAATAAGGGCGAGACGATCAAGGCCGTGGGCAAGGCGGCGCGGGAGGAATTGGAAGAATTTCTGGGCCGGCGCATCCATTTGTTTTTGCAGGTGAAAGTGCGCACCAACTGGTTGGAAGAGGCCGAGCGTTACACCGAAATGGGACTGGACTTCAAAGACGGCAATGTCTGATCGGGCGGCGCGTTTGCTGAAGGCCCTGAGATGAGTTTAAAGGCAAGATGAAGAGGGGGGCGTTGTGCCACGGTTGACCGCGCGGTTCTGGGTTGACGCCTATCTGGCGCGGCTTTCAGTGTATGACATCCCGGCTTTTGTAGTGGCTCATGGTGATGACACGGGCGGCGCGGTTCTGGTTAAACTGGCCACGTTGGACGGTCAGGCGGTCGTGTTCCAACGCTCCTTTGACCTGATGAGCGGCGAACGCCAATGGGTTGAATTGAGCAAGGGAGAGGAGCGCGACGTGGATGCGGCGATCACCCGCCAACGAGGGTTTGATCCTGACCTCTGGGTGATTGAAGTCGAGGATCGGCAGGGGCGGCATTTATTGGATCAGGACGGTCTGGCGTGATCGAGTGGCGCGATCAGGGCATTCTGCTTGAGACGCGCCGTCATGGCGAAACTTCTGTGATCATTGAGGTGTTTACCCCCGAACACGGGCGGCATGCGGGCATTGTGCGTGGCGGGGTCAGCCGCAAGATTGCACCGATCCTGCAACCCGGCGCGCAGCTGGATCTGGTCTGGCGTGCCCGGCTGGAAGAGCATATCGGCAGTTTTACGGTGGAACCCCTTCGCAGTCGCGCAGCGATAGCGATGGCCAGCCGGCAAAGTTTGGCGGCGTTGAACACGGTCACGGCGCTGCTTGGTTTTTGCCTGCCTGAGCGTGTCCCGCATGGCCCGCTTTATGCCCGCAGTGAAGCGTTGCTGGATCTGCTGGGCAGGTGGGAGGTCTGGCCGCTTGCTTATTTACAATGGGAATTGGCGCTGCTGGAAGAGATGGGCCATGGGCTTGACCTGAGCAGCTGTGCGGTAACGGGGGCGGTGGATGGGTTGATCTATGTCTCGCCAAAATCGGGCCGGGCGGTGTCGGCCAAAGGGGCGGGCGACTGGGCGGACAAGCTGCTGCCGCTGCCCGATGTGCTGCGCGGTGAGGGCGAGGCATCAGATGCTGAAATCGCGCAAGGTTTTGCAACAACAGGATATTTTTTAAGTTCCCATTTGGCGGCGGGCCTTGGGAACCGGCCCCTGCCGGAGGCGCGCGCGCGTTTCGTCGATATGTTTAATCGCGGGCTGTAAACACCAGCAACGGGGTTTCTTCGTCCGAAAGGGTCAGGGTGTCGCCTTCGATCACCGCCACATTCACCGCCTCCAGCGCCTCGAAATATGCCTGCTCGGCTTGCAAGTCAGGGCAGGCGCGGCGGGTGGCTCCGATGGGGCCAATCTCGATCCAGGGATAGGGTGCGGCATTGCGGCTGAAATAGCGGTTGCAAGGGGCCTGTCCGGCGATCCGGTTCCTGCTGGGAAAGGTCAGCGTGGCGGTGGCGTCAAAATCCGCTCCCTTCAGGGTGACCAGATGCCATGTGCGATCCGCGCCGCCATAGCTGCGCAGGGTTTCATCAGGCTGAAAGATGGTGAGTGACAGGATGAGTAACAGGATGATGTGACTGGGCATAAACTCTAATCCAAAGCCAAGATTGTATCGACAAGCGTGTCAAAGGGGTTTGCATCACAGGGGTCAGCAAGCAGGGGCAACCCGATCAGCGTGGCCTGCAGGGCGCGGGCGAAATCGGGGTTGCCAAGGCCAAGCGTGGTCAAAAGCCGCCCCAGCAGATGCAACCGTTCGGCATCCACATCCGCCAGGACGCGGGCGGTGCGTACATCACTTTGCGCCCATGCCCGCAGCTTTGGCTCTACCCTGTCACCCAGCACGGCACGCCCAAAACCGCGCAGCCGTGTTTCCGCTTCACCAGAGGTGCTGACAGCCTCCATCACCTGTTGCAGCGCCTGTGTCTGCCACGCCGCAAGCAAGGCGTCCTGAAACGCAGGCACGTCTTTGAAATGCCAATAGAAGGAACCCTTGGTGCTGCCGATGGCACGCGCCAGCGGTTCGGCGGCCAGAGCACCGGGGCCATCTGCCACAAGGGCGTCAAATCCGGCAGCAAGCCATGCGTCAGGGGAAAGGCGCGGTTTGGTCATATGCATCCATAACGCCGCGCAGGTAGAAGAGGCAAGACATGCCTCTCCTGTACTTAGATCAGCCTAGCCAAGAAGGCGGCGCGCGATCACCTGAGCCTGAATTTCTGCCGCCCCTTCAAAGATGTTGAGAATACGGGCATCACACAACACGCGGCTGATTTTATACTCCAGCGCAAAGCCGTTGCCGCCATGAATTTGCAAGCCGTTGTCAGCCGCCGCCCATGCCACACGTGCGCCCAGCAGTTTTGCCATGCCCGCCTCAACGTCACAGCGGCGGCCCTCGTCTTTCTCGAAGGCCGAGAAATAGGTCAGCTGACGGGCCACCATCAGTTCAACCGCCATCATCGCGATTTTGGAGGACACGCGTGGGAAGTTGATCAACGCCTTGCCGAATTGTTTGCGGTCCTGAGCATATTGCATCGACAGGTCCAGCGCGGATTGCGCAACCCCGATGGCACGGGCTGCGGTCTGGATGCGGGCGGATTCAAAGGTCTCCATCAGCTGTTTGAAGCCTTTGCCCTCTTCCCCGCCCAACAGGTTTTCACCTTTGACGTGGAAACCATCAAAGGCCAGCTCGTATTCTTTCATGCCACGATAACCCAGCACCTCGATCTCGCCACCGGTCATGCCCTCAGTTGGGAAGGGATCGGCATCATCACCGGGTGTCTTTTCGGCCAGAAACATCGACAGGCCCTTGTAATCGGATGTGTCAGGGTCTGTGCGCGCCAGCAGGGTCATCACATGGGTGCGCGCGGCATGGGTGATCCATGTTTTATTTCCGGTGATTTTATAATCCTCACCGTCCTTGACTGCCCGTGTACGCAGGGACCCAAGGTCCGAACCGGTGTTTGGCTCGGTGAAAACGGCCGTTGGCAAAGTCTCAGCGCTGGCAATGCGCGGCAGCCATTTTTCTTTTTGTTCATCCGTACCACCGGCAATAATCAACTCTGCGGCGATTTCAGAACGCGTGCCCAGCGATCCGACACCGATATAGCCGCGCGACAGCTCTTCCGAAACCACACACATCGACGCTTTGGACAGGCCGAATCCGCCGAACTCTTCGGGGATGGTCAGGCCGAACACGCCCATTTCCGCCAGTTCGTTGATCACCTCAATCGGGATCAATTCGTCCTTGAGGTGCCATTCATGGGCAAAGGGTTCGACCTTCTCCACCGCATAGCGGCGGAACTGTTCACGGATCATTTCCAGCTCTTCATCAAGGCCGGTCGCCCCGACGGTGATATTGGCCGCCTGTTCCTGCATCAAATCAACCAGCCGCGTCCGGGCGGCCTGAGTATTGCCTTTTTGGGTCAGGGTCTGGATCGCAGGCTCCATCATCCCACGCATATCCTCCTGAGACAGGCCCAAGTCCTGCAACCGCAGAACCTCGCCCTGGTTCATCTGGATGCCGCCGTAGATCTGCCAAAGGTATTCGCCAAAGGCGATCTGGTGGATCAGCTGTTCGATCTCGCCAAACTTGCCGTCCTTGTTCAGGGCGTCGGCCCATTCGTGCATCTGACGCAGGGCCTGAGCATAGGTGGCGAGCCAGGCAAGACCATGGGCTGCGGTTTGATGGGCCTCAATCAGACCGGCGGAAACCCGACCGTCCTTACTGACCAGCGCACGCACGCTTGTCTTGGCCTTCTCAAGCAGGGCCTCGACCGTGGGCACTGCCGCCGCGCTCAACCCAAGCAGATCATTCAGCAGGATATTTGCCTGCTCCATTGCCATGTCCTGACCGTCATGTGCCATAGTATCATTCCCCTTTTGCTGCATTGCAAATAACGCCTTCGCAACTGCAGCACAACAAAGATACGTTTCGATGCGTCATTTTGTTCGAAAATTACGCGCTCACTTTGTCCGTGCAGCGAAATTTTGAAGTGTTAAGGAGAGCCATGGAAGAACTTTTCCCCTCTCTTAGCATATTCGTGCTGTTTTTGTCGCTTGGTATCGCCTTCGTAGCGGGGTTCGTCAAAGGCGTGGTCGGGTTTGCACAGCCGCTGATTCTCATCTCGGGGCTGACCTTGTTCCTCTCGCCGGAGCTGGCATTGGCGGGGCTGATCATTCCGACGCTGGTGACAAATGCCATGCAGGCGCTGCGGCATGGACCAAGGGCGGCCTGGGTTACGGTACAGCAGTTTCGTGTTTTTCTGATCTTTGGCGGTGTCACCTTGGTCATTGCGGCCCAAATGGTGCGGGTGGTGTCCGAAGCGGTGCTGCTTTTGGCCATTGGCTTACCGGCGCTGGCCTATGCCGCATTGCAATTGGGGGGCGTCGGGTTCTCGCTCACCCGTCGCAGTGCGGCGGTGGAGGCTGTGGTGGGGGCCATTGCTGGTGTGTTTGGTGGGCTGTCTGGCGTCTGGGGGCCGCCGACAGTGATGTACCTGACGGCGCTTGGCACCCCCAAAGCGGATCAGTTACGGGTGCAGGGGGTGATCTATGGTGCAGGGGCGGTGGCCCTGTTTGGTGCGCATCTGACCTCTGGCGTCCTGCGTGCCGAAACGATTCCCTTTTCGATCTTACTGATTCTGCCTGCTGTCCTTGGCATGTGGGCAGGGGGAAAAGTGGTCGACCGTATTGATCAAGTTGCTTTCAAACGGGCGACCTTATTTGTCCTGCTTCTTGCCGGTGCCAACCTTATCAGGCGGGCAGTGATCTAATTGATTAGCCTCGGCGGGCAACAGTCACGCCAGAGACATCTTCAATAAAGGTCACGATACGGGACTTGATTTCCTCGTCCTTGATCGCGGCCAAGGCGGTCACAATCTCCATTCCAGCGTCTTTTACCGGCGCTTCGTTCTGGTTGTCATGCAGACCGTCAAAGAAGAACGACGGCGGCACATCCAGAATTTGTGCCAATTCAAACAGCCGGCTTGCGGCAACGCGATTGGACCCGATTTCGTATTTTTGAATTTGTTGAAACGATAGATCCAATTTCCGCGCGACGTCAGTTTGGGACAGCCTGCGAAGCGTGCGTATTTGTTTGAGTTTACGACCGACGTGAATATCGACGGGGTGTGACATAAAAGAACCTCTGGTTGTACAATCTGAACCTGTATTCCCCTGAACTGCTGCTACATTCAATTGCATAGATATTTTCAACTTTAGAAAATAAATAGAACCCTTATGGATTATTTTTGTTGCTATAATGGGTGATTTCTTTACCAAATATTTCAATGAACCAGACTGCTCCAATTAAAAAGACCGCTACGGACTCTACGCCAGAAGTGCCACCCGCATTGCTGTTCGAAATGATCCGTTCTTTTGTAACGCTCGCCGCCACGCTAAACCTGAGCCATGCGGTGAAAGAGCTGGACAGCACCCGCCAGACGGTCCGCCGGCATATTTCTCAGCTGGAAACCGCGATGGGGGCACCGCTGTTCCTCGTCGAGGACCGGCGGTACCACCTGTCAGGGCTGGGAGAGAGCGTTCTACCTGATGCCAAGGACATATTGGCGCGTGGCACCCTATGGATGCGCGGGCAAACCCGCGCTGTCGGGATGTTGCAACGCCTTCAGGCAAATGTCGGGGATTGGGATTTCTATCAGCAACAACAACCACTTGGGAAAGTCTGGAGTGATTCGTCACTGGTTCTCAGAGAGACTTTGCGTGCTTGGACGATGGCCAGCGGAGAAATTGAAAGTAAATGGTTTTCCCATGTGCGGCCCTACCTCATCATCTATCGTCAGTCCGATATTGGCTGGATCTGCGTCGAATTTGGCCAGAAATCAGTGTATGTAAAATGGTTTGGTCAGGACTATGCGCGCTCCAGTATTGGCCGCCCAATTAGCAAGATGCCAGCCGGTGTAGAGTTTTCGCATTTAATTTATGAAGCATTTGACGAGGTTCAGGCCGCGCAGATGCCGCGATTGGATCATGTCTTTACCCGAATGCCGCGCGCCGGTTTGGACGGATTGGCACCAGTTGCATATCAGCGCCTGATCTTAAGCGGGTCATTTCCCGATGGATCGCCTGCAGTAATGTCTTTGGTATTGCCTGTGGACGAGGTCAACATCACCGATTTGGCAGCAAAAGACAGCATCGTTTTGGATGCGGTAGAGCCCTTTGATTTCCCTGCCGAAGAGGCGATTTTTGAAAAGTTACTGGATGATCAATAAACCATCGCTGTCCTAAATTTGTCAAAATGATGTCAAATGTCGGGTATTTGTCCGGCAATTGAATTAACCTTTCACTAACATTTGTGAAAGGAACAAAACATGACGCTTCAATTTCCCCGGGATGCCGCTCCATTCATCGCAACTAGCCGCGATATATTGCGTGCACATGGTGTTGAAGTAACCATAGGTAGTAATTTTGAGGACTACAGCGCCATCATCAAATCAGAGCGCAAGGTGCAGAACCTTGGGGCGCCCTTCGACTATGAAAAGTTCAACCTGAAAGAGAATCAGGCCTTCTGGTTGATCGGTCGCAACGCGGATGGTGACTTAATTCACACACAAGCGGCCAAAAAAGTGCCGTTGAAGGGCAAGACTTTGGCGGGGCATCTGCTGACCCGTTTCCGTGACTTTCCACCGCCAATCCCAGGCGTGGATTTTGACCGCTCGCGGTTCCGCGCCACCCCCGGGTCGCACCGGATTATGGGCAATGTCGTTTATCACGGCGAGGTCTGGATGGCGCCGGAAGAGGGCCGGTATCGTGGCTCTGGCCTCTCGACAGTTCTGGCGCGTACAGGGTTGTTCGAGGTCATGCGCCGCTGGAACGCGGATTACATTTACGGTTTCATGTTGCGGCAGGTGGCCTTCAAGGGGTTCGCCGAACGCATGGGGTACATGCACAATGAACCGGGCGCGTTGAAGTGGCACATCGCCGGGCGTGATCATCCGCTTGAGGCATTCCTGACCTATCTCAGCCAGGAAGAGGCGCGTTTCCTTCTGGATATTCCGGTCGAGGATCTGATGGTACAAGCTGCATAGCATCCGCGACACAGCAGGTAAAAAAGGGGCCGTTGAGATATCAACGGCCCCTTTTTCATAATCTTGTCAGACATGCAGCCTGAGCAAAGCGTTAGCCGATAGCGGCTGATTTCACATCGTCGTCAATAAACGGCATGTACTGAGCGAAATTCTCCGAGAACATATTGACCAGCTTGACGGCCTGACGGTTATAGGCTTCCGCATCATCCCATGTGCGGCGCGGGTCCAGCAGAATGTCAGCCACACCGTCCACCGATACAGGCACTTCAAATCCGAAGTTCGCGTCCTTGCGATAGGTCACATCGGCCAGATCCCCTTCAAGGGCGGCGGTCAGCAGCGCGCGGGTGGCTTTGATCGGCATCCGTGATCCGGTGCCATAGGCCCCGCCGGTCCAGCCGGTGTTTACCAGCCAGCAGGTTGCGCCATGCTGGGCAATCTTTTCGCGCAGCAGGTTGCCGTAGACCTCAGGGCGGCGCGGCATGAATGGCGCACCAAAGCAGGTGGAAAAGGTTGGCTCCGGCTCGGTCACGCCGCGTTCCGTGCCTGCAACCTTAGAGGTAAAGCCGGAAAGGAAGTGATACATCGCCTGTGCCGGTGTCAGCCGCGCGATGGGGGGCAACACGCCAAAGGCATCGCAGGTCAGCATGATGATGTTCTTGGGGTGCCCGCCGGTCGCCTTGGCAGAAGCGTTGGAGATATAGTGCAGCGGGTAGGCACAGCGCATGTTGGCTGTCAGGCTGTCGTCGTCGAAATCCAGCTCTTTGGTGTCAGGATCGAACACCATGTTTTCGATCACAGTGCCGAATTTGCTGGTGGTGTCGTAGATTTCAGGCTCCGCCTCGCGGCTCAGGTTGATCGTCTTGGCGTAACAGCCGCCTTCGAAGTTAAACGTGCCGTTGTCGGACCAGCCGTGTTCATCATCCCCGATCAAGGTGCGTTTAGGGTCCGCCGACAGGGTCGTTTTCCCCGTACCCGACAGGCCAAAGAATACTGCCGTATCCACCGGATTGCCCGTGGCGTGGTTGGCAGAGCAATGCATCGGCATGATGCCTTTCTCGGGCAGCAGGTAGTTCAGCAGGCTAAAGACCGACTTCTTGTTCTCACCCGCGTATTCCGTGCCGCCGATCAGGATCAGCTTGCGGTCAAAGTTCATCGCGATCACGGTTTCGGACCGGCAATCATGCTTCTTGGGGTCAGCCTGAAAGCTGGGGCAGTTGATGACCGTGAAATCTGCGGTGAAATCATCAAGGTCTTCACGATCTGGGCGGCGCAACATGGTGCGGATGAACAACCCGTGCCATGCCAGTTCGGTCACCATGCGTACGTTGATGGCATGGCGCGGATCCGCGCCACCAACCAGATCCTGCACAAAATACTCTTTGCCCTGCATATGGGCGATCATGTCATCATACAGCGCGTCGAAACCGGCGGTCGACATTTCCGCGTTGTTTTCCCACCAGATCGTGTCGGTCACGCTGGGGGTCTTGACCACATGCTTGTCTTTGGGGGAGCGGCCAGTGAACTTGCCTGTGGTGACAAGGAAAGCCCCACCGTTGCCCAGGGTCCCCTCGCCGCGCTTCAGCGCGGTTTCGACCAATGCGGGTTCCATCAGGTTATAATAGACATCGCCCAGCCCGGTGATCTGTTGATCTTCAAGGCGGAACTGCGGGTTTACCCGTCCAAATGTCATGTAAATTCTCCTGTAAGCGCACTATGAAATGGCGCGGAACTGACGTAAGCGACCGATCCGGCCGCGACCCCTGCGGGTCATAATGGGCCTCTTAACACGAGGTTTTGCGCAATGAACAGATAGGCAGAGGGTAGTTAGCGCCATCATGGCCAACTTTGGTTGTGCAGCGCTAACTCTGGGCAACTCTATCTATTCCAACAGCGCAAAAGTGCGGCAATTTAGCCATTCCTAACCAAATTATGGCGGAGATATGACCGCGGCGCCGTGCGATTCGCAGTTAGAGATTGATTCGGGGGGCAAAAATGGCGATCAATGTGTCAAAACAAAAAACATAATATTGAGCAGTACAAGGAAACGGGCAATGTCAAAAATTGCATTGGTGGACGACGACAGGAACATCCTGACGTCTGTGTCGATGACTCTTGAAGCCGAAGGTTTCGAGGTGGAAACCTACAACGACGGTCAGGCCGCGTTGGATGCGTTTAACAAAAAGCTCCCTGATATGGCTGTGCTGGACATCAAGATGCCCCGCATGGACGGGATGGATCTGTTGCAGCGTCTGCGCCAGAAAACCGCGATGCCGGTGATTTTCCTGACTTCCAAGGATGATGAGATCGACGAGGTGCTCGGCCTGCGCATGGGGGCGGATGATTACGTCAAAAAACCCTTTAGCCAGCGTTTGTTGGTGGAACGTATCCGCGCATTGCTGCGCCGTCAGGACGCGGTAGAGACCGGCGAGGTCGGTGATACCGAAGAAACCAAAGTGATGGACCGTGGCGATCTGAAGATGGATCCGCTGCGCCATGCGGTGACATGGAAGGGCAAGGATGTGTCCCTGACCGTCACCGAATTCCTGTTGTTGCAGGCCTTGGCCCAGCGTCCCGGTTTCGTGAAATCGCGCGATCAGCTGATGGATGTGGCCTATGATGACCAGGTTTATGTGGATGACCGCACCATCGACAGTCACATCAAACGTCTGCGCAAGAAGATGCGCACCGCTGATGATGAATTCTCGGCGATTGAGACGCTTTATGGTATCGGCTACAGATATAACGAAGAGTGATCTGACCTCGTGGCGATTGCCGAAAGGAACTTTGTGCGCGATTTAAGCACACCTGCGCGGGATGGGGATGTTGTTCTGGGCGACGATTGGGTCGCGCCGGACAACACCGGTTCTGATGAAATGCGCGTCCGCCGGGAACGGCGGGGGTTGTTTTCTTTGCGCGGTTCGCCGTTGACGCGCAAGATCATCACCTTCAACCTGATCGCATTGAACATCCTTGTTGCGGGCATCCTGTACCTCAATTCCTCCCGTGACTCCCTTGCGGTACAGCGGGCCGCCGGGCTGGTCTCGGAAGCGGAGCTGATTGCCGATGTGATCGAAGCCAAGCTGCCTCAGGAGGGGATTGTCGATCTGGCAACAGATGTGGACATCGCGCTCACCCTTGAGGCCATCGATCTACGCAGTGGCATTGATGTCTTTGTCTATGATACCACTGAGACCCTGCTGGCCCAGTCCAAGGGCAAACTGGCGCTTGGCCCTCTTTATGGCTCCAATCCTGAAAGCCGGACCGTATTGACCGATGGGCTGAGCTGGGTATGGGAAAAGCTCACCGGCGTGCTGGGGGCGGCAGATCCCGCAGAAGTGGTGCCACTGACCGAACAGTTCAAACCATTGGTCACCAGCAGTTTGGAGAGTGGCACCCGCATCGAAGATACGCTTGATGGCGAAGGCGGCACCTTGTTCACCGTCATGACCCCGATCACGCAGAATGGCACCAGCATCGGTGTGGTCGCAATCGCCTCGGCCGCCGGGGAAATCGACAAACTGGTGCGCGGCGAACGGGAACGTGTGCTGCAGATGTTTGTTGTCGCAACGCTGGTCTCCATTGGCCTTAGCCTTGTGCTTGCCTCGACCATCGCGAACCCGCTGGCTGATCTTGCCACGGCGGCCGAGCTGGGCCGCGATAAGAATGCCCGCAAAGTGAACCCCGGACGCATCCGCATCCCCGACCTGACCGCCCGCCCGGACGAAATTGGACGCCTGTCCGGTGCTCTGCGCGGCATGGTGTCGGCACTTTACAACCGGATCGACGGCAACGAACAATTTGCCGCTGACGTGGCGCATGAAATCAAGAACCCACTGGCGTCTCTGCGCTCTGCGGTGGGGACATTGCGGATGATCAAACGCGAGGACCAGCGCGAGAAACTGCTGGATGTCATCGACCATGATGTGCGCCGCCTTGATCGTCTGGTCAGCGATATTTCCAATGCCTCGCGGCTTGATGCCGAATTGGTCAAGGAAGAAGAAGAAGAATTCGATCTGCTGAAAATGGTCGGCAATCTTGGCCAGTATCTGGGTGAAGACGCCCGCAAAAAAGGCATCGATTTCATCACCGACCTGCCTGAGGAGCCAATCAATGTGATGGGGCTTGAGGCCCGGTTGGCGCAGGTATTTGTTAACCTGATCACCAATGCGATTTCCTTCTGTGAAGACGGTGACGCGATCCGGGTCTGGGCGCGCAAACGTGAAAACCGTGTTCTTGTCGTGGTTGAAGACACCGGTCCGGGCATCCCCGAACAATCCCTGTCCAAAGTGTTCAAACGGTTCTACTCACAGCGCCCGGATGAACATTTCGGCAATAACTCCGGCCTTGGTCTTGCGATCTCCAAGCAGATTGTCGAGGCGCATGGCGGCGTGATCTGGGCCGAAAACATTCGCCCCACCGAAGCGGACATCACCTCTGACCCGCTTGGCGCGCGGTTTGTGGTAGGTCTGCCCACTTAAGGCATGTCGCGCGGTGCCCCTTTAACCACCATCCATGCCAGCTGTGTCAGTCTGGACGGACGTGCCCTGCTGATCTGCGGTGACAGCGGCAGCGGCAAATCATCACTTGCTTTGCAGTTGATCGCCCTCGGGGCCGGGCTGATCGCCGATGATCGCACCAGCTTGCAGGCCATGGACGGAACCCTGCAGGCCAGCTGCCCCGCTTCGATTGCCGGATTGATCGAAGCGCGGGGTGTTGGGATATTACACCTGCCAGCGGCAGAGCCGGCCCCGGTAACCTTGATCGTGGACCTGAACAAAACCGAAACCACACGGTTGCCCCAGCCTCATACCGCCAGTTTTCTGGGCATCGTGCGGCCCTGCCTGTGGCACACCCCCGGATCACATTTTGCCGCTGCCGTCTTGCATTGCCTGCGCCATGGGATAAGTCACGACTCATGAGCCAATCCCTGCCTTTATCCGAACCCTCACCCGCTCCGTCCAAACGCCGTATTGTGCTGGTGACCGGCCCCTCGGGTGCGGGCCGCTCCTCTGCCCTCAAGGTGCTTGAGGACGCGGGGTTTGAGGCCATCGACAATCTGCCAATCGGCCTGCTGCCAGCCTTGCTGGATGGGGCCGGATGGGAACGCTCGGTTGCCCTGGGAATTGACGCGCGGACAAGGGATTTCTCGACCGACGCGGTGCTTGACCTCTTGAGTCAGCTCTCCGCGCGTGACGATCTGACGGTGGATCTGCTTTATCTCGACTGCGCCCCGGATGTCCTGTTGCGCCGGTTCTCCGAAACCCGCCGCAGACATCCTTTGGCCAGTGGTGGGCCACCTCTGGCAGGTATCGAACGTGAACAGCAGCTGTTGCACCCGGTGCGGGCGCGTGCGGATGTGCTGATCGACACAAGCAACCTGAATGTTCATGAATTGCGTACCGAAGTGGAAGGGTGGTTTTCGCCCGACGGACAACATTATTTAACCGTCTCGGTGCAGTCATTCTCCTATAAACGCGGCCTGCCGCGTTCTGTGGATATGGTCTATGACTGCCGCTTTCTGCGTAACCCCTATTGGGAGCCAAGCCTGCGCAGCGCCAATGGTCTGGACCCCCGCGTGGCCGCCTATGTCGGACAGGACTCGCGGTTCACCGCCTTTGCGGATCAGGTTTTTGGGCTGAGCGAACTGTTGCTGCCTGCCTATAAACAGGAAGGTAAATCCAACATTTCCATCGCTTTCGGCTGCACCGGCGGGCAACATCGTTCCGTGACCCTTGCGGAAGAACATGCAAAGCGGCTTGCACAGTTGGGCTGGCAGGTGTCAATAAGGCATCGAGAGCTTGATCGACAGAATGAAGTTAAGGCACAGACGTGATTGGTATTGTGATTGTTGCACATGGCGGTTTGGCGCAGGAATACCTTGCGGCGATAGAGCATGTTGTGGGATCGCAAAAAGGTATCCGCGCCATTTCCATCCATGCCGATCATGACCGGGGGGCAAAGCAGGACGAGATCTGCCTTGCCGCGGATGAGGTTGATCAGGATGCCGGCGTGGTGATTGTCACCGATCTGTTCGGCGGTTCGCCCTCCAACCTGTCATTGCGCGCCTGCCGGCCGGAAAACCGCCGCATCATCTACGGCGCGAACCTGCCGATGCTGATCAAACTGGCAAAATCGCGCCAGATGGATGTACCCGACGCCGTGCGCGCCGCCCTTGAGGCAGGTAAGAAATACATCGACAGCCAGAATGTCAGCACCTCCTAAAGGCCCGAATGAATGACCCAGATTTCCCTCAAGATCGTGAATATCAAGGGCCTGCATGCCCGCGCCTCGGCCAAACTGGTCGAAGTGGTCGAAGCATTTGATGCCCGTGCCGAGGTCAGCAAGGATGGCATGTCTGCATCAGGTGACAGTATCATGGGGCTTTTGATGTTGGCAGCCGCCTGCGGAAGCACTATTGAGGTTGTCACGTCCGGCCCCGACGAAGAGCCTCTGGCCGAGGCTCTGACAGCGCTGGTGGCGGATAAGTTCGGCGAGGGTGACTGACGCCCGCATGTGGACCTGTAAAAGGTAACCTGTCTTGGCAAACGATATACACTCGATGACAGAGGGACAGGGCACCGCTGGTGACAATGCCGATGCCGCGCCGGTCAAATACGACCGCAGCAGCCTGTCTTACGCCTCAACCTTCGATGATCCGCTCAAGGCGCGCATGATCAGCGCCATCGAATTGCTGACCGGCAAGCTGACGATCCTGCGTCTGGTGCGCAAATTTGAACGCAGCGGTGCCCCCACCGGACAGGCCTTCTGGCGGGGTGCTCTTGATACTATGGGGATTGACCTTACCACCCCCCAATCACAGCTGGACCGGATTCCCAAAGAGGGGCCGGTTGTGGTGGTTGCCAACCATCCGCATGGCATGGTCGACGGGATGATCTTTGCCGATCTGATTGGCCGGGTACGCCCCGATTACCGCATCCTGACCCGCTCCCTGCTGACCTCCATCGACGAGGTTGCGGGCAGCTTCATGATCCCGGTGCCCTTTCCCCATGACCCAGATGCGCAGCGCAAAGGTGTCGAAATGCGGGCCAGCGCCATGAAACACCTCAAGGAAGGCGGTGTGGTTGCCCTGTTTCCCTCCGGCGTTGTCGCGGCCTCCGAAACATGGTGGGGTCCTGCGGTAGAGGCAGAATGGAACGTCTTCACCGCCAAGATGATCCGCCGCTCCGGTGCTGCGGTGGTGCCAATGAAGTTCCCTGGCCAAAACAGCCGCGCCTATCAAATCGCCAATAAAATCAGTCCGATGCTCCGTCAGGGCCTTTTGCTGCATGAAATCGTACATGCCTGCAACAAACCTCAGGGACCGATTGTCGGTCATCCGATTGCGCAATCCGAAATTCAGGCCCGCGCGGATGATCCGCGCGGCTTTATGGCCTGGCTGCGCGCGCATACGCTGGCGTTAAAGGACTAAGGGTTCCAAGGCACCTCTCCTCTTTTTGGCCTTATATACTGTCCGCACTCTCTGCACCCACCGCCCGCCTGCGGGGGCCACATCCCTTACCGCGTCGGCACAGGGACATCACCGCGATAATCATAAAACCCGCGCTGCGATTTACGCCCCAGCCATCCGGCCTCGACATATTTGGTCAGCAGCGGGCAGGGCCGGTATTTGGTATCCGCCAACCCATCGTGCAATACGTTCATAATCGCCAGACAGGTATCCAATCCGATGAAATCCGCCAGCTCCAGCGGTCCCATCGGGTGGTTCGCGCCCAGTTTCAAAGAACTGTCAATCGACTGTACGCTCCCCACACCTTCATAAAGCGTATAAACCGCCTCATTGATCATCGGCATCAGGATGCGGTTTACGATAAACGCCGGGAAATCCTCGGCAGAGGCAGAGGTCTTGCCCAGCCGGTCCACAACAGCCTTGCAGGCATCAAAGGTCGGTGCATCCGTGGCAATACCACGGATCAATTCGACCAGCTGCATCACCGGCACCGGGTTCATGAAATGAAACCCCATGAATTTCTCCGGCCGGTCTGTGCGGCTTGCCAGGCGGGTGATCGAAATCGAAGAGGTGTTCGAAGTCAGAATTGTCTCTGGCTTGAGATGTGGCAACAGGTCTTCGAAAATCGCCTGTTTGATGGTCTCACGCTCTGTCGCGGCCTCGATGATCAGATCACTGGGCCCCAGCTCTTGCAGGGTGGTGGTGGTGGTGATCCGCCCCATTGCCCCGGTCATATCGGCCTCGGAGATCTTGCCGCGTCCGACCTGCCGCGACAGGTTGCCTTGAATGGTCTCAACCGCCGCCTTCAGGGCATCCTCGCTGATGTCGGTCATCTTTACGTCATAGCCCGCCAGCGCCATCACATGGGCAATCCCGTTGCCCATCTGTCCTGCGCCAACAATTCCGATTGTCTGAATGTCCATCAGAAGTCCTTTCAAGTGTTACGCCACAATAGGGGGTGGAGAGGGCAGGCCGCAAGGGCGCGAATTGCAGAGAATTAAAAGCAAAATCACCCCTTAACATTATCTCAAGCCGCCGCCTCCACTCTATGCCCCGGGTGAAATAAAAAGGTGGGTGAAATGACCTATGATGTATTGGGGGCCGCGCCTCTCGACTATCTGCCGTGCCGCTATGGAGCGTCCAAACTTTTGTTCCGAGGGCCACGGCGGGATTTGACAAAACCCTATCTGGCTTTTGTTGGTGCAACTGAAACCTACGGCAAATTCGTAGGGAAACCCTTTCCCGCGCTTGTAGAGGATGCCCTTGGGGTGACCTGTGCGAATTTTGGTCAGATCAACGCCGGGATCGATGCGTTTTCTACGGATCCCTTTGTGATGGATGCAGCATGTGGTGCAGAGATTGCCGTGATACAGGTCATGGGGGCGCAAAACATGACCAATCGGTTTTATGCGGTGCATCCGCGCCGCAACGACCGCTTTGTCAGCACCTCGACCTTGCTGCGCACGATCTACCGCGAGGTGGATTTTGCGGATTTCCACTTTACCAAACATATGTTGAAACGGCTGATGGAAGTGTCGCCAGAGCGGTTTAAAACCGTGCGGGATGAGCTTCAGGAGGCCTGGCTGGCGCGAATGCGCCTGATGCTGAAACGGATCAACGGCAAGTCGATTCTTTTGTGGTTTTCCGACCATGGCCCCGAGGATAACGCGATGAACGCAGCCCAGATCGGGCGTGACCCCTTGTTTGTCACCCGCGAGATGATGGCGGAAATCACACCACTTGCCACCCATGTGGTAGAGGTTGTCGCCTCTGAGGCGGCGCTGGCGCAGGGCACACAGGACATGCTGTTTGACGAAATGGAAGTGATGGCCGCCTCGGAACTGCTGGGGCCGATGGCCCATCAGGAAGCAGCCGATGTTTTAAGCGAAGTGATCAAAACCATGCGATAACGCAAAAGGCCCGCCGGTTGGGCGGGCCTTTCTATTCTCTGGATCAGACAGAGAGCTTTACAGCTTGTCCATCAGCTCGGGCACCGCCTCGAACAGATCCGCAACCAGACCAAAATCGGCAACCTGGAAAATCGGGGCCTCTTCGTCTTTGTTGATGGCCACGATGACTTTACTGTCTTTCATGCCGGCAAGGTGCTGGATCGCACCGGAGATGCCAACCGCGACGTAAAGATCAGGCGCAACAACCTTGCCTGTCTGACCAACCTGCCAGTCGTTCGGGGCATAACCCGAATCAACCGCCGCACGCGAAGCACCAACCGCCGCGCCCAGCTTGTCCGCCAGTTTTTCAATCAGGGCAAAGTCTTCTTCGGAGCCAACACCGCGACCACCGGAAACAACCACACCCGCAGAGGTGAGTTCAGGGCGATCGGATGCCGCAACCTTGTCTTCCACCCAGGTGGACAGGCCGGGATCAGCCGCCGCACCAACGGTTTCAACCGAGGCAGAACCGCCTTCACCAGCCGCATCGAATGTCGATGTACGGAAGGTGATGACCTTTTTGGCATCGGTGGATTTCACAGTCTGAACCGCGTTGCCCGCATAGATCGGACGCTCAAACGTGTCGCCATCCACAACGCCGGACGCGTCGGAAATGATCATCACATCCAACAATGCCGCAACCCGTGGCATCACGTTCTTGGCATCTGTGGTCGCAGGGGCCACGATATGTTCGTAATCATCCGCCAGCGAAACAATCAGTGCCGCCGTTGATTCGGCCAGACGGTGACCCAGCGTTGCATCTTCGGCAACCAGCACCTTGGACACGCCATCAATCTTGGCCGCCGCTTCACCTGCCGCTGCGGCAGAGCCGCCCGCCGCAAGAACAGTCACATCGCCCAATGTCTTGGCCGCTGTTACGGCCTTGGCCGTTGCGTCCATGGACAATTCGCCGTCGGTTACTTCTGCAAGGAGTAGAACAGCCATTACACAGCCCCCGCTTCTTTAAGTTTCGCAACCAGCTCGTCCACGGATGCAACCATGATGCCGGCGGCACGTTCTGCTGGCTCAACCGTTTTCACGATCTCCAGACGGTTTGCGATATCAACGCCGTAATCTGCCGGTGTCTTCTCATCCATCGGCTTTTTCTTGGCCTTCATGATGTTGGGCAAAGAGGCGTAACGTGGCTCGTTCAGACGCAGATCAACGGTGATCACCGTTGGCATGGAAACCTCGATGGTTTGCAAACCACCATCGACTTCGCGTGTGACCTTGGCTTTGTCGCCTGCAATCTCGATCTCGGAGGCGAATGTCGCCTGTGACCAGCCCATCAATGCCGACAGCATCTGGCCGGTGGCGTTCATGTCGTTGTCGATCGCCTGCTTGCCGGTCAGAACCAGACCGGGTTGCTCTTCGTCAACAATCGCCTTGAGGATCTTGGCCACAGCCAGGGGTTCGATGTCATTATGCACATCGTCAGTGGCGACAACAAGGATCGCACGATCCGCACCCATCGCCAAAGCGGTCCGCAGGGTTTCCTGCGACTGTTTGACACCGATGGAAACCACGACGATTTCATCAACCTGCCCGGCCTCTTTCAGACGGATCGCCTGTTCGACGGAAATTTCGTCAAACGGGTTCATCGACATTTTTACGTTGGCAAGATCAACACCCGATCCGTCCGCTTTGACGCGCACTTTCACGTTGTAATCAATCACGCGTTTGACAGGTACAAGCACCTTCATGAGCGTTCTCTCCTTGGTTACTGCGCGCCCTGTTTGGCCGCGCGATTCAATTCTCTTGAGCAGGTTTAGCGAAAGCACTTGCGGCGAAACAGGGAAAAATCGTCCTTTATCGACCTAAGAACGCCGCGTTTCCGGGTGTTAGCGCTGTCAACCTCTCAGCGGTTCGCCCCCGGCACCCAAAGCACATCATCCTTGCCGCCATTGTTCGACATCCGGGCCGCGACAAAGAACCAATCACTCAGCCGATTCAGGTATTTCACAGCCGCCGGGTTGATTTCTTCCTGTTCTGCCAAAAGCACGGCCAGCCGTTCCGCGCGCCGTGCCACGGTGCGGCAGACATGCAGATGGGCAGCCAGCGCGGTGCCGCCGGGCAGGATAAAGCTGCGCAGCGGATCAAGGCTGGTGTTCATCACGTCAATCTCGGCTTCCAGCCGGTCAACCTGTGCGCTTGCCAATCGCAGGGGCGGATACTCCGCATCCTTGTCCGCGGCCATATCAGGGCGGCACAGGTCCGCGCCCAGATCAAACAGATCATTTTGAATGCGCGAAAGGGCGGCATCGGTTTCCCCGGTTGCTTCCAATCGGGCCACCCCGACAAAGCAGTTCAATTCATCCGAGGTGCCATAGGCTTCTACCCGCGCATTATATTTCGCCACGCGGTCCCCGTTGCCAAGCGCGGTTGTGCCGCTGTCACCTGTGCGCGTGTAGATCTTGTTCAGGACAACCATCAGCCAAATCCTCCGCGCAGCCAGACAAAGCCGACAATCAACAACACGGCAACAAACTGGGCACCGATCCGATAGCGCATCAACTTGTTGGCGTTCTTTTTGTTAAAGGCCCCGCCACCGGCAAATCCACCCAGACCGATCATCAAAATGATGGCAACGGCACAGACCGCCAGTAGCAGAATAATAAACAGCGGATCATCAGTCATCGGGCATCCCTTCGGCTTGTCCTGAAAGATGTAGCCGGTGAAGCGCACAACGCAAGGCTTGTCAGCGGCTCAATACCCAATCCAGGGCACGGGTGGGCAGGATACGGCGCAGCATACCAGACAGATAGGTCGGCAGTGTGACGTAATAGCGCGGGCGGGGCCGGGGGCTTTCAACCGCGTGGATCAGCCGTTTGGTAACGGCGTCAGGGGGCAGCTCGAAGCGGTCCGGCCCGGATGATTCGTAGAGCCGTTTCAACAGGGAGCGCTGATATTGCTCTGAGCGGGCAGAGTTTTTCCAATCCACCCAGCGTTCAAAATGCGGAATCGAATTGACCCTGATCTTTGAGGTCACCGGTCCGGGTTCAATCAGACAGATATGCACACCAGTCCCGCGCATTTCGATGCGCAACGTGTCGGTCAGCCCCTCAAGCGCAAATTTGGTGGCGTTATAGGCACCACGCCACGGCATGGTGACAAACCCCAAAACGGAGGAACATTGCACAATGCGCCCACCGCCCTGTGCCCGCATCACCGGAATCACCGCGCGGGTCAGGCTGTGCCAGCCGAAAAAGTTGCTCTCGAAAATCGCGCGCAGGGCATCTGTCGGCAAATCCTCAACCGCGCCGGGCAAACCATGTGCGCCGTTGTTGAACAACGCATCCAAAGTGCCACCGGTCGCTTTCAATACCTCGGCCAATGCGCTCTGAATTGTCGCTTCATCCGTGTAATCCAGAAGCGGGGCCTCGAACCCTTCTTCTTTCAATCTTGCGCAATCTTCGGGTTTGCGACAGGCGGCAAACACCCGCCAGCCCTGTGTGCGCATGCCATGGGCCGCGTCATAACCGATGCCGCTGGAGCAGCCAGTGATCAGGATCGACTTTGCAGGGGGGACATCAGACATGAAAAAAAGCCTCCGGTTGGGAAGGCTTTCATCGCGTGCAATGCTCTGGATGGCAAGTTCAGCTGCTGGTCAGCAGGAAATCCGCCATCCAACCGCCGGTGCCGCCATCAAGTGGCTGAAACCGGACCCAGCCATTGCCGTCGTCCTGAATGATCTTCACCTGATCACCCTGCACCAGCCGCGAGACCACGCCAAAATCCGTGCCCGGTCCGCCGCGCACATTCACGCGGTTGCCGGTTACGGTGCGAATATCCTCAGAGCTGCCCGCGTCTGTGCCGCGCAGATCGGATACGCCGTCTGTCGGGTCAATCAGGCTGGGGATGATCGCCGGTGTATCAGCGGAAGAGGTCACAAGGCTGGCATTCTGCGGCACGCGTTCAGCGTCAGTTGCGGCAAAGCCGCTATCGCTCTCTGTCGCAACATCACCCAAGGATGTCAGGTTCAGCGACACCCGCGTCACGCCATTGTCCAGAGGCGGGTCTGTGTCCACCACAGGTTTTGGGGCGGCGGCAACCACAACTGGTTCAGGCTGGGTGTAGATCTTTTTCTGGGTAACGACGGGGGCCGGTTCAGCCGCTTCAAGCCGCGCCTGTTTGATCGCGCTCGCATCAAAATCAGACCCGCCACTCATTTCATAAAAGGTCCAGCCCAAAAAGCCGAACGAAACCAAAATAAACCTTACCATCGTTACATCCCCGAGAATCTTCGTGTCACAAGCATAACACGTATTGCAGCTAAATGGTTCAATACCGCGTAAAATTCCTGAGTGCGCGGGGGAAACGACAAAAACTTCTCCCCCGTGGCATCTGTGCCGCGCTGCGGTGAACTTTGGCCAAACGACCGCTTGCTGTGGCTCGAAGGCGCCGCTACAAAACCTGCCATGTCAGATGTAACCACCCCCCCCGAGACCGACCCGAAAAACGTCTCTGAACCGCTGCGCCTTGCGCTGGGCGAACGCTATCTGACCTATGCATTATCGACGATCATGCACCGTGCGCTGCCGGATGCCCGCGACGGGTTGAAACCCGTCCACCGCCGGATTCTCTATGCGATGCGCGAGCTGCGTCTGGCCTCAAACGGCGGGTTCCGTAAGTCTGCCAAGATCTCCGGCGATGTGATGGGGAACTATCACCCGCATGGTGACGCCGCGATCTATGATGCGATGGCGCGTCTGGCACAGGATTTCAACGTTCGCTATCCGCTGGTCGACGGGCAGGGCAACTTTGGCAACATCGACGGCGATAACCCCGCCGCCAGCCGCTATACCGAGGCGCGGATGACCGCCGTGGCCGAGGCCATGCTGGAAGGGCTCAACGAGAACGCGGTTGATTTTCGCGAAAACTATGACGGGACGCTGACCGAGCCTGTCGTGCTGCCGGCACAGTTCCCGAATCTGCTGGCCAATGGGTCGACCGGTATCGCCGTGGGCATGGCGACCAATATCCCGCCGCATAACATTTCCGAATTGTGTGAAGCCTGTATCCACATGATCAAAGTGCCCGATTGCCGCGATGAAACCCTGTTGAACTATGTTCCCGGCCCCGATTTCCCGACCGGCGGTGTCATTGTCGAACCCAAGGAAAACATCGCAACCGCCTATGCCACCGGCAAGGGCGGCTTCCGGCTGCGCTGCCGTTGGGAGGTGGAGGATCTGGGGCGCGGGCAGTGGCAGATTGTGGTCACTGAAATTCCCTATCAGGTGCAAAAGTCCAAGCTGATCGAAAAGATCGCAGAACTTATCCAGATCAAGAAGATCCCGATTCTGGCTGATGTGCGCGACGAATCTGCCGAAGATTTGCGTATGGTGATCGAACCGCGTTCCAAAAACGTTGATCCCGAAGTGCTGATGGGCATGTTGTTCCGCAACTGTGACCTTGAGGTGCGGTTTTCGCTGAACATGAACGTTTTGATCGACGGGGTAACACCCAAGGTCTGTTCGATGAAGGAAGTGCTGCGCGCTTTCCTTGATCACCGCCGCGAGGTCTTGCAGCGCCGCTCGACCCACCGGATGGAAAAGATTGACCACCGCCTTGAGGTGCTGGAAGGCTTTATCATTGCCTTCCTCAACCTTGACCGTGTGATCGACATCATCCGTTATGACGATGACCCCAAGGCCGCACTGATGCGCGAGGATTGGGGCCGCGATCATGTGCGCGCCATGAATGAATCGGATTATGTATCTCCCCCTGCCGGGGAGGGCGAGCTGTCAGAAGTGCAGGCCGATGCGATCCTGAACATGCGTCTGCGGTCGTTGCGCCGTCTGGAAGAGCTGGAGCTGCTGCGCGAGCAATCCGCACTGATGGAAGAACGCGCAGGGCTTGAGGATTTGCTGGAAAGCGAAGACCTGCAATGGCAAAGCATTACAGATCAGTTGCGCGCGACGAAAAAGCAGTTTGGCAAAGATTGGATCATCGACGGGGTTCCCTGTGGCAATCGCCGCACGACATTTGCCGAGGCGGGTGTGATCGAAGAGGTGCCGCTTGAGGCGATGATCGACCGCGAACCGATCACGGTTGTCTGTTCCGAAATGGGCTGGATTCGCGCAATGACCGGCCATATCGACCTGAACCGCGAGCTGAAGTTCAAGGACGGCGACGGGCCGGGATATATCTTTCACGCTGAAACCACTGACCGTTTGCTGGTCTTTGGTTCGAACGGCCGGTTTTATACCCTTTCCGCCTCAACCCTGCCCGGCGGGCGCGGCATGGGTGAACCGGTGCGCCTGATGGTGGATCTGCCCAATGAGGCACAGATCGTGGCGCTGTTCATCCACCAGCCGGATCGCAAACTTTTGGTGGCCTCTTCTGCGGGGGACGGGTTCGTGGTGCCGGAAAACGACGTGGTGGCGCAGACACGGTCGGGCAAACAGGTGTTGAACGTGCGCGGTGATACCACGGCGCTGATCTGTAAGCCGACGTCGGGGGATGCGGTGGCGACGGTGGGTGAAAACCGCAAGGTTCTGGTTTTCGCTCTGGACGAGCTGCCCGAAATGGCCCGCGGCAAAGGGGTACGTTTGCAGAAATACAAGGACGGTGGGTTGTCGGATGCCACCAGTTTTGTCCTTGAGGACGGGCTAAGCTGGCTGGATCCTGCCGGGCGCACGCGCACTGAAGTGGATCTAAGTGAATGGACCGGCAAACGCGCCAGCGCCGGACGGATGGCCCCGCGTGGTTTCCCGCGTGATAACAAGTTTACCTGATCGCTGCGCTGATGAGCGACACCCAACCTCTTAACAGCCCTTGGCACGCCGCGCCACAACCTGAGGATGTCCCCGTGGGGACATCTGCGAAAATCGGGATGACTGTTGAGTTTAGCGGCAAACGTGGTGCGCTGTTCTGGCTGGCTTTGAAAACCGGTTTCTTCACAATCTTAACACTTGGATTTTACCGCTTCTGGATGAAAACCCGGCTGCGGCGCTGGTATTGGTCCGCGATCCGCCCCGGCGGCCATGCGATGGAATATACCGGCGATCCGATGGAAAAGCTGTTGGGTTTTTTTATCGCGGTGGTGATCCTCACCTTCTACATTGGCATCGTGAACCTCTTGCTGATGTTCATCAGCTTCTCGGTCTTTAATTCCTCTGTCATCGGCTATCTGCTGAGCTTTGCCGGGGTGATCCCGATCTGGTTCTATGCCCGCTATCGCGCCCGTCGTTACGTGCTGGCCCGGACCCGTTGGCGCGGGGTGCGCTTCGGGTTGGAGAAAGGCGCATGGGGCTATGCCATCCGCGCCCTGTGGTACTGGTTCCTGACGATCATCACAGCGGGCATCCTGTGGCCGCGCATGACCTTTCTGTTAGAGAAATACAAAACCGACCGGACGTTTTTCGGGTCGGCCAGACTGGTTCAGGGCGGACGTTGGCAGATGCTTTGCCGCGCAGCCGTGCCTTTGCTGGCCAGTCTGGTGGTGATGGCGGGGGCGGCGCTCTGGACCATTCAGTTTGATCCGGTTTTTGACGGTATGGAGATCGACGGCAGGGCGCTGGCGAACGAGATCGAGGAACTTGCCGCCGGAGATTGGTCTGGATTTGATCTGAACCGGCCTGAACGCTTGCTGTTATTGCCATTGGCGCTGGCGGGCGTTCTGTTTGGCATGATCTATTACAACTGGGCCAGCAAACGGATGATGGCCAACCACAAATCCGCCAATGGCATTCAGTTTGCTTCGGCTCTTAGTGGGCTGCGTGTCACCTTGATCTATGTTTTGGGCAATTTCATCGCCTATCTGATGCTGCTGCTGGGCATTGTCGCGCTGGTGCTACTGGCGGCGGCGCTGTTCTCGGGCGGCTTCCCGGTTTTCGAGGAAATACCGGGGGCGGCGCTGATGGCCGGTCTGCCGCGCTGGGTGTCGCTGGTTCTTTTGGCGGCCTTATACCTGTCGTTTTTCCTGCTCTGGGGTGTGTTGTATAATACTTTCGTCACCTTTCCCCTGATGCGCCATATGGCACGCACCACCAGCCTGCCGGTGGTTGTCGGCTTGCCCCTGATCAGCCAACGCGCGCGGGATGAATTTGCCGAGGCCGAAGGCTTTGCCGAAGCGCTGGATCTGGGGGCCGCAATATGAGTGTTGGCTTTGACGGTCTGGGGGCGGCTTACTTCGACGGTGACAGCCCGGAACCGCAAGAGGTCTCTCTGCATGTTGCGGCGGGGATTTTGCAGATCGGGTTGGACGATGGCATGATCCTGCGCTGGCCGGTGGAAGAGGTGCGGCGACTGCCGGATCTGGCGGACAGGAACACGGTGATCCTGCGCCGCACAACCGACCCTTTGGCGCGGCTTCATGTGAGAGATCAAAGCCTGCTGAAGCATCTGCCGCAGTTGACCCGCCGCGCGCCGCCAAAAGGGCGCGGGCGATTGGCGGCTTGGGCCATTGCCGCAGTGGCTGCGGTCGGGGTGCAGATTTTTGTGCTGGTGCCGTTACTGGCGGATAATCTGGCGGGGTTCATTCCACCCGAAGGGGAGCGCGCGCTGGGCGAGGCAACCTTTGGCCAGATCCGCGAGGCGCTGGATGAAACCGGCCTGAACCCGCTAAACATTTGCGAAGGGGCAGAGGGGGTTGCCGCGCTGGAGACCTTGGTGCAGCGCCTTGGCGGCGACAATGACCTGCGTCAGGAGATTTCCCTGTCGGTGCTGGATCACGATATGGTGAATGCTTTTGCGCTGCCTGGTGGTTTTGTGGTGCTGTTTCGCGGCCTGATTGAGGCGGCAGACGGGCCAGACGAACTGGCCGCTGTATTGGCCCATGAGATTGGCCATGTGGTCAGCAGCGACCCGACGCGCCACGCGCTGCGCTCTGCCGGGTCGATCGGGATATTGGGGCTGGTGTTTGGGGATTTCGCCGGTGGTGCAGCGGTGCTGTTCCTGACCGAACGGCTGATCTCTGCACAGTACAGTCAGGCAGCGGAAACCGGCGCTGATGCCTTTGCCCATCGGGCGCTGGCAGAGGCCGGCATCAACCCGGGCGCGCTGGGCGATATGTTTGCGACCTTCCGTGAAAAGCACGGGGATGCAGATGCGGTGACCGCGCATTTCCTAAGCCACCCCGCATTGGACAAGCGGATCACTGCTGCGCGTGACGCGGTTGAAACGGGGGCGGAGTATACCCCGTCGATGTCTGCGGCGGATTGGGCTGCGGTGCAGAATATCTGCAAGTAAGTATTTGGTTTATTGGCATTTTGATGTCTGAGAATGGGGCGCTGTCCTCTTGGCACGATGCGATCCTGCATCAGGACCACAAACGGCAATGGATTGCGCCAGAGCAGGCGCTGCGCTATCGCAGGGAAAGCTGCCAAACGGGGATTACCAACTTATGACACGTCTCTTTGCGATTCTGATCAGCATGACCATGCTTGTGGCCTGCAACGGCGCGCGTGATTTACAGAATGCTCCGGTGCCGCTGGGGGATTTCAATCTGGTGCATAACATCGCTGTCGCTCCCAAGGCTTTCAAAGGGCCGCTAAGCCGGGAAGTCAGCGAAGAGGAGCTGACCAAGGCGCTGACGGATGCCACGGCTGAACGGTTTGGCCGCTACGCAGGTGCGCGGGACTATCATTTCGGGATGAGCATCGAGGGGTATGTGCTGGCCCAGCCCGGCATCCCGCTGGTGTTTGCGCCAAAATCGATTCTGGTGATCAACCTGACGGTTTGGGATGATGCGAAAAACCTGAAACTCACGCCAAAACCGCATCAGATCACAGTGCTGGAATCGCTGGATCAGGGGCCGATTGTCGGATCGGGCTATACCAAATCTGCACAAGAACAGCTGAAGAACCTCAGCCAGAATGCAGCCAAACAGATCGAGACCTATCTTGTGAAGCAAAACAAGGAAAAAGGCTGGTTCAATGGCGGTGGCGAAACAGTCGCAGCCACGGAATAGCGCCCGCGTTGAAACACGCTTGATTTTACTGTCCAGACCCAATACATCGCCCGCCATAACGCTTGTCAGATATTCTCTGGCAGATTCCATACCGGGCCCGTGTGGCCCCTCAATAAACAAAGGGTGCTACCACCATGGCAAAGGAAAAGTTTGAACGCACGAAACCGCACGTCAACATCGGCACAATCGGCCACGTTGACCACGGCAAGACCACGCTGACCGCTGCGATCACCAAATATTTCGGTGACTTCAAAGCCTATGATCAGATCGACGGCGCGCCCGAAGAAAAAGCACGCGGCATCACCATCTCCACCGCCCACGTGGAATACGAGACAGAGACACGCCACTACGCGCACGTCGACTGCCCCGGCCACGCGGACTACGTCAAGAACATGATCACCGGTGCGGCGCAGATGGACGGCGCGATCCTGGTTGTGAACGCCGCTGACGGCCCAATGCCACAGACCCGCGAGCACATCCTGCTCGGCCGTCAGGTTGGTATCCCGTACATGGTTGTTTACATGAACAAAGTGGATCAGGTTGACGACGAAGAGCTGCTGGAACTGGTGGAAATGGAAATCCGCGAGCTGCTGTCTTCCTACGAATACCCTGGCGACGACATTCCTGTGATCCCTGGTTCCGCTCTGGCGGCGATGGAAGGCCGTGACAACGCCATCGGCGAAGATTCCATCAAGAAACTGATGGAAGCGGTTGACGAATATATCCCGACACCAGCACGTGCTGTTGACCAGCCGTTCCTGATGCCTGTGGAAGACGTCTTCTCGATCTCTGGCCGTGGTACAGTTGTGACCGGTCGTGTTGAGCGCGGCGTGATCAACGTGGGCGACAGTATCGAGATTGTTGGTATTCGCGACACAAAAACAACAACTTGCACGGGCGTTGAAATGTTCCGCAAGCTGCTGGATCGTGGTGAGGCCGGTGATAACGTTGGTGTTCTGCTGCGCGGTATCGACCGTGACGGCGTTGAGCGCGGTCAGGTTCTCTGCGCGCCTAAGTCTGTGAACCCACACACCAAGTTCGAGGCAGAAGCCTATATTCTGACCAAAGAAGAAGGTGGCCGTCACACGCCGTTCTTTGCGAACTACCGTCCACAGTTCTACTTCCGTACCACGGATGTGACCGGTACCGTTGCGCTGCCAGAAGGCACTGAAATGGTAATGCCGGGCGACAACCTGAAGTTCGACGTTGAGCTGATCGCACCTATCGCGATGGAGCAGGGCCTGCGTTTCGCGATCCGCGAAGGTGGCCGTACTGTTGGCGCGGGCGTTGTGTCCAAGATCACTGAGTAAGCAACGACGCCAAAGCGTTGTTGACGGTGCCGGCACGCCGGTGCCGAAGAAAACAGAAGGCCGCTCCAAATGGGGCGGCCTTTTGCGTTGCGGGACAGGGGGGCAGGGGGCAGTGGCGAGGTGATCCCCGCTCTACGGGGATGGGGGCGCAGTCAGACATCGGAATGGGGGCCGCGGTCGGGGCCACCGACGAAAATGTGAGCAAAGAAATCTGACAACCCTGACATGACACGCTAGGGTTTCCCTATGAGATTTAGAAAACACATCCTGTTGCCGCTTTTTGCCATGCTGATGACCTTCTTTCCGCTTTGGGGGATGGCCGCGGAAATTGACCGCTTTGAGGGGACATTCACCGGCAAGGCCGAGTTCACCCTGAACGGTGAGGTGCAAAAACGGGATATGAGCACGACCATCAAAGCGCAGGACGACGGCTTTCTGTTGAGCTGGACCTCGGTGACCTATCGCAGTGACGGGCGCACCAAGGAGGCAACCTATACCATCCAATTCGTACCCTCTGCGCGGGAAAACATCTTTCAATCCGCGATGAAGAAGAACCTTTTTGGCAAGGCCACACCGCTGGACCCGCTACAGGGAGAACCTTTTGTCTGGGCGCGGTTTGAGGGGGATATGTTTTCGGTATTCTCCCTGTTTATCAACGAGAGCGGCGATTACGAGGTGCAGGAGTTCCACCGGACATTGGTGGAGGGTGGGCTGGACCTGCTGTTCCGCCGGTTCCGCAATGGGACGCTGGATCGGGAGATTGAAACCCTGTTGCAGCGTCAGGAGTAGGAGCCCGACCCCAAGGCCGCGCGCGCCTGATTTTACACTGATTGGGGCCGCCAGCAGAGCAGCCGCCACAGAGCGCGCCTGACGTGAGGGACCCAATCCGGCGAGAAACGTCGAAACTGGTCTAAAATCAGCAAGGTTTCTGCGATCTGCTCTTGATCGTCACCCGAATTGGGACTACCCAATCGATCGGCATAGGGGTTTAGCTCAGTTGGTAGAGCATCGGTCTCCAAAACCGAGGGTCGTGGGTTCGAGTCCCTCAGCCCCTGCCATTTTCCACCAAAGTTGCGGTGCCCTCTCAAGGGCGGAGATCGGGGATGTCAGAAATCTCTGGTCAGTACGGTTTCTGGTTTTTGCGTGGCTTCCCATTCCGCCAGCAGCGCGGCACCTCGGCCTGTGAAGTGTTCCTCTGCAAGGGACCAGCCCTGCACGCGATCCAGACGGAAATGACGCAGGGCAGCACGCAGTTCACACCAAGCGGCGATGGTCACCGCATCCACATAATAGATCAGCGCCAGTGGCCAGATGGTGCGGTTGGAGGGCCGACCAGAGGCATCCTGATAGCTGAGCGTTACCTTCTGTTCCTCGCGGATCGCCCGGCGCAGGGTGCCAAGATTGATGGTTTCGATATCCGCCACGCCCCAGCTGGAAGCGACCAGACGGCGGGTGCCGGGTGCGACCTCGTTCAACTTGCGTGCCGCACGGCCAGCAGCGCGCCACAGGCCGACATCGCCGGTGCGGGCAATCAGGCTGAGCCCGACGGCAATCGCCTCTGCCTCTTCGACATCCAGATTAAGCGGCGGCAGGTCATACCCTTTGCGCATGACATAGCCGATGCCGGCCTCGCCATAGATTGGGGTCTGCATGGCCTGAAGCGTGGCGATATCGCGATAGATCGTGCGTTTGGAGACCTCAAGACTGTCGGCCATTTGCTGCGCGAGCAGGGGGGCCTTGGCCGCGCGCAGCAGTTGGATGATCTCAAACAAGCGGGAGGATTTTGACATGATCGGAAGCTTTGCGTGTTGGTCGGAGGTATTCGAGTTTTAGCAGTCATAGCCTAACGCTGCTGACACTCAGTTGTCAGCAGCGTTGTCGTATCGGGGAAGTGAAAACCGAACAGGAGACGACGATGGGCAGCAGACGCGTGGGTGTACTTTTGGTGGTGGTGTCTGCCTTTGTGTTCAGCACCGCAGGTATTTTCACCAAGGGAATCGCGGTTGCGGCGTGGGATATTATTTTTTGGCGCGGAGTTTCCGCGGCTGGGTTCACTTTGGCCTATCTGGCCGTGCGCGGGACGCTGGTGCAGGAAGTACGGCAGTTTGGCGGGGTTGCCCTGACTGTGACACTGATGATGGGGGCGGGGACGGCAGCCTTCATTCCGGCCTTTAAGTTAACCCATGTGGCCAATGTCGCGCTGATCTATGGGGCGGCACCGTTTTTCGCCGCTGCACTGGCGTGGTTCTGGCTGAGAGAGTTGCCCAGCAGGACGGTGGTCCTTGCCAGTGTTGTGGCATTTGGAGGTGTGCTGTTGATCTTTACCAGCGGGCTTGGCGGCGTGGCGCTGCGCGGGGATTTACTGGCGCTGTTCATGACCTTGATGATGGCCGGGACCATGGTGGTTTACCGCGCCTACCCGCAAACAACCGCAGCTTTGCCGGCGGCGCTTTCTTCAGTTGTTTTATTGCCTTTGGCCTATTGGCAGGGTGATCCCTTTGCTGTGCCCGGGGATCAATTGCCATGGCTGATCTTGTTTGGTCTGATATTTGCTGTGGCTTCAGTCACCCTGTCGGAAGGGGCGCGGCGTTTGCCGCCAGCCGAAACCGCCTTGCTGTCGATTCTGGAGATGCCGCTGGCCCCGCTACTGGCCTATGTCATTCTGGCAGAACGGGCATCTGCGCAGGTGATCACCGGCGGGGCCATTATCCTGATCGCGGTGGTCTGGTCGCAGACACGGGGAAAAGGGCATTAACCACCCACCAAGCGTGCCATTGTTTTGCCACAATCCTGCCTATCAAGAGTCAAGAACGGCTGTTACCTCATGCGGGCAAAGGCAAGGTAACGGTCATGATGAAAGAAATGCACAGCACTCCGCAGGATGATGCCACCAGCGATGTGGCTGCGGGTGATGGTAGGGCGCAGGAAGATGCCGCCGAGTTGGATCCCAAGGCCCTAGCCGCGATTCGCAATCTGCTGGATACGCAGCCGCCCGCCCGCGCTGAACCTGTTGCTCCGCAGCGTGTTGAGAAATCTGCCCAAGCGCCGAGACCGCAACAGCCTGCTGAGGTGCCTTTCGCAGAACCTGTATCCGCCGCCGCCAGACCGAAGCCGCAAGCGGCCAAGGGCACAGCGAAGCGCAGGGGTATTATCGGACGTTTGAAAACCTCGGTTTTCGGCTACCGACCTTCGGTCAAGGTGGTGATCTGGGCCTGTTTCGCCATTTTGGTATTCATGCGGCCCGTGTTGATCATTGGCCTGTCGCTGCTTGGGCTGTTGATCATGATCGGGGTCTTCCTTGTGGTCGGATATGACAGATTTTGGAAGGGCGCGATGGGGCTGGCCCGTTGGTATGCGGCCCGCCGCCCAGACCGCGCCGCAGAAATGCATCGCAAGCTGGATGCCTTTGCCCTGAAATGGGATTCTGTGCTGGATCATTTTCCCGAAGGATCTGTGGACGGTCTGTACCTCCCGGATTTTGGCAATATGGCCAATGCTGACGCCCGCCATGATGCAGCGCTTGACAGGCGATTTGCCAATCTGTCGGAAAACGAAGGCTAGGGTAAGGACCCAAGGCCCGCAAAGCGTCATCCCCTCATGCAGGCTTGAAACCCTGCGCCACAGTCGCTAGATGCCCATAAGCGCGTTTTTCAAGGACAGTCCCATGGCGATGACCAATCCACTTCAGTTCATCCAGCAGGCCCGTGCCGAGGTTGGCAAGGTTGTATGGCCGACCCGCCGCGAGGTGATGCTGACCACGGTGATGGTGTTTATTCTGGCGGCGCTGACCGCAGTTTTCTTTGCCATCGTTGATATCCTTATCCGTGGTGGGCTGAACAGCGTGCTTGGGATATTCGGCTAAGCGGACCTCTCGGCTGTGCCTTGCTCAAAAATACCATGCACAGGCTTGAAACCCAATCCGGCAAAGGGTATTGCGCAGGTCAGACCTGATGCGGCGTGCGGCGATTCGAGCCCGCGCGCCCTTTTTTATTCAGGTATTCACGGATCAGATGTTTGGGCCTCGGGCTTGGGTATCTCAAAGACAGGGACATAAGTTCAGATGGCAAAACGTTGGTATTCGGTCAGTGTCCTGTCCAACTTCGAGAAAAAGATCGCAGAGCAGATCCGCACCACAGCGGAAGAGCAGGGTCTTGAAGAGCAGATCGACGAAGTATTGGTTCCGACCGAAGAAGTAATCGAAGTGCGCCGTGGCAAGAAGGTCACGACCGAGCGCCGCTTTATGCCCGGCTATGTGCTGGTGCATATGGAGATGTCTGATCAGGGCTATCACCTGATCAACTCGATCAACCGCGTCACCGGTTTTCTGGGGCCACAGGGCCGTCCGATGCCGATGCGCGATGCCGAGGTTCAGGCGATCCTTGGCCGCGTCCAAGAGGGCGAAGATGCGCCACGCACCCTGATCCACTTTGAAGTGGGTGAGAAGGTTAAGGTCGGTGATGGTCCGTTTGAAGACTTTGACGGGATGATCGAAGAGGTGGATGACGAGAACCAGCGTTTGAAGGTTTCTGTCTCGATCTTTGGCCGCGAAACACCGGTCGAACTGGAATTCACGCAGGTTATCAAACAATCCTGATTTGCGATGTGCCGTAGGGCGGGGGCATCCCCGCCATATGCGGCGTTTGATCCAGAGTTATCGTGTCACGGAATATCGACGTGGCGGAGTGAATCCCGCCCTAGGGCACAGAAAACCGTTTGCACACTTGGTTTTCCGTCGTTTTGTAGGTCTTGAACCCCATAGCATCATAATAGGCCAATGCCTCCGGGTTATCGGCTGCGATTGTTGCCTCAATATCTGTGACATCCGCGCTTTCAGCGGCTGATTGGCTGGCTGCAAACAGGGCGCGCCCCACGCCGCGCCGGGCAGCGGATGGCCGGATGTGCGTGCCGATGACGGCCCAACCCGACCCGTTACCCGAAGTTGTGTCGCCCGCTGCGTGCTGCAAGGACTGAAACCCCAGTACAACGCCCTGATCCTCAGCCACCGAACACTTAATCTTTTGCGTGCTTTCAATATAATGCGCCAGCACAAAACCCACGTCATCAGGGCTTTTGCGTTTTCCGGCGGCGGTGAGCTCTTTCAGGAAAGTGCTGATTTCCGGGGCATCCGTAGCAACGGCGTCTCTGATCCTCATTGCTGTTCCTTAACAGTGGCTTGCGGGTGTTCGGCCAAGCTACCCAGTTAGCCAGCGAGAGGCAATCAGCGCTGTGCATCACTTGTGTAGACGCATTAGCGAACCGGCGCTACAACTTGGGTATCTCAGACCGGGGGGCTGCGCCATGAATACCAATCCCAAATTCGACTTGGCCAATGGCCCGGTTGCAGAACTTGCCGCATCCGTTTCCGTGCCGTTTGAGCAGGCCCGCGCGATGCCCAAGTCGGTTTATACCTCGACAGATTTCAATGAGATCGAGGTGGAGAATATTTTCCGCAAGGAGTGGGTTTGTGCCGGGCGGGCCTCATCGCTCAGCAAACCCGGCGATTATACCACGCTTGAGATTGGTGGCGAACCGATCATGGTCCTGCGCGATGGAGATGGGCGGTTGCGGGCGCAGTCCAATGTGTGCCGCCACCGCATGTCGACGCTGTTGACCGGGCGGGGTAACACCCGCAGCATTGTCTGCCCCTATCACGCCTGGACCTACGGGTTGGACGGTCAGCTGCGCGGCGCGCCGGCCATGATGCATAATGAAGCCTTCTGCAAATCCGACATCCGCCTGCCGCAGATCCGCTGTACCGAGTGGGAGGGCTGGATCATGGTCACGTTGAACCCGGATGCGCCGGATGTGGCTACCGCCTTGCAAGGGGTGACTGATCTGGTTGGGCATTACCGGATGAGCGACTATGTCGAGACCTTTCGTGAGAACCATCATTGGAACACAAACTGGAAGGTCCTGGCCGAAAATTTCATGGAGAGCTATCACTTGCCGGTTTGCCATGAGGTGACCATTGGTGGCACAGTGGATCTGGCCGAGATGACCTGCCCAGCGGGCGAGGCGGCGTTTAACCATCATTGGATTTTGAAGAACGAGAGTTTCAAGCTGACGCTGGCGCATCCTGACAATACACATTTGGAGGGCGAGGACCGGCGCAAGACCTATCTGCTTTCGATCTACCCGGCGTTGTTGATCACGCTGACCCCCGGTTATTTTTGGTATCTGTCGCTCAGCCCTGATGGGCCGGATCATGTGAACATTCTTTATGGTGGCGGTCTGGCCCCGGAGTTTGTGGCCGACCCCGAGGCGGATGCGCATTTTGCGATGTTGAAATCGACGCTGGATCTGGTGAATGAAGAGGACCGGGGCTGTACCGAAAAGGTCTATCGCGGGCTTTGTGCCGACATGTCAGAGCCGGGGCCATTGTCGCACCTTGAACGGCCAAACTTTGACTTTGCAAAATATATCCATAGCCGTGTTGCATTGACCTAGGGGCAGGATTCAAGGCGCTGCTGCTCAAACCGGGTTTTGGCCAGACATTTGGCGGATTCCGCAGGCGTGCCTTGCAATATCTTTCAGACATCTATAACCCGCAGCAATCGCCCATATCAGGCGATTCACCACTGTGGGAGGCTAGGGCGTCGCGGCGCGCAAACCGGACCACACAACACATAGCCCCAAGGTCGCGACCAAGGGGCGTTGCAAAGGAGAAGGCCAATGGCCAAGAAACTCGTCGGTACGATGAAGTTGCAAGTTAAAGCGGGTCAAGCAAACCCGTCCCCACCTGTGGGTCCAGCGCTGGGTCAGCGCGGCATCAACATCATGGAATTCTGTAAAGCGTTCAACGCCAAGACAGCGGACCTGGAGCCCGGTGCCCCTTGCCCGACCGTGATCAGCTATTTTCAGGACAAGTCCTTTACCATGGACATCAAGACGCCTCCTGCGTCCTACTACCTGAAAAAAGCCGCCAAGATTAACTCTGGCGCCAAGCTGCCAAGCCGCGAAACCGTTGGCACAGTGACAGCAAAGCAGGTGCGTGAAATCGCCGAAGCAAAAATGGCTGACCTGTCCGCAAACGACGTGGATCAGGCGATGAAGATCATTCTGGGCTCTGCCCGGTCTATGGGCATTGAGGTGAAGTAAGATGGCAAAATTTGGAAAACGCACACGCGCGGCCCGCGAAGCATTTGCCGGCAAAGAGAACGTGACAGTTGAAGAAGCTGTGGCGCTGATCAAAGGCAACTCGAAGGTCAAGTTTGACGAGACCATCGAAATCGCCATGAACCTTGGTGTTGACCCACGTCACGCAGACCAGATGGTTCGCGGCGTGGTTGGCCTGCCAAACGGCACTGGTAAAACCATGCGCGTTGCTGTCTTTGCACGTGGCCCAAAGGCCGAAGAAGCGACAGCGGCGGGTGCCGATATCGTGGGCGCAGAGGACCTGATGGAAATCGTGCAGTCCGGTAAGATCGAATTCGATCGTTGCATCGCGACACCAGACATGATGCCAATCGTTGGCCGTTTGGGTAAAGTGCTTGGCCCCCGCAACCTGATGCCAAACCCGAAAGTGGGTACGGTGACCATGGATGTGGCGGACGCTGTGAAAGCGGCCAAAGGCGGCGAAGTTCAGTTCAAAGCTGAAAAAGGCGGCGTTGTGCATGCTGGTGTTGGCAAATTGTCCTTCGACGAAGGCAAGCTGGTCGAAAACATCCGTGCCTTTGTTGGTGCGGTTGCCAAAGCCAAGCCCACAGGCACCAAAGGCACCTATATGAAGCAGATCAACCTTAGCTCTACCATGGGCCCGGGCATTTCTGTTTCCGTGGACAATGCTGTTGCTGACTAAGCGCTAAGCGACATTTGATAGGGAAGGGGCGGTGAGGCAATCACCGCCCTTTTTCGTTTGATACCTCTTTTTGGGTGTGGGTCTCGCCACGCTCACCGGCAAAAGGACGGCTTCAACCGGTCATTGACTTGCCCGGCGCAACCATCCCTCCTAACAAGGAAATCACCCCGCCGAGCAAGGCGGGCAAGGGAGAGGGTGACGTGACAGATAGGCTGACAGCGATTGTAACGATTTGCCGGGACGACCATTTCTATCTGAAACGGTTTGTCGCCTATTATGGCGGGCTGTTTGGGCGCGAGAACCTTTACATCGTCAGCCACGGTGATGAGCCGGAAGTGCGCGCCCTCGCACAGGGTTGTAATGTGATCCCGATCCCGGACACACAGGCGAATAATTTTACCATTCTGAAATCACGCACGATGAACCACATCAAGGACGGGCTGCGCCAGTGGTTCAAACATGTGATCGTGGTGGATGTGGATGAGTTTCTGGTGGTTGACCCGGCGGCGGGCATGAACCTGCGCGAATGGCTGGACCAGGCTCAGGGCAATACGATCTATACCGCCATGGGTATGGAGATCGTGCATATGCGCGACCGAGAGCCGGAGGGGGTTGAGAATGGCATCATCGGGCCGCGTATGTTTGCGCAGATTGATCTGCATTATGCCAAGCCCTGCATTGTGTCACGCGGTGGCAAACTGGCGCGGGGTGGGCATTACGCGGCCTATCGCAAGTTGAACATGCCGGATTTCCTTTATCTGTTTCATATGAAGTACTGCGATTTCGGGGTATTTCAGGACACGCTGAACCGGCGCAGCGCTTTTGTCGCCGAACAGGCCCAGCATGGCGATGGCAAGGTACGTTCGAACCCGCAATGGTTTGCCAAAAACCGGGATGACGATGCGGTTTTCGCCAAATTCACCCAGCGCCCGATTGTGCAGGGGCTGGACCTCAGCCATGTGCGTCAGGGGATGCATGACACCTGGCGCAAACGCAACGAGACGCTGTGGCATTTTACCCATGCGAAATACGAAGAGATCTACGAATTGCCGGAGCGGTTCGCCGGGGTGGATCGGGCATAGCGTGTCATTGTGCGCCCGCAGTCGCTTCGACAAGAGTACAGAACAGGTAACACGATGCCAAAAATGCCAAACCTAACAGACGCCGAAGCGATCCCCGACGCGGCCAGAGCCGAGGTGGAGCGCATTTTACAGTCGGGTGATCTTTTTCGATACACCTCTGATCACTCGCCGGTTGCCTTGCTAGAGGCCGAATTTGCGCAAGCTCTTGGCAGTACCTATGCGCTGGCCGTTTCCTCATGTTCTGCGGCACTCTTTTTATCGCTCAAGGCGCTGGGTTTGCCACGCGATGCCAAAGTGTTGATACCGGCCTTTACCTTTGCTGCTGTGCCATCCGCCGTGGTGCATGCAAATTGCGTTCCGGTACTGTGCGAATGCGGCAGCGATTACCGCATCGACCTGACCGATTTCAGACGCAAGCTGCCCGGTTGTGATGCGGTTATCATCAGCCACATGCGTGGTCATACCTCCGACATGGATGTCATCATGGAGCTGTGCGATGCCGCCGGAATTCCCGTCATCGAAGATGCGGCGCATAGCCTTGGCACCACATGGGCAGGGCGCAACATCGGGACAATCGGCAAGATCGGCTGTTTCAGCTTTCAGTCCTATAAAATGCTGAACGCGGGCGAGGGGGGCATCATGATCACAGATGATGCAGACCTGATTGCGCAGGCGATTGTGATGTCCGGTGCCTATGAGCACAATTGGGAAAAACATCCGGTTTTGCATGCGGCATTTGCGAAATGGCAGAACCAGTTGCCGTTGTATAATCTGCGGCTGAACACCCTGTCTGCCGCGTTGATCCGGCCCCAGCTTTCGGCCCTGTCTGAACGGGTCAAGGCGGGGCGACGCAACCATGACCATGTGGCACAGGCGCTTGAGGGCTGTGCGTGGATTTCCGTACCATCCTCATTACCTGCGGAAGAACGCGCACCGGATTCGATACAATTTAACCTTGTGGACCTGTCGGATGCACAGGTGGATGAATTTGTCCGCGAAGCGGGGGCGCGCGGTTTGAAGGTGCAGGTGTTTGGCCGGTCTGATGATAACGCTCGTGCGTTCTGGAACTGGCAGTTTCTGGAAGTTAATCCCGATCAGCCGATGACCCGTGCCATGTTGGATCGCGCCTGCGACGTGCGGCTTCCAGCACGGCTGGGGCTGGCGGAGTGTGATGTTGTCGCGCAAGCGATACTCGATGCCATCGGAGCGACCATGGCACCGTCTCCTGTCTGAAGCGTGCTTGCCGACCTTGCGCCCGGAAGGCGTGGGCCTGTGATTGTAACAAAACGCCATGATGGACAAAAAATCTTGCGAATCCGGCCAAGGGGTCTGTTTCAGGGGTTGGAAACCTCGAGCCAAGAGGATAACTCAACCTGCAAGTACCAAAGCGCGATTCGTCGCGCTTTTGTGCTTTTCGTCCGAGACGGTGGGTGTTGGCAGTCTGTCAACATAATTCCTGCCTGAGACGGGAAAAGGTAATTTCTTCGGATCGCCCGAACAGGCTCTCCGCAGTGACGCACCCGGCCCCCGTAAGGACCCGAATGTCGGGACCAGCTAGGTTCCGGCAAAACTGAGCCGGAGGGGCAACCCTCCCTTACTGGAGTGAAACTGTGGATAGAGCACTAAAAGAACAGTTGGTCGACGAACTTGGCCAAATCTTTGAAAGCTCTGGCGTCGTTGTGGTATCTCACTACGTCGGTTTGACAGTTGCTGAAATGCAGGATCTTCGGGCGCGCGCACGTGCGGCTGATGCATCTGTGCGTGTTGCCAAGAACAGGCTCGCCAAAATTGCCCTTGAGGGAAAGCCATGCGAAAGCATTTCTGACCTTCTGACGGGCATGACCGTTCTGACCTTCTCTGAGGATCCTGTGGCTGCGGCCAAGGTTGCTCAGGACTTTGCCAAGGAGAACCAAAAGTTCGTTATCCTTGGTGGTGCAATGGGTGAGAACGCTCTGGACGTCGCCGGTGTTGAAGCCGTGTCCAAAATGCCTTCGCGTGATGAGCTTATTGCTACCATCGCCGGCATGCTGGGCGCACCTGCTTCCAACATCGCGGGGGCCATTGGCGCACCTGCAAGCAACATCGCATCCATTTTGTCCACCATCGAGGACAAAGCTGCGTAAAGCATATCGTCAAGCTGGCGTGTTGAAACAACACGTTGGAACACACATATTGTTAACGGAAAGAGCTAAAACATGGCTGATCTGAAAAAACTGGCAGAAGAGATCGTTGGTCTGACACTGCTTGAAGCACAAGAACTGAAAACCATCCTCAAAGACGAGTATGGCATCGAACCAGCTGCCGGTGGCGCTGTAATGATGGCTGGCCCAGCAGATGCTGGCGGCGCCGCAGAAGAGAAATCTGAATTTGACGTCGTTCTGAAGAACGCCGGCGCTTCCAAGATCAACGTGATCAAGGAAGTCCGCGGCATCACCGGTCTGGGCCTGAAAGAAGCCAAAGATCTGGTTGAAGCCGGTGGCAAAATCAAAGAAGGCGTCGACAAAGCCGAAGCCGAAGAAGTGAAAGCCAAGCTGGAAGCAGCTGGCGCAGAAGTCGAGCTGGCCTAAGCCGGACGATCAGGGACAGGTTTTCTTTTGAAGAAAACAGACCGGACTTTTCAAAAAAGTCCGCAGTGCCCGTAGCAAACATTGGCTGGATGGAGAGATTTCTCTGTCCAGCCAAACCTGTCTTGAAGGGTGCTTTGCTAGACAAAGCCTCCTTCTGGAAAGGTCCATAGGTCGGAAGGTGTGCGGTGGGACGCATGCCAGCATAGACCGGATTGATCCGCTCTGATGGACGCGTCACGGCCCCGGTGGCGGCGTTCAGGCAAGAGATACGAAAGGTATTACGACACATGGCACAATCCTTCCTTGGCCAGAAGCGTCTCCGTAAATATTATGGCAAAATCCGCGAAGTGCTGGATATGCCGAACCTCATCGAGGTTCAGAAATCATCTTACGACCTGTTCCTGAATTCCGGCGATGCCGAAACGCCCACCGATGGTGATGGCATTCAGGGCGTGTTCCAGTCGGTTTTCCCGATCAAGGACTTCAACGAAACCTCCGTGCTTGAATACGTCAAGTACGAGCTGGAAAAGCCGAAGTACGACGTTGAGGAATGTCAGCAGCGCGACATGACCTATTCAGCGCCGCTGAAGGTAACCCTGCGTCTGATCGTGTTTGAAATCGACGAAGACACTGGTGCGAAGTCCGTTAAAGACATCAAGGAACAGGACGTGTTCATGGGCGACATGCCCCTGATGACGCCAAACGGGACCTTCATTGTGAACGGTACCGAGCGTGTGATCGTGTCCCAGATGCACCGTTCCCCCGGTGTGTTCTTTGACCACGACAAGGGCAAGACCCACAGCTCCGGTAAACTTCTGTTCGCCTGCCGCATCATCCCCTACCGCGGTTCATGGCTGGATTTCGAATTTGACGCCAAAGACATCGTGTTTGCGCGCATTGACCGCCGCCGCAAGCTGCCTGTCACCACGCTGCTTTACGCGCTGGGGCTGGATCAGGAATCCATCATGGATGCCTATTACAACACTGTGACTTATACGCTTCAGGCCAAAAAGGGCTGGGTTGCGCCGTTCTTCCCGGACCGTGTGCGGGGCACACGTCCATCCTATGACATCATCGACGCCAAATCCGGTGAGATCCTGTTTGAGCAGGGCAAGAAGGTCACACCACGTGCGGTCAAGCAATTGATCGACGCCGGTGAGGTGACAGAGCTGTTGCTGCCCTTCGATCACATTCAGGGCAAGTTTGTTGCCAAGGATATCATCAACGAAGAAACCGGTGCGATTTATGTCGAAGCGGGTGACGAGCTGACGCTTGAGTATGACAAAGATGGCGATCTGATCGGCGGCACGGCCAAAGAACTGATCGATGCTGGCATCACCGAGATTCCGTTGCTGGACATCGATAACGTCAATGTCGGCCCCTACATGCGCAACACCATGGCGAACGACAAGAACATGAACCGCGACACCGCGCTCATGGATATCTATCGCGTCATGCGTCCGGGCGAGCCGCCCACCGTTGAAGCAGCATCGAACCTGTTCGACACCCTGTTCTTTGACAGTGAGCGTTATGACCTGTCGGCCGTTGGTCGTGTGAAAATGAACATGCGTCTGGATCTGGATGCGGATGACACACAGCGCACCCTGCGCCGTGAAGACATCGTTGCCTGTATCAAGGCACTGGTTGATCTGCGCGACGGGCGTGGCGACATCGACGATATTGACCACTTGGGCAACCGTCGTGTGCGCTCTGTCGGTGAGCTGATGGAAAACCAGTACCGTGTGGGTCTGCTGCGCATGGAACGTGCGATCAAGGAGCGGATGTCTTCTGTCGAGATTGACACGGTGATGCCGCAGGATCTGATCAACGCGAAACCCGCCGCGGCTGCGGTACGTGAGTTCTTTGGCTCTTCGCAGCTGTCGCAGTTCATGGACCAAACCAACCCGCTGTCCGAGGTCACGCATAAGCGTCGCCTTTCCGCGCTTGGGCCTGGCGGTCTGACCCGTGAGCGTGCCGGTTTTGAAGTCCGTGACGTTCACCCGACCCACTATGGCCGGATGTGTCCGATTGAAACGCCGGAAGGCCCGAACATCGGTCTGATCAACTCGCTGGCGACCTTCGCCCGTGTGAACAAATACGGCTTTATCGAAACGCCTTACCGCGTTGTGAAAGACAGCAAGGTCACAGACGAAGTGCACTATATGTCTGCAACCGAGGAAATGCGTCACACCGTGGCGCAGGCGAACGCGTCTTTGGATGGCGACGGTAAATTCACCAATGAAATGGTGAACACACGCCGTTCCGGTGATTATACACTGGCCCCTACGGAAAGCGTTGATTTGATTGACGTTTCGCCAAAGCAGCTGGTTTCTGTTGCGGCCTCCCTGATCCCGTTCCTTGAAAACGATGACGCCAACCGCGCCTTGATGGGTTCGAACATGCAACGCCAAGCGGTGCCCTTGCTGCAAGCGGAAGCGCCGCTTGTTGGGACAGGCATCGAGGAAGTTGTGGCACGCGATTCCGGTGCGGCTTACATGGCGAAACGTGGTGGTATCATCGACCAGGTCGATGCATCCCGTATCGTTCTGCGCGCCACCGAAGATCTTGAGCTGGGCGATGCGGGTGTGGACATCTACCGCATGCGCAAATTCCAGCGGTCAAACCAGAACACCTGTATCAACCAGCGTCCGCTGGTGAAGGTGGGTGAAGTGGTGACCAAAGGTCAGGTGATTGCCGATGGTCCGTCTACGGACATGGGTGAACTGGCCCTTGGTAAAAACGTGGTTGTCGCGTTTATGCCTTGGAATGGTTACAACTATGAGGACTCCATCCTGATTTCTGAGCGGATTTCACGAGACGACGTCTTTACCTCGATCCACATCGAAGAGTTTGAAGTCGCCGCACGCGACACCAAACTTGGACCAGAAGAAATTACCCGCGACATTCCAAACGTTGGTGAAGAAGCGCTGCGTAACCTCGACGAGGCGGGCATCGTTTACATTGGTGCGGATGTTGAACCGGGCGATATTCTGGTTGGTAAGATCACGCCAAAAGGCGAAAGCCCGATGACACCGGAAGAGAAACTGCTGCGGGCGATCTTTGGCGAAAAAGCCTCTGACGTGCGTGACACTTCCCTGCGGGTGAAGCCGGGTGATTTTGGCACGGTTGTTGAGGTACGTGTCTTTAACCGTCATGGTGTGGAAAAAGACGAACGTGCGCTTCAGATTGAGCGTGAAGAAGTCGAGCGTCTGGCACGTGACCGGGATGACGAACTGGGCATTCTGGATCGCAACATCTATGCCCGTCTGCGCGGCATGATCCTGGGTAAAGTTGCAGTGAAGGGGCCAAAAGGCGTCGCACCTAACAGCCAGATCACAGAATCTATGCTGGACGATGTTCTGACCCGTGGTCAGTGGTGGCAGCTGGCACTGGAAGACGAGGATGACGCGAAAATCGTCGAAGCCCTGAACGAGCAGTACGAGATCCAGAAGCGGACCTTGGATGCGCGTTTCGAGGATAAGGTCGAGAAGGTGCGCCGTGGCGACGATCTGCCTCCGGGTGTGATGAAGATGGTCAAAGTCTTTGTCGCGGTGAAGCGCAAGCTGCAACCGGGCGACAAAATGGCGGGCCGTCACGGGAACAAAGGTGTTATTTCCAAGGTTGTACCGATGGAAGATATGCCGTTCCTCGAAGATGGGACGCCGGTCGACTTCTGTTTGAACCCGCTGGGTGTTCCGTCGCGGATGAACGTCGGTCAGATCTTGGAAACCCATATGGGTTGGGCCGCACGTGGTCTGGGTGTGAATGTTGACGAGGCGCTGCAAGAGTATAAGCGTTCCGGCGATCTGACACCTGTGCGTGAGGCGATGAGCCTGGCCTATGGCGATGATGTCTATGCCGAAGGTATCGAAGGCTTGGACGAAGAGGCGCTGGTTGATGCGGCGTCAAACGTCACACGCGGTGTGCCAATTGCCACACCGGTCTTTGACGGTGCCAAAGAGGCAGACGTGAATGACGCGCTGGTTCGTGCCGGGTTCTCTTCTTCTGGTCAGTCGGTGCTGTTTGACGGCCGCACAGGCGAGCAGTTTGCCCGCCCTGTGACCGTGGGTGTCAAATACCTGCTGAAACTGCACCACCTTGTGGATGACAAAATCCACGCGCGTTCTACCGGTCCATACTCGCTGGTCACCCAGCAACCATTGGGCGGTAAAGCGCAGTTCGGTGGTCAGCGCTTTGGTGAGATGGAGGTCTGGGCATTGGAAGCCTACGGCGCTGCATACACTCTGCAGGAAATGCTGACTGTGAAATCGGATGACGTGGCTGGCCGGACCAAGGTCTATGAAAGCATCGTCAAGGGCGAGGACAACTTTGAAGCGGGCATTCCAGAGAGCTTTAACGTTCTCGTGAAAGAAGTCCGTGGCCTTGGCCTGAATATGGAACTCCTGGACGCGGAGGAAGATGAGTGAGCCAACGACCGGAATTTTATAAAAATTCCGGTCCGTTTTCTTCAAAAGAAAACGGTTCCGTCTCTCCCAATGCTCCCAATTCAAGGAATTGAAAATGAACCAGGAACTGACAAACAACCCGTTTAACCCCGTCACGCCGATGAAGACGTTTGACGAGATCAAGGTATCGCTGGCCTCGCCAGAGCGTATCCTGTCGTGGTCTTTCGGTGAGATCAAAAAGCCCGAAACCATCAACTATCGTACGTTCAAGCCAGAGCGTGACGGTTTGTTCTGTGCGCGTATCTTTGGGCCGATCAAAGACTATGAATGTCTGTGCGGCAAATATAAGCGCATGAAATATCGCGGCGTTGTCTGCGAAAAATGCGGTGTGGAAGTCACGCTGCAAAAGGTCCGCCGCGAGCGCATGGGCCACATCGAACTGGCGTCGCCCGTTGCGCACATCTGGTTCCTGAAATCGCTGCCCTCCCGCATCGGCCTGATGCTGGACATGACGCTGCGCGATCTGGAACGTGTGCTGTATTTCGAAAACTACGTGGTGATCGAACCCGGTCTGACGGACCTTACCTATGGTCAGATGATGACCGAGGAAGAGTACATGGACGCGCAGGATGCCTATGGCATGGACGCGTTCACCGCCAACATCGGTGCCGAAGCGATCCGCGAAATGCTGGCCGCGATCGACCTTGAAGCAGAGGCCGACCAGCTGCGCGAAGAGCTGAAAGAAGCCACAGGCGAATTGAAGCCCAAGAAGATCATCAAGCGTTTGAAGGTTGTCGAAAGCTTCCTTGAATCCGGTAACCGCCCTGAGTGGATGGTTCTGACCGTGATCCCTGTGATCCCGCCAGAGCTGCGCCCGCTGGTGCCACTGGACGGTGGTCGTTTCGCGACGTCTGACCTCAACGACCTTTACCGGCGTGTGATCAACCGGAACAACCGTTTGAAACGTCTGATCGAACTGCGCGCGCCTGACATCATCGTTCGCAACGAAAAGCGGATGTTGCAGGAATCTGTTGATGCGCTGTTTGACAATGGCCGTCGTGGCCGCGTGATCACCGGTGCCAACAAGCGTCCGTTGAAATCACTGTCCGACATGCTGAAAGGTAAGCAGGGCCGTTTCCGTCAGAACCTTTTGGGTAAGCGCGTCGACTTCTCTGGCCGTTCGGTCATTGTGACGGGGCCTGAGCTGAAGCTGCATCAATGTGGCTTGCCGAAAAAGATGGCGCTGGAGCTGTTCAAGCCGTTCATTTATTCGCGGCTTGAGGCAAAAGGTCTGTCCTCCACGGTGAAGCAGGCCAAGAAGTTGGTGGAAAAAGAACGTCCCGAAGTTTGGGATATCCTCGACGAGGTCATCCGCGAGCACCCTGTCATGCTGAACCGTGCGCCTACGCTGCACCGTCTTGGCATTCAGGCGTTTGAGCCGGTTCTGATCGAAGGTAAAGCGATCCAGCTGCACCCGCTGGTCTGTTCCGCCTTTAACGCGGACTTTGACGGTGACCAGATGGCGGTTCACGTGCCGTTGTCGCTTGAGGCACAGCTTGAAGCGCGTGTTCTGATGATGTCCACGAACAACGTTCTGTCACCTGCAAACGGTGCGCCGATCATTGTTCCGTCACAGGATATGATTTTGGGCCTGTATTACACCACGCTTGAGCGTGAAGGTATGAAGGGTGAAGGCAAGGTATTTGGCACCGTGGATGAGGTGCAGCACGCACTGGACGCGGGCGAGGTACACTTGCACACCAAGATCAAGGCGCGGATCAAACAGATCGACAACGAAGGTAACGAAGTGCTGGTGCGCTTTGATACGACGCCGGGCCGTGTTCGTCTGGGGGCCTTGTTGCCGCTGAACGCCAAGGCGCCGTTTGAACTGGTCAACCGTTTGCTGCGTAAGAAAGAAGTGCAGCAGGTCATTGACACGGTTTATCGTTATTGCGGTCAGAAAGAGTCTGTTATCTTCTGTGACCACATCATGACGATGGGTTTCCGCGAAGCCTTCAAGGCCGGTATTTCGTTTGGTAAAGACGACATGCTGATCCCGGACAGCAAGTGGCCGCTGGTTGAAGAAACCCGCGAGCAGGTACGCGACTTTGAACAGCAGTATATGGACGGCCTGATCACTCAGGGCGAAAAATACAACAAAGTTGTCGATGCTTGGTCAAAGTGTAACGACAAGGTCACCGATGCGATGATGGGGTCGATTTCCGACACCACCTATGGCGAAAACGGGTCCGAGAATGAACCGAACTCGGTTTACATGATGGCCCACTCCGGTGCGCGTGGTTCTGTGACCCAGATGAAACAGCTGGGCGGGATGCGTGGTCTGATGGCCAAGCCGAACGGCGACATCATCGAGACACCGATCATCTCGAACTTTAAGGAAGGTCTGACCGTTCTTGAATACTTCAACTCTACCCACGGTGCCCGTAAGGGTCTGTCGGATACAGCTTTGAAGACTGCGAACTCCGGTTACCTGACACGTCGTCTGGTGGATGTGGCACAGGACTGCATCGTGCGCATGCACGACTGTGGCACTGACGCTGCCATCACCGCAGAAGCGGCGGTGAATGATGGTGAGGTTGTATCGTCACTGGCCGAGCGTCTGCTGGGCCGTGTTGCAGCGGATGATATCCTTAAGCCGGGTACGGATGAGGTGATTGTGCCTGCGGGTGCGCTGATCGACGAACGTATGGCGGATCTGATCGACGAATATGCGGTGCAGGTTGCACGCATCCGTTCGCCGCTGACCTGTGAAGCCGAAGAGGGCGTTTGCGCCACATGCTACGGGCGTGACCTTGCGCGTGGTACATTGGTGAACCAAGGCGAAGCGGTGGGCATCATCGCGGCGCAGTCAATTGGTGAACCGGGTACACAGCTGACCATGCGGACCTTCCACATTGGTGGTGTTGCACAGGGTGGGCAGCAGTCCTTCCTTGAGGCCAGCCAAGAAGGTAAAATCGTGTTCGAGAACGCACAGACCCTTGAGAATGCCGCAGGGCAGATCATGGTTATGGGCCGGAACATGAAGATGCTGATCACCGGCGAAGACGGGGCAGAGCGGGCCAGCCACAAGATCGGCTATGGTACCACCCTGTTTGTCAAAGACGGTGACACGGTTGCGCGCGGCGACAAGCTGTTTGAATGGGATCCCTACACACTGCCGATCATCGCGGAAAAATCCGGTACTACCAAGTTCGTTGACCTTGTGTCAGGGATCGCGGTCAAGGATGAGACCGATGATGCAACCGGTATGACTCAGAAGATCGTGATCGACTGGCGTGCAGCGACCAAGGGTAACGAGTTGAAGCCCGAGATCCTGCTGGTGGGTGAAGATGGTGAGCCATTGCGCAATGATGCGGGCAATCCGGTCACCTATCCGATGTCTGTGGATGCGGTTCTGTCTGTTGAGGATCAGACCGAAATCAAAGCTGGTGACATCGTTGCGCGTATCCCGCGTGAAGGTGCCAAGACCAAGGACATTACCGGTGGTCTGCCACGGGTTGCGGAACTCTTTGAGGCACGTCGCCCCAAGGACCACGCGATCATTGCAGAGATCGACGGTTATGTCCGCTTTGGTAAGGACTATAAGAACAAGCGTCGTATCGCGATCGAGTCTGCCGATGACCCGGATTACAAGGTCGAGTACATGGTGCCCAAGGGCAAGCACATCCCGGTTGCGGAAGGTGATTTTGTCCAGAAGGGTGACTACATCATGGACGGCAACCCGGCACCGCATGACATCCTTGCGATTATGGGTGTTGAGGCCCTTGCCGACTATATGATCGACGAAGTGCAGGACGTGTATCGTTTGCAGGGCGTTAAGATCAACGACAAGCATATCGAAGTGATCGTGCGTCAGATGTTGCAGAAGTGGGAAGTTCAGGAATCTGGCGATACCACGCTGCTGAAAGGCGAACACGTCGACAAGCAGGAGTTTGATCTGGCCAACGAAAAGGCGGCCTCCAAAGGTGGGCGTCTGGCGAAAGGCGAGCCAATTCTGCTGGGGATCACCAAAGCCTCCTTGCAGACACGTTCGTTTATCTCTGCGGCATCGTTCCAGGAAACCACGCGGGTTCTGACCGAGGCATCGGTTCAGGGCAAACGTGACAAGCTGGTTGGTCTGAAAGAGAACGTCATCGTGGGCCGTCTGATCCCTGCCGGGACCGGTGGTGCAACCATGCAGATGCGTAAAGTGGCAAGTGATCGTGACAATGTTGTCATCGAAGCGCGCCGCGAAGAAGCGGAAGCAGCGGCGGCACTGGCAGCACCAGTGGTCGAGAACAATGACATCGTCGGTGGTGATGTGTTCAGCACGCCGGACTTTGACGAGGAAAGCCGCGATTGATATCGCGCTGATCTCTAAGTGATAAAAGCCCCCGCAGTAGCGCTACTGCGGGGGCTTTTTTTATGCAGACTGGTGACAGGGATGTTGTATCTGTTTGCGCGTCTATCTGAGGCAGCGAGGGGCCTAGCGCCTCATACGGTTGATGAAGGCGGCTGTTGACAGGCGCATTTTGACTTGTCCGTTGCGGATCCATTCCGGTTTTAGCCGAAGCCGCGCAATCCGCCCGTTGCCCACTTTCCTGCTCAGGCGGATGCTGACATCCAGATAACCGTCAGGCCCGGGTTTTGCTGATGTGATTTCACCTATGAAATCGCGGTCCGAAGACCAGACCGTTGTCCCTAGTGCCTGTGTGATCATCTGTGTGGCAAACGAACTGGACCTGCGCGTCACCCTGTTTGCGTCCGCCGGGCTGCGCTGATTTGGTCCACCGGCCCCGCGCCCATCTGTGTTGCCGGCTTGGGGGCCGCTGTTGCTGCCCGGGCTGGCAGCGCCGTTGCCCGAAGCGCCGGTGCCGCCGCTGTTGCCAGATCCTCCATTGCCTGCTCCCCCACTTCCAGAGCCAGAGCCAGAGCCAGAGCCAGAGCCAGAGCCAGAGCCAGAGCCAGAGCCAGAGCCAGAGCCAGAGCCGCCAGTACCTGATCCACCCGACCCACTGCCCGAACCATTAGCACCACCTCCGGTGCCGCCCGAACCGCCAGTGCCCCCGCTCCCAGAACCGCCGCCAACGCCATTCCCGGATATCGACACACCAAGACCGCCGGTCGCGCCGGTGCTACTGCCCACACCTGCGTTTACGCCAACATCTTGGCCTTCATTGCTGACACTGACGCTTGTATCGTTCCCCTCTGCGCCTCCGCTCAACCCCACATCAAGGGCAAGGGCGCTGGATGCAAACCCTGTGAAAACAATCATAGTCAGTGTGATTTGTTTGGCCGCTTTCATCTTAAAAACCTCGCTTATTACGGAATTATTTGTCAGCTATGGCAGGGGCCATTGACGCTTGACGAATACTGCTGACAGGCTAGCCGACCGTTGCGTCATTACTTTGACGACCGCACTGGATCTCCGGATTTTTTGCGATTGGGTGGGTAAGCGCGAGAAGCTGAGCAATCTGATGGCTTTGCGAATTTTAAGGATTATCTTGCCCGTTGGATCATGGCAAAATCTGTACTTTTTCACTTTGAGTCCGCAATTTTACGCAGTTTTTCAGTGATTTTCGCCACTCATTGAAACAAGTAACTTTAATTCTAGCGAAAGGGTTGCGCGCCCTCTTTCTCCCTGCGGTGTGATCCCTTACGCTGTCGGAAACACACTCAACCGCAGGGCAGCAGTGACACTCAAAGCGCAAATCAAAGGGCTGATGCGGTTCTCCTACCTGTCTGAAAACGGCTTTGCCAAATCCACTCAGGGTTTGGATGCCATGCGCGCGATGCTTTATGATCCGGCGCGGCTTGAGCGGCGCTTCAATCTGTTTGAAAAGCTGGCGTTTCACACGATGGCTTTGCAGGAAGACACGGATTTTTCCTGTGCGGTGCTGATCGGGGACAGCTTTCCCGACAAGGCGCGCGCCCGACTTGAGGACATCATCAAAGATTTCAAACCGATGCAGATCGTGTCCCTGCCGCCGATGGTGCATATTCAGGCGGTGAAAACAGCGTTCAACGCGCTACCGGATGATCCCGAGGCAACCCATATCGCGACTTTCCGACAGGATGATGATGATGCGATGCACCGCTCGACCACAGCACGGATCCGGGCGGTGGCAGACAATATGCTGGCGGTCCGCGAAGATAAGAAACCTTTTGTGATTGCGTTCAATCGGGGCCTGTATCTGGACCCGCAAAGTGAAACCCCCATCACCGAATGGTATGAACGTGCGCCTTTGGGGATCGGTTTGGCGATGGTCACTCCCAAGGGAGATCACGCAACGGTTTTCCGACGCAACCACAGAAATCTAGTTGAATATTACGACTGTTACACCGAGGTTTCCCGCCCGATGTGGATCAGATCGGTGCATGCCGACAATGATTCAACGGCACAGCCACAGGGCAGGGCGGGGGCGTTGCGCCCGCGCGGCGTGCGGCGAGTCTTGGCGGATGGTTTTGGACTGACGCCGGAAATGTTGGACGATTTGTAAGATGACAGGATTTCAGGATGTCGGTTAACCTTGCAGGGGCCCTGCTGATGATGGCTTCTATGGCTTGCTTTGTGCTGAATGACACGATGCTGAAGCTGACCGGCGGGGCGGTGCCGCTGTTCCAGTTGCTGTTTGTGCGCAGCGTGATCACCTGCGGGTTGATCCTTGCGGCAAGAGGGCGGCTGGGGGCGTTGCATTTCAGGATCGCGCGGCGCGACTGGGTGATTATTCTGATACGCGCCGCGACCGAGGTCACCATCTCCTATTTCTTTCTCACCGCGTTGTTCAACATGCCGCTGGCCAATCTGACGGCGATTTTGCAGGTGGTGCCGCTGGCCGTGACCCTGGCCAGTGCGGTGATCCTGCGTGAGGCGGTGGGATGGCGGCGTAGTCTGGCGATTGCGGTTGGTTTCTGCGGCGTCTTGTTGATCGTGCGGCCGGGGCCGGAAGGCTTTAACATTTGGTCGATCTATGCGCTGATCGCGATGCTGGGGGTCACGCTGCGCGATCTGGTGACACGCCAACTCTCGCCAGAGGTGCCGTCGATGACGGTGACCCTCGTGACCGCGGCCTCTGTCATGGTGGCGGCGGGTCTGGCGTCGCTGTCCACGCCATGGGTTGAAATCACAGCACAGTCATGGGGGCTGATCGTGGCCTCGGCGGTTTGCATCCTTGGCGGCTATTTCTTTTCGATACAGGTGATGCGCAGCGGGGATGTATCCTTCACCGCGCCCTTCCGTTATTCGGGGCTGGTCTGGGCGCTGATCCTTGGTTGGCTGGTTTTTGGCGAATGGCCGCATGTACTGACGCTGATCGGGGCCGCAATTGTTGTCGCAACCGGGGTGTTCAGCTTTTACCGCGAGCGCAAGGTTTCAGGTGCCGGCTAACGCGGCAAAGGCATCGGCAACCACATCGGCATCAATGGCATAGGTTGCTTTGAAATGGGCCTTGCCGGCGGCATCCAGCGGGGTCAGCCGTGGTGATTTGACGCCGGGTTTCTGGCGGGAATCATTGTGATCGTTATGGCCCCGGATCAACATGTCCTGCCCTGAAAAGGTAACCGTCGGCATCTTTTGCCCGACCTTCATATGGGCAAAGTTCATCACACTAAGGCGCAGATCCGGTTGGAACATCAGCGCCAGCGCGGCAGTGGTATAGGGGGCATTGGTTGGTGCAACATCAAGGCCCCGTGCAGAGGGGCGGGCGATAAACCCCTGATTAAAGTCGATGGCGATGTGGCGGTGTTTGGCAGCCATGGGCAGCACATCATGCGCCGCCTCTCGCAGGCGTTCGATATAGGTGCAGGCAACGGCGTCATCATCATCCATGCGAAACTGCAAACAGGCATCACCGTCAAACCGGCGGACCTTGTTGATTGCATCCTGCATGATTTTGCGATGCGGGCCGGGGGGATAGGCGCGGATCACGGCCTGGGGCATATGTTCGACGGCGGCGTGCAGGCGGTCAAGGTAAGGCGTGGGCAGGCTTTCACCAATGACGATCAGAAAGGTGAAATCATCATCCGATTGCGCCAGAAGCGGCGGCAGGGTCATTGTTTCGAAGGTGGCAAAACGTTCTGCCATACGGGCCGGGGCATAGAGGTAATCCATACGCTCCTGAAGGCTGGAATGTTCCACTTGAAATCCGCCATCACCGGGGTAGGAAAAGCGACAGATGCCGATGGTTTGCATAGGATGTGTAACCTTGTTTATCTGCGCACACCATTGCAGCCGCCCTGCATCCACGCAAGCGGCGGCAGGCTGTTGACACCCCTCAAGCCATCGCCTATACGCCCGCTATCTCGGTCGCAGGGATTTCTCTGCCAATCGAAATCATAACTTAAGTGGTCAAGATCCGGTCTAATGCTGACCCGATCCTCTGGTGCCCCACCGCCTCGCTTTCCTCGGTACGGATGCGTTGCGGTGTTTTCGCTTTGTCGCAAGGCAAGGTGCAGAATTTGAAACCGCTTTGGGCCTCGCCCATCGCACCTGAAACGAAGACAGTACGGGGATAAACCGGAATGCCAACGATCCAACAGCTGATCCGCAAGCCGCGCCAGCCGAAACGCAAGACTTCTAAATCCATGCACCTTGAGCAGTGCCCGCAAAAGCGCGGCGTATGCACACGTGTATATACAACCACACCAAAGAAACCGAACTCCGCGATGCGGAAAGTTGCGAAGGTGCGCCTGACCAACGGTTTCGAAGTGATTTCCTACATTCCGGGTGAAAGCCACAACCTTCAGGAGCACTCTGTGGTTCTGATCCGTGGCGGTCGTGTAAAAGACCTTCCCGGTGTGCGTTACCACATCCTGCGCGGTGTTCTGGATACTCAGGGCGTTAAAGACCGTAAGCAGCGCCGTTCTAAATACGGTGCGAAGCGTCCTAAGTAAGTATTCGCAGTGGCGGGGAATGCCCCGCCTGACCGTCAACTGTAGGGCGGGGTTTACCCCGCCGCCCCAATATCCGAGGAAGACAACGACATGTCACGCCGCCACGCCGCTGAAAAACGCGAAGTATTGCCAGACGCCAAATATGGTGATCTGGTCCTGACCAAATTCATGAACAACCTGATGATCGACGGCAAAAAATCTGTCGCCGAAAGCATCGTTTACAACGCCATGACCCGCGTTGAAGACAAAATCAAACGCGCACCCATCGAAGTGTTTCACGAAGCGCTGGAGAACATCCAGCCTTCCGTCGAAGTGCGTTCACGCCGCGTTGGTGGTGCCACGTATCAGGTACCTGTCGAAGTGCGCCCCGAGCGCCGTCAGGCGCTGGCCATCCGTTGGTTGATCAAAGCGGCCCGTTCGCGCAATGAGAACACCATGGAAGAGCGCCTTGCAGGCGAGCTTCTGGACGCTGTTCAGTCCCGCGGTACCGCGGTGAAAAAGCGCGAAGATACCCACAAGATGGCCGATGCGAACAAAGCATTCAGCCACTACCGCTGGTAAAACCTACAAGATCGGGGCTCAGATCCGCTGGGCCCCTGACCCTTTTCATGCATTCTTCTGAGGAAGCACCAAAATGGCACGCGACTATCCGCTAGACCGCTATCGCAACTTTGGCATCATGGCCCACATTGATGCCGGTAAAACCACATGTTCCGAACGCATCCTGTATTATACAGGCAAATCCCACAACATTGGTGAGGTGCACGATGGTGCGGCCACAATGGACTGGATGGAGCAGGAGCAAGAACGCGGTATCACCATTACCTCTGCTGCGACGACCACGTTCTGGCAGCGCCAGGAAGAGCCGACAGCCGATGCAACATCCGACACCAAGTTCCGGATGAACATCATCGACACCCCCGGCCACGTTGACTTCACCATCGAAGTTGAGCGTTCGCTGGCCGTTCTTGACGGCGCGGTTGCTGTTCTGGACGCCAACGCCGGTGTTGAGCCGCAGACAGAAACCGTTTGGCGTCAGGCCGACCGGTATAAAGTGCCGCGCATTGTGTTCGTTAACAAAATGGACAAAATCGGCGCGGACTTCTTTAACTGCGTTCACATGATCCAGGACCGTACAGGGGCAACACCTGCGCCGATCCAGATCCCAATCGGTGCTGAAAACGAACTTGAAGGCATGGTTGACCTTGTCACCATGCAGGAGTGGGTCTGGGAAGGTGAAGACCTTGGCGCGAGCTGGGTTAAAAAGCCGATCCGCGACAGCCTGAAAGAGACTGCCGACAAGTGGCGTGCACATCTGATCGAAACTGCGGTTGAGATGGATGACGACGCCATGGAAAACTATCTGATGGATGGTGCGGAGCCTGATGAAGAAACCCTGCGCAAGTTGATCCGCAAAGGCACGCTGGCGATCAAATTCATCCCCGTTCTCTGTGGTTCCGCGTTCAAGAACAAAGGCGTTCAGCCGCTGCTGAACGCTGTGATCGACTATCTGCCCAGCCCGCTGGACGTTGTTGATTACATGGGCTTTAAGCCGGGCGACGAAGAAGAAGTTCGTGACATCGCACGCCGTGCCGATGACAACATGGCCTTCTCCGGTCTTGCGTTCAAAATCATGAACGACCCCTTTGTTGGTTCCTTGACCTTCACACGCATCTACTCTGGCGTGCTGAACAAGGGCGACACGCTCTTGAACTCCACCAAGGGCAAGAAAGAGCGCGTCGGTCGTATGATGATGATGCACTCCATCGAGCGTGAAGAAATCACCGAAGCATTTGCAGGTGACATCATCGCCCTGGCCGGTCTGAAAGACACCACAACCGGTGATACGCTTTGTGCGGTTAACGATCCTGTGGTTCTGGAAACAATGACCTTCCCTGATCCGGTGATCGAGATTGCGGTTGAGCCAAAGACCAAAGCCGACCAAGAAAAAATGTCAGCCGGCCTTGCCCGTCTGGCAGCAGAAGATCCTTCCTTCCGTGTTGAGACCGACCTTGAGTCGGGTCAGACCATCATGAAAGGCATGGGCGAACTGCACCTCGACATTCTGGTTGACCGTCTGAAGCGCGAATTCAAAGTGGAAGCCAACATCGGTGCGCCACAGGTTGCCTATCGTGAGACCATCTCTCGTGAAGCTGAAATCGTCTACACCCACAAGAAACAGTCGGGTGGTTCGGGTCAGTTCGCGGAAGTGAAAATGATCATCACACCAACAGAGCCGGGCGAAGGTTACTCGTTTGAGTCCCGCGTTGTTGGTGGTTCGGTGCCCAAGGAATATATCCCGGGTGTTGAAAAGGGTATCAAATCTGTCATGGACTCCGGTCCGCTGGCGGGCTTCCCTGTGATCGACTTCAAAGTGGCGCTGATCGAAGGTAAATTCCACGACGTCGACTCATCGGTTCTGGCGTTTGAAATCGCGGCCCGTATGGGTATGCGCGAAGGCATGAAGAAAGCCGGCGCGAAACTGCTTGAGCCTGTGATGAAAGTCGAAGTGATCACACCGGAAGAATACACCGGCGGCATCATCGGCGATCTGACATCACGTCGTGGTCAGGTACAGGGTCAGGACACCCGCGGTAACGCGATTGCCATTGACGCCTTTGTGCCACTGGCGAATATGTTCGGCTACATCAACACCCTGCGGTCGATGTCTTCGGGTCGTGCGAACTTCTCCATGCAGTTCGACCACTACGAAGCTGTGCCACAGGCCATCTCTGACGAGATCCAGGCAAAGTTTGCATAACCGGTAACTTAACAATCGGGGCGGCGGGGTGAACCCCGCCCTACCCACACCGTAGGGCGGGGTTCACCCCGCCACCCAACCAACCAAAAGGAGCCAACACCATGGCAAAGGAAAAGTTTGAACGCACGAAACCGCACGTCAACATCGGCACAATCGGCCACGTTGACCACGGCAAGACCACGCTGACCGCTGCGATCACCAAATATTTCGGTGACTTCAAAGCCTATGATCAGATCGACGGCGCGCCCGAAGAAAAAGCACGCGGCATCACCATCTCCACTGCCCACGTGGAATATGAGACAGAGACACGCCACTACGCGCACGTCGACTGCCCCGGCCACGCGGACTACGTCAAGAACATGATCACCGGTGCCGCCCAGATGGACGGCGCGATTCTGGTTGTGAACGCCGCTGACGGCCCAATGCCACAGACCCGCGAGCACATCCTGCTCGGCCGTCAGGTTGGTATCCCGTACATGGTTGTTTACATGAACAAAGTGGATCAGGTTGACGACGAAGAGCTGCTGGAACTGGTGGAAATGGAAATCCGCGAGCTGCTGTCTTCCTACGAATACCCTGGCGACGACATTCCTGTGATCCCTGGTTCCGCTCTGGCGGCGATGGAAGGCCGTGACAACGCCATCGGCGAAGATTCCATCAAGAAACTGATGGAAGCGGTTGACGAATATATCCCGACACCAGCACGTGCTGTTGACCAGCCGTTCCTGATGCCTGTGGAAGACGTCTTCTCGATCTCTGGCCGTGGTACAGTTGTGACCGGTCGTGTTGAGCGCGGCGTGATCAACGTGGGCGACAGCATCGAGATCGTTGGTATTCGCGACACGAAAACAACAACTTGCACGGGCGTTGAAATGTTCCGCAAGCTGCTGGATCGTGGTGAGGCCGGTGATAACGTTGGTGTTCTGCTGCGCGGTATCGACCGTGACGGCGTTGAGCGCGGTCAGGTTCTCTGCGCGCCCAAGTCTGTGAACCCACACACCAAGTTCGAGGCAGAAGCCTATATTCTGACCAAAGAAGAAGGTGGCCGTCACACGCCATTCTTTGCGAACTACCGTCCACAGTTCTACTTCCGTACCACGGATGTGACCGGTACCGTCGCGCTGCCAGAAGGCACTGAAATGGTAATGCCGGGTGACAACCTGAAGTTCGACGTTGAGCTGATCGCACCTATCGCGATGGAGCAGGGCCTGCGTTTCGCGATCCGCGAAGGTGGCCGTACTGTTGGCGCGGGCGTTGTGTCCAAGATCACTGAGTAAGCAACGACGCCAAAGCGTTGTTGACGGTGCGACGCCTTGTGGCAGTGTCCTTTCCCCTTGAGGAAAGGATCACGAGAGCAAGGTGTCGGCACACAGGTGCTACTAAGAACAAAAGGCCGCTCCTTACCGGGGCGGCCTTTTGCGTTGGGGGGAGGGTGCGGCCTTGCCGCCTATCTATTGGTAAAAGCGTTTCATCACGCGATAGACCTGTTCGCCCTGATTGCCGTTCATGTGCCCATCGCCGGCATTGCCGCGTTCATCCAGTTCAATTGATCCGCCAAAAATGAAATTGCCGCTTGCGTCATATTCCTTGAAGGTGAAGCCGTTCGCCGTTGGTGTCGTAACCCGTGTTCGGATCTCGTGTCGTCCATCGGAAAACACACGGCGGTATTGGCATTCGCCAGCAGTTCTTTTGCAATCATGGGGCCGGTAGTCAATCATCATGCCATCGGCGCGAACCCAGCGGAGGTAATTCCCGTGCCGGTCAAGAAAGGTTGTGAAAACCGGCGTGCCGTCGGGGGAGGGGCCACGGTAACTTTTGAGTACGTAAGCCTTGCCGCTTCGGCCTGCAAAAACATGATGGATCGGTCCGCCCATGCTCTGATCGATGCTGAGATAGTCGCCGGGTGTCATCGTTTGCGGCTGCCATCGGATATCCTGGGCTGAAACGGGGGCAGCGCATACCGCGGCCAGTAAAATACTGCCCAGCATGGATTTTATCATTTTCTCGTCCTTATTGATGACGCGGTACACTTTTAACGTTAGTCGAGCCGCCCAGAACGGGCAAGCTGAACACATCTCATCCGGGTATCGGTGTTGCCTTTGGGTATGTGGACTGTAATGGGGTCGGGTCGCGCGTATGGCTGCCCGGCGGTAGGCTTGTCCATCCCCCTTTCACTTCGTATAAGCCAAGCACTAATGATGGAGGGCGACATGAACAAGACTGCGATCTGAGTAATTTAAAACCTCTCGATCAAAGGATTTTTCATGCCTGTTTCCGACACGCGGCCCTTTGCGGCACCCGACACAATCTACCCTATTTCCAATGCAGATGGCTCTCCACTGAAGGGGACTGTCTTTCTGAAACCAGCGACCCGACATCCCAGGATGACGGTGGGGGAATACACCTATGCCAGTGCCTTTGACCCGCCCGAGGATTGGGCGGCGCGTCTGGCACCGTATCTGTTTGATTTCAGCCCTGAACGGCTGAGCATCGGCAAATTCTGTCAGATTGCTGATGGGGTCACTTTCATCACAGCTTCTGCCAACCATCGCTATGACGGCATCTCCAGCTTTCCCTTTGCCATCTTCGGTGGGGGCGGAATGGAGGGGCGGCCCTCGCTGCCTGAGCCGGGCAAAGATACGGTGATCGGGCATGATGTCTGGATCGGGCAGGGGGCGAAGGTCCTCCCCGGTGCGCGTATCGGGAACGGGGTGATCATCGGTGCCGGTGCCGTGGTCGCGGGCAGCGTTGCGGATTATACGATTGTCGCGGGCAACCCAGCGCAGCAGATTAGGCAGCGGTTTTCCCGTGCAGAGGTCACGCGGCTGAACCGGATCGCATGGTGGGATTGGCCGATAGACGATATTCTGCAGCATGAGGGTTTGATCATGGCCGGTAATGTGGCTGCGCTAGAGGCGGTAGCACCTTAAGCGACGTGAGCTTTCAGAGATCTGGCAGGAGGGCAGAGCCCGCCAAATATGCGCTGTGGTGACAGCGGCGTTAATGGCCGTAAAACCCGTCTGTGACCGGAATTGCCTCTTTACCTCTCATGCGACTCCCCCTATAGGAGCCTTAACCAGACGGGGTGCGCCAATGCGTGCCCCGTTTGAGTTGTACTATGCGCGAAGAGGGTGCCGGATGAGCCGACATCTTCCAATCCGCTAAAGCCCTGATTTAGGGATGATATATACATGGCACAAAGCCAAAATATCCGCATCCGGCTCAAGGCGTTTGACTATCGTGTGCTGGACAGCTCCACACAGGAAATCGTCAACACCGCCAAGCGTACCGGCGCATCTGTTCGCGGTCCGATTCCTCTGCCGAACAAGATTGAAAAATTCACCGTTTTGCGTGGTCCACACGTAGACAAGAAATCCCGTGACCAATTCGAGATCCGCACGCACAAGCGTCTGCTGGATATCGTTGATCCGACTCCCCAGACCGTTGACGCGCTGATGAAGCTCGACCTCGCCGCTGGTGTGGACGTCGAGATCAAGTTGCAGTCGTAAGGAGGGCACGTTCATGTTGCGCTCAGGCGTTATTGCAAAGAAGTTGGGCATGACCCGACTGTTCATGGAAGATGGCAAGCAGATTCCTGTAACCGTTCTTCACCTCGATAACCTTCAGGTTGTTGCACAGCGTACCATCGAAAAGGACGGCTATGTTGCTGTTCAGCTTGGTGCCGGTACAGCGAAGGCCAAACGCACGTCACAGGCGATGCGCGGTCACTTTGCAGCAGCAAAGGTTGAACCAAAGCGCAAGGTTGCAGAATTCCGCGTTGACGCGGATGCGATGCTGCCAGTTGGCGAAGAGATCATTGCGGACCACTATTTCGCAGGTCAGTACGTTGATGTTGCAGGCACATCGATCGGTAAAGGTTTTGCCGGTGCGATGAAGCGTCACAACTTTGGCGGTCTGCGTGCGACACACGGTGTTTCGATTTCACACCGTTCGCATGGTTCTACAGGTCAGTGTCAGGATCCCGGTAAGGTTTTCAAAGGCAAGAAAATGGCCGGTCACATGGGTGCAGCCCGCGTGACAACGCAGAACCTCGAGATCGTGAAAACCGACACAGAGCGCGGTCTGATCATGGTCAAGGGCGCGGTTCCCGGTTCCAAAGGTGGATGGGTGACTGTCAAGGACGCGGTGAAAAAGCCGTTCCCTGAGAACGCTATTGTTCCAGCCGCATTGGCATCCGCCGCTCGTGAAGCCGCGAAAGCAGCTGAAGAAGCCGCCGCAGCCGCCGCCGCTGAAGCCGAAGCAGAAGCCGCACGTCTTGCTGAAGAGCAGGCCGCAGCCGAAGCCGAAGCGTTGAAAGCAGCCGAAGCGGAAATCGCGTCGGATAAAGCAGAAGCTGGTGACCAAAGCGAAGCTTTGGATGATACCAAGAAAGAAGGTGACGCATGAAACTCGATGTCATCAAACTCGACGGCGGCAAAGCCGGATCGGTAGACCTGGACGAGGCCCTGTTTGGTCTTGAGCCACGCGCCGACATCCTGCACCGCGTCGTCCGCTGGCAGCGCAACAACGCGCAGGCCGGTACACATAAGGTCAAGACGCGCTCTGAAGTGAGCTACTCTACCAAGAAGATCTATCGTCAGAAAGGTACCGGCGGCGCTCGTCACGGTGCACGTTCTGCACCGATCTTCCGCGGGGGTGGTGTTTACAAGGGGCCGGTTGTGCGTTCTCATGGTCATGAGCTGACCAAGAAGTTCCGCAAGCTGGGTCTGCGTCACGCATTGTCTGCAAAGGCAAAAGCGGGTGAGCTGGTCATTATCGAGGATGCAAATTCCGAAGGTAAGACAGCAGCATTGGCCAAGCAGGTCTCCAACCTTGGTTGGAAGCGGGCATTGATCATTGACGGCGCAACCGTCAACGAGAACTTCCTGCAAGCCGCGCGCAATATTGAAGGTTTGGACATCCTGCCGACAATGGGCGCTAACGTATATGATATCCTCAAGCGTGACACTCTGGTGATCACGAAGGCGGGCATCGAAGCATTGGAGGCCCGTTTGAAATGAGCGCCAAGCACAACCACTATGACGTGATCCGCAAGCCGATCATCACTGAAAAAGCAACCATGGCTTCCGAAGCCAATGCTGTTGTTTTTGAAGTGGCAATCGACAGCAACAAGCCGATGATCAAAGAAGCTGTAGAAGCGCTCTTTGGTGTCAAGGTGAAGGCCGTGAACACGACCATCACCAAAGGCAAGGTCAAACGTTTCCGCGGCCAGATTGGTAAGCGTAAAGACGTGAAAAAGGCCTATGTGACGCTTGAAGAAGGCAACACAATCGACGTGTCCACAGGCCTGTAAGCCTGACGCGATTGAAATTTTTGAAGGCCCTCCGTGCAAACGGGGGGCCTTTTGCGTTGCCGGGCGCGCCTCCTGCACGGTTGCACTTCGCCCTCGGTTGCATCGTGCCGGACAAGGCATTAACCCTTATCCAGCAAAGCAGGAGGAAACCCGGACGTGTTGGTGATGACGGCAGGGCAGATGTCCGCAGGTCAGGCTGGTCTGCGCCAACGGTTTGTTGAAAACCTCTCGGGTGAGCTGGCGCAGCGCTATGAAATGGCTCTGGATACCCGCTTGCGTGATTTTGTGGCGGACTGTCGGGAGGCGGGGCTGGCAGTTGGTTTTGAAACAGATCGCCAGATTGCTGATTTCACCGAAGCCTGCCTGTTGAGCAAGAATGCTATCCGCCACGATCCGGAATTTGTCGCCCTGATGCAGAAGCCGCTGATGCGTGCAGAGACCAAGGCTGGCGAAATGTTGCGCCGCTGGGTCTGGCCGCATCCAGCCTGGGTGAACGGCGCCGACGAGACAGGAGACTTCTGATGCCGCAAGATGCCGCTGGTGAGGTATATTCGCGCTGCCCCAATAATTGTGCCGAGGCCATGGCGATGGCCAATTCAGAGGTAGATCTGATGCGCCGGATCTCGAACCCGATCCAGCGCAACGTTGGCATCACGCGGTCTTATCAGCAGTTGGGCGCGGCGATGCCGGACAATTGGTGGGTACGGCTGGCGGGATATGTCTCGGTTCAGGGCGGCTGTGCGATGCGCCGCACACAGGCATGGGATGCGCAGACATTGGGTCGCGCCGTGGTAAACCCCGAACAGGCGCTGGCTGCGTTGGGCGATGCCAACATCACAATTTTCGAAAGCGTCTATCCGCCCAATAAGTTCATGCACGAATGCGGGTATGCGCGGCTGAAGGAATGTGTGGAAAGCGGTGAGATTGATGTTGATGAGGACATCATGCGCGGGCTGGAGCAGATTGATCAAGGCAACTTGCAGGCCGGCGCCGATATTCTGGCCGAACATGAACAGGTTGATGTGGTGCAACAAGTCTATAATCGGCATGCAGATGTGTTTGATGATTTGGGTACTGCAGAAGCAATTATGCCCGGCGATCAGACCAGTATTCCGATTGCGGATCACTGCACCCGCGACAATCTGGTCTCACTGGGGGATCTGGATATCGCCAACCCGCAGGACCGCGTTACCTACTATGGCCGTTTGATAAGACGGATGAAGGCACTGGAAGGGCTGTGACCAGTCCAAAAAGAATTGCGGCAGTTTTTGCAATTGCCGCCGCTGCAACGACGATAATCTGGAGAAACGCGATGGACGAGACACCGGTCACCAAACGCGCACCGATGCAGGTGGGCCTGCAGCTGCTGGAACCCGTGGCAAGCCTTTTGGCCCGCAACAATGTTCCATCCTTTGTGGCGACAGTACAGGACCCTGAAACCGGAGACAGTGGTCGCTTCCTGCCTGTGGCACGCGCCAACCCGGATGCCACGGATGATCCTGCGTCGATCTCATTAGCCTATGACGCACCCGGATGCCCTCTCTACCTGCCGGCAGGGCGACAGATGCAGATTTCCTTTGAGGGGCCGGTGGTGGACAGCGCTTATCTGATCTACCCGATGGAGCCGATGGACTGGGATGCCATGCAGGAGATGGTGGCGCAGACCACTGACATCTTTGAACAGGCTGGATGGCCGGTGAAGTCGAAACCACGTTTCGGGCCGCCCACAGAAATACGCCGCAGCATCACGCCCGCACAGTTGAACAAAAAGACCTATGGCACCAAAACCGTGCGCATTGGCGTCTGGCACCCCTGCGACCTGCCTTATGTCGAGGCGACAGCCGAAGTGCGCCATCTCAACTCTGCTCCATCCGGGGTCTCGGTGCCGCCGACCCGTCCAACCCAGCCGCAAGACCATGACGCGTCGGACCGGTTTGTCATGCGGGTGAGTTTCAACATTGATAACACAGCTCTGAGCGAAGAGATCACCGCCCTGCGCGACGCCCGCAGGTTTGAGATGAACGGGACAACCGAGGCGCCGATCGCCATGAAACACTGGGTTGAAACGCCTGATTGGCGCCCCGAGAACTGGCAGGGGCAGTGGATTAAGTAGATGCGTGTGCCGTTCGCCCGCCCGCTGGTTCTTCTCGTAGGATGGCGGTGGCATTAAACTGCTTGCTAAGCTCAGGCAAAAGGCGCATGTGGTCCCTGCGACGTTACTATATCTATCGGCATCACTGCTCCTTACGGCTCAGTCATTCGATCTTTTGCGGACTTAGCCGACCTGCCGCATCCTGCGGGCAGCATATTAAGGAAAAATGACATGGCCACTGGTACAGTCAAATGGTTCAACACAACTAAAGGCTTCGGCTTCATCGCGCCCGATGGCGGCAGCAAAGATGTCTTCGTACATATCTCTGCCGTAGAGCAAGCAGGCCTGACAGGTCTGTCCGATGATCAGAAAGTAACTTTCGACATCGAAGCGGGCCGCGATGGCCGCGAGAGCGCAACAAACATCCAGCTGGCATAAGCCGCGCAGCCCTTTGGGGCTTGATGTGAGTTCTTTGAAGGGGCGTAGTCGCAAGGCTGCGCCCCTTACGCGATGTATGGAGGAGTACGGCAAGGGGAGGAGGGTGTTCCCCACCCGTGGCGGCTGCCCTCTTGAAACCCTATTTGATCTTGGATTTATACATGGGTACGGGTCGTTGATAAATCCATGCTTGCCTGACAACATAGCGGTTCGTTTTTATGGGGGGTAAGCAAATGGGTAATCTGGCGACTGGGCAGTGCCTGTGTGGCGTTGTGAAATTCCGCATATCAGGAGAGTTCGAGAGCTTCTTTTTCTGTCATTGTACGCGCTGCCGCAAGGATAGTGGCTCCGCCCATTCAGCAAACCTGTTTTCGTCGACCGCTCAGATCACCTGGGTGTCCGGCGCGGAGAGTATCAGGAAGTTTCAGCTTTCCGGGTCACGGCATGTGAAGTGCTTTTGCACGGACTGCGGTTCCGCGCTGCCATTCTCCCACGCGAATGAAGGTCTGCTCGTTGTGCCGGCAGGGTCTCTCGATAGCGCGATCAGCATTAAGCCCGATGCGCATATTTGCATGTCAAGCCGCGCGGACTGGGACAACGACCTTTCCACCCTTGAACAGATCGACGGTTTGCCCATCTGAGCGGTCAATCCGGCGGTGCGCCTTGAAGGGATAAGGTTGGGCCTTCTGCTTCATCCGGTTAAGGGTTTGACAACGAAGTTACCCCTCTTTCTGCGCCGTCGCCTCGCAGAACCAGATTTTTTTCCCAAATCCGCAGGTTGTTAAAGACATCATTGGCGCTGCTTGGTATCTCTGGGGTCCAACTCTATCTTGTGACGGCGCGACTGTATGTATCTGACTCAAATGGACAAAACCTCGACCAACTGCCGGTTTTACCGTATTGACTTGCTTCCCGGTCTGTTTGGCGACTGGGCGTTGGTGCGGGAATGGGGTCGCGTTGGCAGCGCGGGGCAGACGCGGACAGATTGGTTTGACGACGAGGCCCAAGCCAAAGATGCGCGTTTTGAGCTGCATATGAAAAAGGCCAAAGTCGGCTACGATTAAGTCTGGGACGAACCGGCTTTATCCGCTGATGCGAAAGCCGCGCGACAGGTGGTTGCGCATGGCAAACCGCAAAACCGCACCGGGCAGTATGGATACAACTGTAACAGCCATCATCAAACCGACGTCGGTCTGAAAGCCGAAGAGGGCGTTCAAGAGGTCACCACCTGTGTGCCCCAGCTGTCGCAATTCGCGGTCAGGGTCGGGGAGAGTTTGCCATCGGTGAACAAAATATCCACATCGCGCAGCGAGCAGATGGTCAGCGGTGCCTTGCGGGTAAATTTATGCTGGTCCGCCACGATCATCACCTTGCGTGACCGCCCGATGGCGGTGCCGCTGACCATGACTTCCTGCCCGTCAAAATCCAGCAGATCACCGTCTGCATCAATGGCGGAACACCCCAGAACCGAGTAGTCAAACTTGAATTGCTTGACCATATCGACAGTCAGTCCGCCCACGATACCGCCATCGGCACGGCGTAAAACGCCGCCCGCCAGAATGATTTCGCAGCTGTGGTTCTGTGCAAGGATGTTTGCAATGTTCAGGTTGTTGGTCACCACCAAAAGGTTTTCATGGTCCAGTAATTCGCGCGCCACCGCTTCGGTGGTGGTGCCGATGTTCATGAAAACAGATGCCCCGTCCGGTATCGCCCGCGCACAGGCCAATGCGATGGATTTCTTGCCCACTTCGTTCAAGCGGCGGCGTTCCTCATAGACGATATTGACCACGCCCGAAGGGATCACCGCGCCGCCATGGACCCGCTCAAGCCGCCCGCTTTGTGCCAGATCGGATAGGTCGCGCCGGATGGTTTGCACCGTCACATCGTAAAATTCAGCCAGCCCGTCCACGGTGACCTTGCCTTCCTTGCGAGCCAGATCAAGGATCTCTTTCTGCCTGAAATTTGCGACCATTGTGTGCTTTCTAACCCTCGGCTTCACGCGCCTTTTGGCAAGGTGCGATGCGGAATTCTGTGACGGGTATCAATCAACAGTCCGTCCAAATCGTCAAGGCCGCGATTCGCAAACTGAACCAAAACGCGGCAGAGCGTTCGATTTGCGAAGAAAATATAGTACCATTTTCAAGGGATTGCGCAAAAAGGAACATAAACGAACATTCGTTATTGCCATGTGGCTTGATGTGGTGTTCTTTGGCCCCATGCGCTGGCAGCGAGTGAACAGCGCGAGATGAATGCGGGGGGCTTCATTGGACCAGCGTGAAAATCACGATACTGTAGACCTGTTTGTCATCGGCGGCGGCATCAACGGATGTGGCATTGCGCGTGATGCGGTTGGTCGTGGGTTCAGTGTTGAGCTGGCCGAAATGAACGATCTGGCTTCTGCCACCTCCTCGGCCTCGACCAAGCTGTTTCATGGCGGGCTGCGCTATCTTGAGTATTGGGAAGTCCGCCTTGTGCGCGAGGCGCTGATTGAACGTGAAACCCTGTTGCGGGCGATGCCGCATATTTCATGGCCGATGCGTTTTGTTCTACCCTACCACAAGGACATGCGCTTTGAGGGCGACACGCCAACCTCGAAAGTCCTGAGCTTTGTCATGCCCTGGATGCGCGGACGTCGTCCCGCGTGGTTGGTGCGGCTTGGGCTGTTCATGTACGACAATCTGGGCGGGCGCAAAATCCTCAAAGGAACAACCTCGATCAACCTGGCGGGCATACCCGAAGGTGCGCCGCTGCAAGACCGCTTTGAAAAAGCCTATGAGTACTCCGACTGCTGGATTGAAGACAGCCGTTTGGTGGTGCTGAACGCGCGTGATGCACAGGCCCGTGGTGCACGGATCAACGTGCGCACCAAAGTTGTCTCGGCTGAGCAAGTCGATGGCCTCTGGCAGATCACGCTTGAGGGGAAGGATACTGGCGAACAGCGGATCGTCACGGCCCGTATGCTGGTCAATGCAGGTGGCCCATGGGTTGAAGATGTGATCCGCAACGCTGTGCGCATCAATTCATCCGAAGGCGTGCGTTTGGTGCGGGGCAGCCATATTGTGACCCGCAAGCTTTATGATCACGACAAATGCTATTTCTTTCAGGGCACTGACGGGCGGATCATTTTCACAATCCCTTACGAGACTGACTTTACCCTGATCGGCACCACTGATGCAGAGCACACGGATGTCGCAACCAAACCAGTTTGCACGCCAGAGGAACAGGATTACCTGATTGATTTTGCATCGAAATATTTGAAGACGGCAGTCAGTAAGGATGACATTGTCTGGACCTATTCCGGTGTGCGCCCGCTCTATGATGATGGCGCAACTTCGGCCACGGCAGCGACGCGTGATTATGTGCTGACATTGGATCAGTCAGCAGGCGCGCCAATTCTGAATGTGTTTGGTGGCAAGATCACCACCTATCGCCGCTTGGCCGAAAGTGCCTTGGAAAAGATCACACCGTTCTTTGAAAAGGACGTTCAGCCCTGGACCGCGGGTGTGCCTTTGCCCGGTGGGGATTTCCCTGTGGATGGTGTTGCGGCACTGATTGCGCAGCTTAGGGCGCAATATCCGTTTCTGGACGACCGTTGGGCCAGCAGGTTGATCAAAGCCTATGGCAAAGACGCTTACGATGTGCTGGGCGAGGCGAAAACCGCCGAGGATCTGGGGCAGAACTTTGGTGCCAACCTGACAGAATTCGAAGTGCTATGGCTGATCGAAAATGAATTCGCGCGGAGCGCCGAAGACATCGTTTGGCGGCGTTCGAAACTGGGTCTTCGGATGAGTGCACAGGAAATTAAACTGCTGGATGACTGGATGGCGCAGGCATTGGGTGCCGCCCGTCAAACAGAAAATGGGGGTGCGTAATGTCACTTGTCCTTGAAAACGTATCCACGGTTATGAACGGGCAGACCCTGATCTATCCTACGGATCTGGATCTGTCTTCGGGCACGATGAACGTGCTGCTTGGGCCGACATCCGCCGGGAAAACATCACTGATGCGTCTGATGGCGGGGCTGGATGTGCCAAACAGCGGGCGCATTTTCTGGGACGGCAAGGATGTGACCGGCATGCGGGTGCAGGACCGGGGCGTGGCGATGGTGTATCAGCAATTCATCAATTACCCGTCGATGAACGTCTATGATAACATCGCCAGCCCGATGCGCCTGCTGGGCAAGACGGCGGATGAAATTGACAAGGCAGTGCGCAGCGCGGCTGACCTGATGAAACTTACCCCGTTTCTGGATCGCAAACCGCTGGAGCTTTCTGGTGGGCAGCAACAGCGCTGTGCGCTGGCGCGGGCGTTGGTCAAGGATGCGGGGCTGGTGTTGCTGGATGAACCGTTGGCGAACCTCGATTACAAGCTGCGTGAAGAATTGCGTGCCGAAATTCCCAAGATTTTCGAGGAAGCCGGTTCAATCTTTGTTTACGCCACCACAGAGCCGGAAGAGGCGCTGCTGTTGGGCGGTAACACTGCCACCATGTGGGAGGGGCGCATCACCCAGTTTGACAAAACACCGGTTGTTTATCGACAGCCGGTTGATGCGACCACCGCGCGGGTGTTTTCCGACCCGCCGATGAATTTTCTGGAAGTGCGCAAATCTGGCGAATCCCTGTCATTTGGGGATGGGCAAAGCGCCCCCGCTTTGGGTGCTTTTGCAGGTCTGGCCGACGGCGTTTTCCTTGCGGGGTTCCGGCCGAACCACCTTGAACTGGACCGGCCCGGTGCCGACGCGATGACGTTCAACGCAACCTTGCAGGTGACGGAAATCACCGGTTCGGAAACCTTTGTACATCTTGATCACCATGGTGACACTTGGGTGGGGCTGATCCACGGGGTGAAGAACCTGAAAATCGGGGCACCGCTACAGGTCTATCTGGACCCGAAACATATCTACATTTTTGCACAAGACGGCACATCGGTTGCGCCTGCGTCTTATGCGACGGCGGCCTGAGGGAGAACGGTCATGGCAAAAATCACCCTCGAAAACCTGGCGCATTCCTATCTGCCCAACCCTAAAGGCGAAGACGATTTTGCGCTGAAAGAGCTGAATCATGATTGGGTGGATGGCGAAGCCTATGCGTTGCTTGGGGCGTCAGGCTGTGGAAAATCCACGCTGCTGAACATCATTTCCGGTCTGCTGCACCCGTCGCAGGGCCGTATCCTGTTTAACGATCGCGACGTGACGATGGCCCCGACAACCGAGCGCAACATCGCGCAGGTTTTCCAGTTTCCGGTGGTCTATGACACGATGACGGTGCGCGACAATCTGGCCTTTCCGCTGCGCAATCGCGGCGCTGATCCGGCCTATATCAAAGAGCGCGTGCAGCAGATCGCAGCGATGATCGGCATGGAAGACACCCTGAACCACAAGGCGCGGGGGCTGACGGCGGATGCGAAACAGAAAATCTCGCTGGGCCGTGGTATGGTGCGCGAAGATGTGAACGCGCTGCTGTTTGATGAGCCGCTGACGGTGATCGACCCGCATATGAAATGGGAGCTGCGCACACAGCTGAAATCCCTGCATCACGAATTTGGTCACACGATGATCTATGTGACCCATGACCAGACCGAGGCGCTGACTTTTGCCGATAAGGTGGTGGTGATGTATGATGGCCGTGTGGTGCAAATGGGCACACCGCAGGAATTGTTCGAGACGCCGGAACATACTTTTGTCGGCTATTTCATTGGCTCGCCGGGCATGAACGTGCTGGACGCAGAAGTGACCGGTGACAAGGCGGTACTGGCGGGCACTCAGATTGATCTGGGCAAAGGTTTTGGTCCGCTTACAGGCAAGGTTGAGCTGGGCGTGCGCCCTGAATTTACGACACTTGCATCCGGTGATCAGGGGTTACCGGTCACGATCAAACGGGTGGAAGACGTGGGCCGCCATAAGATTGTGCGCGCTGATTTCAACGGCACAGAGGTGAATGTCCTTGCGCCGGAAGGTGCCGAAATTTCGCCCGATATGAACCGTGTGGTTTTTGATCCGGCGGGTGTGAACGTTTATTCCGACAGCTGGCGCGTCGCGCCAAAGGGGGCTTGATATGAACAAGACCGTCAATCAAAAGGCGTGGTTTCTGATCCTGCCGGTTCTCGTGCTGGTCGCCTTTTCGGCTGTTATCCCCTTGATGACAGTGGTGAATTATTCGGTGCAGGACACCTTCGGCAACAATCAGTTTTTTTGGGCCGGGCTGGAGTGGTTCGAGGAAATGCTGGCATCCGAACGGATGTGGAACGCGTTGGGGCGTCAGATTACATTTTCGGCGATCATCCTTGCCATCGAAATACCACTTGGGATTTTCGTGGCGCTGAACATGCCAAAATCAGGCTTCTGGGCCTCGCTCTGTCTGGTGCTGATGTCGCTGCCGCTGTTGATCCCGTGGAACGTGGTTGGCACGATCTGGCAGATTTTCGGGCGCGTCGATATCGGCCTGTTGGGCTATACGCTGGCGGCTTTGGGCATTGATTACAACTATACCCAAGATTTCTATGCAGCGTGGATCACCGTCATTGTGATGGATGTCTGGCACTGGACGTCGCTGGTTGCGCTTTTGGCCTATGCTGGCTTGCAGTCCATTCCTGACGCCTATTACCAAGCGGCCAAGATTGATCAGGCCAGCCGCTGGAAAGTGTTCCGTTTCATCGAACTACCCAAGATCATGGGTGTGCTGATGATCGCGATCCTGCTGCGGTTCATGGACAGCTTTATGATCTACACAGAGCCGTTTGTGGTCACCGGGGGCGGGCCAGGCAATTCGACGACCTTCCTGTCGATTGATCTGGTCAAAATGGCGCTGGGACAGTTCGACCTTGGCCCCGCCGCCGCGTTCTCGATCATGTATTATCTGGTGATCTTGCTGGTGTCCTACGTGTTCTACACCGTGATGACGAACCTTGATAAAAGGGATGGCCACTGATGTCCGATGTCGCCCAAACCCAAACCCGCCGTCTGCCCCGCATCAAAGGCAATGTTGTGGTTATGGGGTTATACCTCTTGTTCTTGCTCCTGCCGATTTACTGGCTGGTGATGATGAGCCTGAAAACCAATTCAGAGATCCTGAACACCTTTACCCTGTGGCCGCGTGATCTGACGTTTGACAACTATCTGACGATCCTGACGGATGCGTCGTGGTACACCGGTTATCTGAACTCCATGGCATATGTGGTGATGAATATGGTCATCTCGCTGCTGGTGGCTTTGCCTGCGGCTTATGCGTTTAGTCGCTATACGTTTATGGGTGACAAACACCTGTTCTTCTGGCTGCTGACCAACCGGATGGCCCCGCCGGCGGTGTTTGCCCTGCCGTTTTTCCAGCTTTACAGCTCGGTTGGGCTGTTTGATACGCATATCGCTGTCGCCTTGGCGCATTGCCTGTTCAACGTGCCATTGGCGGTGTGGATCTTGGAAGGGTTCATGCGCGGCGTGCCCAAGGAAATCGACGAGACCGCCTATATCGACGGCTATTCCTTTCCGCGGTTTTTTATCAAGATTTTCACGCCTTTGGTCGCCTCCGGCATCGGCGTCACCGCGTTCTTCCTGTTTATGTTTTCATGGGTTGAACTGCTGCTGAGCCGCACGCTGACATCGGTAAACGCGAAACCCATTGCCGCCACCATGACCCGTACTGTGGGCGCTGCCGGTATCGATTGGGGAGTGCTGGCTGCTGCCGGTGTTCTGACAATCGTGCCGGGTGCTTTGGTGATCTATTTTGTCCGCAACTACATCGCCAAGGGCTTTGCCCTGGGCCGCGTTTAAGCAAAGGAGAACCATAATGGACTGGATGGCATGGACTTGGCCGACCGCCGCATTCTTCGGCATCATCGCGGCCACGCTGGTCACTTTCACGGTGCTGGCGATCAAATATCCCGAGGCACCGCGCGCCGGTATCTTGCGGATCGAAACGACCCGTGGTGATCGGCTTTTCATCACGCTTTTGGGCTCTGCCTTTATCAATCTGGCATGGCTTGGCCTACTGGATGCGCCGCAATGGGGCGCGTTGATTGTTTGCCTGTTCTACGCCGTAGCGGTGTTCCGCTGGGTGTAATCGAAAAGGCAGTCCGGCAGGCAAGAACCGGATCGCCTTCATTACCATCATTTTAGGGAGGAACCAAAATGAACTTGCGACTTAAGGGAACCACAGCGATTGCGCTGGCGACATGTATGTTCGCCGCCCCCGCCTTTGCTGATATGGATGCCGCCAAGGCATTCCTCGACAGTGAAATCGGCGATATGTCGGTGCTGTCACGCGCAGAGCAGGAAGCTGAGCTACAGTTTTTTGTCGATGCGGCCAAACCGTTCGAGGGCATGGAGATCAACGTTGTCTCCGAAACCATTGGCACACACACCTATGAATCCACTGTGCTGGCCCCGGCGTTTGAAGCCATTACCGGCATCAAGGTCACCCATGACCTGATCGGCGAGGGCGATGTTGTTGAAAAGCTGCAAACACAGATGCAGTCGGGCGAAAACATCTATGACGCCTATATCAACGACTCTGATCTGATCGGCACGCACTGGCGCTATCAGCAGGCGCGTAACCTGACCGACTGGATGTCCGGCGAAGGGGCGGCTGTTACCAACCCGAACCTCGATCTGGAAGATTTCATCGGCCTGTCCTTCACCACCGGACCGGATGGCAAAGTTTATCAATTGCCCGACCAGCAGTTCGCGAACCTTTATTGGTTCCGCTATGATTGGTTCAACGACGAACAGAACAAGACGGATTTCAAAGCGAAATACGGTTATGATCTGGGTGTGCCGGTCAACTGGACCGCTTACGAGGACATCGCTGAATTCTTCACTGGTCGTGACCTGTCGCGTCTGGGTGTCGAAGGCGAAGTCTTTGGTAACATGGACTACGGCAAGAAAGACCCGTCTTTGGGTTGGCGTTATACTGACGCGTGGCTGTCCATGGCTGGTGCCGGTGACGTAGGCGAGCCGAACGGCTTGCCGGTTGACGAATGGGGCATCCGTGTGAACGAGAATTCACAGCCGGTTGGTTCCTGCGTCGCGCGCGGTGGTGCCACCAACGGACCTGCCGCAGTCTATGCTGTGACCAAAGCAATTGAATGGCTGGAGAAATACTCTCCACCAGCGGCTGCCGGTATGACATTCTCCGAGGCGGGCCCAATCCCGGCGCAGGGCAATGTTGCACAGCAGATGTTCTGGTACACGGCATTTACAGCCGCATCGGTAGAGCCTGATCTGCCCGTGATGAACGAAGATGGCACGCCAAAATGGCGCATGGCACCTTCGCCGCATGGTGCATATTGGACTGAAGGCACCAAGATCGGATACCAAGATGCCGGTTCCTGGACCTTGATGAAATCAACACCTGTTGATCGCGCTCAGGCGGCTTGGCTCTATGCCCAGTTCGTGACCTCCAAAACCGTTGACGTGAAGAAAAGCCATGTTGGTCTGACATTCATCCGTGAATCCACGATCCAGCACGACAGCTTTACCGAGCGCGCGCCGAAACTGGGTGGTCTGGTTGAGTTCTACCGTTCGCCTGCGCGCGTTCAGTGGTCACCAACCGGCACCAACGTGCCTGATTATCCAAAGCTCGCACAGCTGTGGTGGCAGAACATTGGTGATGCGATGTCTGGTGCAAAAACACCTCAGGAAGCACTGGATTCACTTTGCGCAGATCAGGAAAAGGTTCTGATCCGTCTGGAGCGTGCCGGTGTTCAGGGCGACATTGGCCCGAAGATGAACGAGGAGAAAGATGCTGATTACTGGCTGTCACAGCCCGGTTCGCCCAAAGCAAAACTGGCAAACGAAGACGAAGAGCCGGTAACGATCGCTTATGACGAGCTGATCAAGTCCTGGCAGTAAGCCATTGATCCGGGGCCGGTTCGCCGGCCCCGGATACCTTTTCTGTCGCAGATCTATATATCGCCAAAGGCTGTCAGATATTCACTGACCCGCACACCAAAGCGACGTTGGAACGCGCGGCGCATCCGTTGCAGATCCCCAAAACCACTGTCCTTTGCGACTTGTTTCAGCGGCAGATTTTCCTGCAACAGTCCCCGTGCATGATCGACCCGCACCCGTTCGACAAACTGCGCTGGCGTGTCCTGTAAATCCCGTTTGAAATGCCGCGACAGTGTGCGTGGGTTCATGCCTGCCGTATCCGCCAACACCTCCAATGACCAATCTGATTGCGGGTTTGTCACCACCTGTTCGATCAGCCGGGTCAGGGCATCATCCTGTGAAAATTGACCGGCCAGATGGATGGCATATTGGCTTTGCCCGCCAGTGCGGCGCAGCTGCACCACCAGCTCGCGGGCCACTTCTAGCGCAACGGCTGGTCCGCAATCAGCGCGGATGATCGCCAGCGCCAGATCAATCCCCGTGGCCACGCCAGCAGAGGTGAACAACCGGTCCTGCGTGGTGCTGATCCGGTCCAGATCCCAGGCAACCTTTGCGAAATTGCGCACATCTGCCGCACGCGACCAATGGGTTGTGGCCGCATGCCCGTCCAGAACACCCGCCGCCGCCAACACCAAGGCACCAGAACAGATGGAGATCAGCCGCCCATTGCCAGCCCTTGCGGCGCGGTCGTGAATGATCCGGCGCAAGGATTCATCAGGGATCAGGGCATCCACGCCAACCCCTCCGGGGATCAATAAGTCATCGCTGCTGGACGTGTCACACAGCCGCGCATCCGCGTCCAGCCGCAGCCCGCAACAGCTGCGCACCGCTGCGCCATCCAGCGAGACATAGCGCATTTCATATTTTCTGCGGTTGTTGATCCTTGCGGTCTTGAACACCTGAACAGGGCCGGCGACGTCCAGCAAATTCACGTCATCAAACACCAGAACATCAATGCTGCGCGGAGAAAGCTGTTTGTCCATTTTTGACGCCTATTTGACATATCAGACATCGTGCATCCGATTTACAAACCGGGGTGTCAACCATTTCCAAAAGAGATTTGCCCATGTCCTCCCTGACCTTTGCCCGCAACGGAAACTTTCTGGGGCTGCTTGCGGCCAATACCATCCTCGGCGCGGCGATGCCGATGTTGATCATCCTTGGCGGGCTTGCCGGGCTGATGCTGGCCCCGTCCACGGCGCTTGCGACCTTGCCTGCCTCGCTTCAAACACTGGCGGGCTTGTTTGCAGCAGCACCTTTTTCCCTGCTGATGGGGCGGCGTGGCCGCAGGGCGGGGTTTGCCCTTGGTGTTGCTGCGGCGATGGCTGGTGCGTTGTTGGGGGGCTGGGCGATGATCAGCGGCAGTTTCATCCTGCTGTGCATCGCGCATCTGTTCCTTGGGGCCGCGCTTGCCTGTTTTCAGTTTTTCCGCTTTGCAGCGGCAGAGGTGGTCAGCCCGGAATGGCAGCCGGTGGCGATTTCGCTGATGTTGACATCGGGGTTGGTGGCGGCCTTTGGCGGGCCGCAGGTGTTTATCATGGCCAAAGACGCTCTTGCGCCCGTGCCGCTTGCGGGGGCTTACGGCGCGATTGCGGTTATCTCCCTGATCGGGCTGTTGCCGCTTGCCTTCGTGCGTATGGCGAAACCTATAGCCCCCGCGAAGCAGAGCTTTGGCAAGCGGCTGGCCTCCCTTTCAGTGCTGCGACGCGGGCCAGTGCGCAAAGCCGTGGCCATTGGTGCGGTATCGCAGGGCATCATGGTGTTCCTGATGATCCCCACGCCGCTTGCCATGGTGGGCTGTGGCTTCAGCGAGGCCACGTCGGGTGATGTGATCCGCTGGCATGTGGTCGCCATGTTCGCGCCCAGTTTTTTCACCGGCTTTCTGATCAAACGTTATGGAACACAGCGCATCGCGATTGGTGGGCTGGTCCTGTTGATCCTGTCTGCGCTTGTTGCGCTCAGCGGTCTGTCGGGTGTGCATTTCTATGCCTCGCTGATCCTGTTGGGGCTGGGGTGGAACTTTGGCTTTATCGGCGCGACAAACATGTTGGCAAATGTGGTGTCGGAAGCAGAAAAGCCCGTGGTGCAGGGGGCGAATGACACAGTGATTGCGCTGGCCTCGACGATCTGTGCCTTTGCTGCGGGGGCCATTGTCGCGGGATATGGCTGGACGGTGCTTGCCGTGGTTGCCTTGATCATTCTGGTGATCGCATTGGGCGCGGTTCTGATGCCCGCGCGCCAAGCCGTGTGAGCATGATCTGACCACTACGATGGCGGGGCAAGCATATCTCTTGCTCCGGCCTTCAATCTCCTTCATATTCAAATAATAGAATTATTGGAGGGGTGCAGGATGGCGGTTTCAAGGCGGAAATTCCTCGCAGGGATAGCGGCCAGTCAAGGTCTTATGATGCTGCCGGGTCTGGCCCACGCGCAGATTGCCTTGGGCGACATCCAGCTTGACGTGGTCAGCGATGGTTCGCTTAACTTGCCGGGTGGGTTTATCTTTGATCCCATGCCGCAAACCGAACTGCTGCCGATCCTCAAGGATCTGGGTCAATCCGCCGATGTGTTGACCCCGCCCTGCAACGTAACGCTGATGCGCCATGGCGATCGGGTGGTGCTGTTTGATGTTGGGTCAGGGCCGGATTTCACCCCTACCGCCGGTGACTTGTTGGCCTCGCTTGAGGCGCTGACTGTCACGCCCGATGATGTGACGGATGTGGTATTCACCCATGCCCACCCTGACCACCTTTGGGGGCTGCTGGATGACTTTGGTGATCCGCTGTTCACACGGGCCAGCTATATGATTGGGCAGGCCGAATGGGACTATTGGATCAACCCCAACACGGTGGACGAGATTGGCGAGGCACGGGCGTCTTTTGCGGTTGGTGCCAAACGTCGGCTTGAGATGATCGAAGACGGCACCACCTTTTTCAATGATGGGGACGAGATCCTGCCCGGCGTTGCAGCCCGCGCCAGCTTTGGCCATACGCCCGGCCATATGGCATTTGAGGTCCGGCGGGGGGGCGAGGCGGTGATGATATTGGGTGACTGCATTGGCAATGACCACATCGCTTTTGCCAGACCTGAATGGCATTCGGGATCCGACCAAGACCCCGAAACCGCAGCAGCGACACGGCTGTCATTGATGGATCAACTGTCCCATGAAAAGACCCGCGTCATCGGCTACCACCTGACCGGAAACGGCGTGGGTTATGTTGATAAAACATCTGCCGGTTATGCTTTTGTGAAGGAGGGATGAACATGCGCTTGCTTCCGCTGGACTTGGCCTTGGTCAGTGCTCTGGTCGCCCTGCCTGCCTTGGCAAGTGAGGATATTGCGGATCAATATCCCGCCTCATTGCTTTATTCCAAACCGGTTGAGGTTATCCCAAACGTTTTCTCCGCCATCGGGGCCACCGCGCCGCCGACCTATGAAAATGCGGGCCATAACAACAACCTGAGCTTTATCATCACAGATGACGGTGTGGTCGTGGTGAATGGCGGCGGATCCTATCTGTTGGCCAAGGCGCTGCACGATGAAATCAAGGTGGTGACGGATCAGCCGGTCAAACTGGTATTGAACGAAAACGGCCAGGGCCACGCTATGCTGGGTAATTCATACTGGGCGGAGCAAGGGGTGGAGATTGTCGCCCATGTGGATGCAGCGGCTGAGTTTGAAGCATATGGCGGCCAATCGCTGCGTGCGACACAGGCCCGTGTGAAAGAACGCGCGGATCAGACAACCGTGACCCTGCCAACCCAGACCTTTGAGGATGCATATGTTGTTGTGATGGGGGGCACAGAAATCGAAGCACGATATCTTGGCCCGGCCCATAGCCCCGGTGACATTGTAGTCTGGCTGCCGCAGCAAAGCCTCGTGATTTCGGGGGATATGGCGTTTCACGAACGGATGTTGCCGATCTTTGAACACACAATGACGGCGGATTGGATCGAGACCTGGGAGGCTGCATTTGAACCGCTGGGGGCCACCTATGTTGTTCCCGGTCACGGTCATCCCACCAACATGGATCAGGTCCGCCGCTATACTCACGATTATCTGGTCTATCTGCGCGAAAAAGTCGGGGCCCATCTGGAAGCGGGCGGGGGGCTGGCAGAGGCGTTTTATGTTGATCAGACACCCTATGCACATCTGGATACATTCGAAGAACTGGCAACCAAAAACGCGGGCCGTGTCTATGAACAGATGGAGTTTGAATAGCGCGGCCAGTCTACATATCGACCACAGTCTTGAAAGGACACACTATGGAACTGACTACGAATGTAGGATCATTTGACCGCATTTTGCGCATCGTTATCGGTGCAGCGCTGATCATCCTTACTTTGACCGGGACCATCGGGATCTGGGGCTGGATCGGGGTTATCCTGCTTGGCACGGCGTTTCTGAGGTTCTGCCCGCTGTATCGCATCATTGGGGTGAATACGTGTAAAAACAGCTGATTCTACCGGTTCGTGTCAGGGTGTCGTGTTGATCTGCGTCAAGATGTTTAACCTGACGCGTCACTATAAACCCCGCATACCCAGCGGAGCGTTTGGCCCATGGAAAACCTGATCGACACTTTCGGCGAAGGCCCAATTCTGTTTGGTTTGGCCCTGTGTATCGGTATGGTCTTTGGTGCTGCGGCCCAGCATTCACGGTTCTGTCTGCGGGCCGCGACAATTGAGTTTTCCCATAATATCTGGGGCCCGCGCCTTGCCATCTGGTTTGTCGCTTTCAGTGCGGCCGTGTGTACGGTGCAGCTTGCCATCGCCACGGGGCATCTGGATGTTTCAAATGCACGCCAGATCGCAGCACAGGGCAGTTTGTCTGGTGCGATCCTTGGTGGGCTATTGTTCGGGTCGGGTATGATCCTGGCCCGCGGTTGCGCCAGCCGCTTGTTGGTTCTCTCGGCCACTGGCAATCTTCGGGCCATCGTCACAGGGCTTGTGCTGACCTTGACGGCGCAGGCGTCCTTGCGTGGAGTATTGTCGCCATTGCGCGAAAGCCTTGGCGGGATCTGGACGATCAGCGGTGGCCGGTCGCGCGACTTGCTTGCGCATATCGGGATCCTGCCACGCACCGCCGCGCTGGTTGCGGGGGGATGCTTATTGTTGTCGGTTGTATTTGCGCTTTACCGTGGCAACGCGAAAAGCCGGACGGGAGCAGCTGTAATCGTGGGTGCGTCAATCGCTGCTGGCTGGATCGCGACCTACGCCGTTGCGCAAAACGCGTTCGAGATGGTTGCGATTTCTTCCATTACCTTTACCGGGCCCTCAGCGGACACTCTGATGGGCTTCGTCAATGAGCGCGAATTACCGATGAGCTTTGGCTCCGGCCTTGTGCCGGGGGTCTTTCTGGGGGCGCTCTTGATGGCCGTGATCACAAAGGAAGCCCGCATACAACGGTTTGAGCCACAGATGCCGATGGAACGGTATCTGTTGGGGGGCGTTATGATGGGGTTTGGCAGCATGCTGGCCGGGGGCTGTGCAGTGGGGGCAGGTATGTCGGGCGGTGCGATTTTCGCTTTGACCGCATGGCTGGCGCTGTTGTCGATGTGGATCGGTGCGGTTGTGACCCAACGTCTGACAGAGGGCGGTCCGCGGGTAAGACCCGCAGGCACCTGCCAACAATCGTGATCCTTAGCCCCCGATGGCTTCTCTCACGATCTCATCCAGCAAGGCCTGCACTTCCTGCATCGCCCCTTCGGGATAGTTGCGATATCCCACCATGACCTTGCCTTCACGTTCGGCGACAAAAACGCCGTAGGGGCAGTGGGCGATGTTCATCGGGTCCGCCTCCATCACTTTGCGCGATAAAACGGCTGAGCAGAACACAAAGATATCCGCCGCTTCAAACAGTTTCACATCACTGCCCACGTCACCTGCCGTGCGGTCCAGCATTTCACCCGCGTGGCTGACATAGTCGATGACCAGCCCCTTGCCGACAATCGCGCTTTCGACGCTGAAGGTTGCATCATCAAAACTGCCGTCAAAATCATAGACGGTTGAGCTGTCTTGCGCTGCCGCAAAGCCCGCGCTGATCAGGGCCAGCGCGCCACCCAGTAGAAGTGATTTCATGGTAGCGTCTCCTTATGTGTGAGCAGTATCGCGCGGCGGCTGTCCTGCGGGATTGAACCCAGTCAATCCCGCAGTGATTTTTCTTATCCGAACATATCGGCGGTGATGCCTGCGTACCAGCCTTCGGATTCCTCATAGGTCGCGCGGCGCAGGTCGGCAGCTTCGCCGGTGGCCGAGATAAACCCGTCAACCTTGGCAATCTTTTCCTCTGTCGCCTCATAGGTTGCACCGACTTTCACACCGTCGTTTGTGTCGATCAGCGACCAGCAGGTGTTGGAGAACTTGGCCGGGAATATCTTGGAACCCGTCAGCGCACCGCGCACCGCATTGGCGCATACCTTGGCCTGAGAATTGGCAGAGTAACCGGATTTGGGCATGTCACCCTGATGTGCCGCATCGCCCAACACATGAATGTCGCCATCCGCCTTGCTGGACATATCCGCCGCATTTACCGGGGCCCAGTTGCCATCTGTCACACCGGCCAGTTCGGCAATCCGTCCCGCCTTCATTGCAGGGATAACGTTGCAGACGTCGACATTGGTGACCTCTCCGTCAATGGTCACGGTCATGGCGTTTGGATCAACAGAGACATTGCCGCCGCCGAAATCGGCGCCGATCCAGTCGATCATCCCTTCGTAGTGGTTCGCCCAGCCTTCCTGAAACAGGCTCTGCTTTGAGAATTTTTCCTTGGGGTCCGCGACAATGATCTTGGCCGTTGGATTGTTGGCCTTGAGGTAGTGGGCCACCATCGACACGCGTTCGTAAGGGCCGGGGGGGCAACGGTAGGGATTGGGGGGCGCAACCATTGCAAAGGTGCCGCCCTCTGGCATCGCCATCAGCTGTGCCTTTAACAGTTCGGTTTGTGATCCACCTTTATAGGCGTGGGGCATCGCGTTCTGCGCTGACAGGTCCCAGCCCTCAACCGCACCGTCGACAAAATCGATACCGGGCGACAGGATAAGTTTATCATAGGGCAGGGAACCACCACCAGCCAGCGCCACGGTTTTGGCCTCGCGGTCCACACCCGTGGCCCAGTCATGCACAACGTTCACGCCCCCGGCGGCCAGACCGCCATAACTGTGACCCAGATCGTCGATCTCCTTGAAACCGCCCAGATAGAGGTTGGAGAAGAAACAGGTGTAATACATCCGCGTTGGCTCGATCAGCGTGACGTCAATCGCGCCTTTGCTGTCCTTGGCAATGTAGCGCGCAGCAGTGGCCCCGCCGGCCCCGCCGCCGACAACAACAACACGTGGTTTGCCGTGGCCGTCTGCAAAGACAGTAGGCGCGGCAAGTGTCGTAGCCGCCGCAGCACTGCTGCCGATAAAGACACGTCTGTTCAGTTTCATGTTCTTTCCTCCCAGAAAACGGCCCCTATTCGAGGTCCTTAAAATACGCAGCAATTGCCGCGATCTCTTCATCCGATAAACGGCCCGCCATCATTTGCATCACCGGATGGGGCCTGAGTTTACGTTTATAGGCGTGCATGGCGATGACAAAGTCCTGCGTCGGCCAGCCGATGATGGCGGGAATGCCCTCATCGGTACCACTGCTTTGGTGACAGGTCAGGCATTCGCTGGCCAAGTATTCACCATACTCCGGATCCCCCTCAAGGGCGAGGATTGCAGGATCCAGATCATGATCCGTGGCGGTGGCTGTTGGTTCGGCCTCTGGGATGTTTGCGGGATTGTCCGAAAAGATCCGCAAATAGGCCAGCAGATGCCCGCGTTCGGTCGCATCCAACAGCCCGCGAAAATTCATCCGTGTTTTGGAGATCAATGCCTTGGGGTTCTCGATATAGGCATCCAGTGTTTCTTCGGTCCAGATCAGCCCGTCGTCCCCTGCGCGCATCATGCTTTTGGAATATTTGAACCCCTCAATGCCCGCCGCGGGTCGCCCGAAAATGCCGTTTAACTGCGGGCCGACACGGTTTTTCGCACCTTCACCAATCTGATGGCAGGATTTGCAGTGTTTAAACACTAACGCCCCTGCCTCAGGGTCACCAAATTCGTTTGCCCAAACCACCCCTGCCGCAAGGATTCCGGCGAGAGGCAGAAAGGCGCGCAAACTATGGTGCATGATCACTCCTTAAAGGATTTCAGGTATTCAATCACCGCCGCCTGATCGGTTTCTTTTTTCAAACCGGCAAAAGACATCTTTGTGCCCTTCATATAGGACTTGGGCTTGGCCAGAAAGGCGGCCAGTTCGATTTCGCTCCAGACCAGCCCACCCTCAGCGGCTTGTTTGAGCGCCCGTGAGTATTTGAACCCTTCCACTGCACCGGCATTATTCCCGACAATGCCCGTCAAAATCGGGCCGGACCGGTTCTTGGCCCCTTCACCGATCTGGTGGCAGGCTTTGCACTTCTTGAAAACCTTTTCACCCTGCGCTGCCAGTTCCGCGTCAAATGCGGCGACCACGGGGGCGGGCGTTGCGTCAACTGGTGCTGACTCCTCCTGTTCCGTGGGGGTCACATCCAGAACCATCGCCCGCATGGTCACTTTGACCTCGGATTTGCAATTCTGCATGCAGGGTTCGCCGGTCCACCGCGCATATTCTGTTTCAGCACGGTTATCGAGGATAAACCCATCGGCATTCGGCATCTCGACATCAAAGAAGCTTTCGTTTGAAAGCACAAAATCATCCTCAATCAGATCGTTTGAGTAGAGAATATAGGCGACAATTGCATAAACATCATCATCGCTGAGCGTTCCGGCATTGCCATAGGGCATGGACCGTTTGATGTAATCAAAAGCGGTCGACAGGTAGGGCCAGTAGGAGCCTACGGTTTTCAGCGGGTCCTCGTGGTCCAATGTATCGGCCCCACCGGCCAGTTTGGGCCAGTTGTCGATCCCCTCGGCAAAGTCACCGTGGCAGGCGGCACATTGGGTGGCAAAGATCTCTTCCCCGATCAGCGCATCACCGGAGCCGACAGGCAGGCCGGTGCCATCGGGCATAATATCCCCATCCCAAGCGGCGATTTCTTCGGGCAGGGCAGGGCGGCCTAGGCCAAATTTCTCGGCCAGTACGGGGGAGGCTGGTAGGGACAGGGCTGCCAGCAATGCGGTTGATTTAAGAAACTTCGACATTTTCCGCCTCGCCATTGCTGCGCACCAACCATGTCTGGATACAGTTGTTGTGATAAATCGAGTTTAACCCGCGCACCGCGCGCAGCTGTGTCTTGGTTGGCTGAATGTAACCGGTGTCGTCCATCGCACGGCTTTGCAGCATCATTTCGCTGCCGTCCCAATCTGTATCCAAATAAAAGCGGGTCAGGGCCATTTTTTCACCGGGTTTGGCCAGCCTTGCGGTTTCCCATGTCATGCCGCCATCTTTGGAGACATCGACGCGGGTGATTGCCCCACGTCCCGACCACGCGAGCCCCGTGATGACCAAAGGTCCGGTGCCATGAGTGATCGGAGCTTGCGGGCTGGGGCTGGTCACGACAGATTTTGCATCCATCGACCATGTCCATTTGCGCGCAATGCCGTTTTCCAGAACATCGGTGTATTTGCTGGTCTCTTCACGGCTTTCGACAGGGGCGTCTGTCACCTCGATCCGACGGATCCATTTGACCCACATGTTGCCTTCCCACCCCGGCACGACCAGACGCACAGGGTATCCGTGTTCCTTGCGCAATGCCTCTCCATTGGCCTTGAACGCGATCAGGCAGTCATCCAGCGCCTTTTCCATCGGGATGGAGCGCCCGTTAGATGAGGCATCGGCCCCTTCGACATAAACCCATTTATCGCTCAGCTCGCCCGCTGTATTCAGTCCCGCTTCCTCCAGTAATGTCCGCAGCGGGACACCCGTGTATTCCATATTGTGGATCATGCCGTGGGTGAATTGCGCGCCATTCAGCTGGGCACCAGCCCATTCCATGCCGGTGTTCGCGGCGCATTCGCAGAAATAGACGTGGTTTTCACGCGGGAAGCGCTCCAGATCGGCGTAGGTGAACACCAAGGGCGTGTCGACCAGACCGTTCAGCATCAGGCGGTAATCTTCCTTGCGCAGCTCGATTGCGCCAGAGTGATGTCGTTCAAAGGCGCAGCCCTGCGGGGTGATTGTGCCATCCAGCGCGTGAATCGGGGTGAAGTTGATCGAACTGACGGTATCTGCGGTCAGCCATTCGACATTGCGGCGGATCACGTCACCTTCGTATTCGATGGGCAGACCGTAAGGGGTGGCGTCAACGCCATCGCCAAATCCCTGCGCCCAAGGCTGCACCTCGGTGATCAGTGGATCGGGGGATTGCGCGGCGGCTGTCCCGGCAACCAATGCGCCAGCACCGGTGGCTGTCGCACCGCGCAGAAACGCGCGGCGCGATGGTGGATTTGGATGTGTTTTCTTTGACATATCAGACACCTACAACTTGCACGCTATTGTTGGGATCCAGCGACACGACACCCTGTTTGGCGATATGCGCCTCGACCACATCCCAGATCGCAGGGCCTTCGGTGCCTTGGTTGACAGAGGCCCATCCCGCGACCTGATAGGTCTTGGCAGGGTCAATTGCTTCGCCGGATTTCAGCAGGGTCATTTCGGTGATCCGCTCGCCTTGTGGCTTGCTGACATCGATGCGGTAGCCAAGGCCGCCGACCCGCACCATGTCACCACCTTGTTGGTAATAGGGATCGGGGTTGAACAGGTTATCGGCGACATCTTCCAGCACCACATGCAGGAATTCGCCGGTCATTTCCGTGCGATAAGCCTCGCCATAGGTCATGGAGGTGACGTTCCAGATGTCCTCGCGGGTGATGTCCTGACCGGGCAGGATCGATGGCCCCCAGCGCACGCCGGGGGACAGGGCGATATCCGCCTCGCGCTCGGAAATCAGCGCGTCACAGATCAGATCATCCCATGTCCCGTTGAAATTGCCGCGGCGGTAGAGCAGCTGGTCGTCTGCCGTCTGGCCAATTACTTCGGACAAGGCGCTTTCAAACGGGGCGCGCTGGGCGTCGATGACTTTGGTAACGTCAGGATCAGGTGTAATCACGTCAGAGAAAATCGGGATCAGCTTGTGACGGAAGCCGAGCATCCGGCCCTCGCGCACGTCCAGATCAACACGGCTGACAAATTTACCGTTGGAACCTGAGGCGACGATGATCGTATCCCCCACCAGCACAGGTTCGGGCAGGGCGTCATGGGTGTGGCCCGACAGGATCACGTCAATGCCAGTAACCTTGCCTGCCATCTGTTTGTCCACATCAAAGCCATTGTGAGACAGGCAGACCACCAGCCCGGCACCGGCGGCGCGGACCTCATCCACCATTTCCTGCATCCGTTCATCGCGGATACCAAATGAGTATTCGGGGAACATCCAGCCCGGATTGGCGATCGGCATATAGGGAAAAGCCTGACCGATGACAGCGATCTTGACGCCGCCGCGCTCAAAGAACTTGTAGGGTGGAAACAAATCTGTCGGTTCGTCCCATTCCGCGTCAAAGATATTCTGGCCAAGGGCAGCGAAGGGCAGGCCCTCTACGATCTCGGCCACGCGGTCAGATCCCAGCGTGAATTCCCAATGGAAAGTCATGGCATCCGGCTTTAACGCATTCATCACGTTGACCATGTCCTGACCTTCGGTGTGATAGCAGGTGTAGCTGCCGTGCCATGTGTCGCCGCCGTCCAGCAACAGGGCATCGGGGCGATCCGCACGGATGGCATTGATCACGGTTGAAACGCGGTCAAGCCCGCCGACCTTGCCGTAGCCCTTGGCCAGCGAAGCGAAATCATCATGGGTCAGTGCATAGGCAGTGGGGCTGCCATCCTCGATACCGTAAAGCTTGCGGAAATCCGCGCCGGTGATATGGGGCACCGCGCCCTTGTTGCCGCCAACGCCGATGTTGACCGAGGGTTCGCGAAAATAAAGTGGTTTAAGCTGCGCATGAATGTCGGTGACGTGGATCAGGGAGACATTGCCGAAGGTATCAAACTCCAACAGCTTGTCCTGCGTCAGCGACTGCTGTGCCGCCAGCCGTGCCCAATTGCCAAAACCGGACCCGCCATAAAGAGCGGCGGCGGCCATGCTGGTTTGCAAAAAATCACGGCGAGAAATCATGGCGGGGCTCCTGATGGCACATACATATGCGCATTTGTGAATTGGTTGGGGGTAAAAAAGCCCCACACCGATACCTCGGGCGGGGCTTTTGGATTAGTTGCGGACGGACGGACCTTCGACGCTCAACCCGTTGCCACGTGATGCGACGTAAAGCTCCAGCGCGATGAATTCTGCACTGCCGGGGCTGTAGGTTTCCGCGCGGGTGTCGCGAATACAGCCTTTGAAACGCGAATGCGCGCCGTTCAGTTTGGTATTCTTCAGACGATAGACCGGAAAGCCGTTGATCTGTCCCTGACTCAGATGGTCAGCGCGGATCATGTTGCCATAGTTGTCTTCATGGCAATTGGCGCAGGATAATTCCAGCTGGCCGGTGCGGGTATAGTACAATTCCTTGCCCAACTCCCACGTTGACTGTGCGGGACCGTCAATGGCCACATTCACCGGCAAACCGCGCGAGACCGAAGACAGTGCCGCTTCCATGTTGATGGCGTCACCCTTGTCATATTTCCAGGCCTCCGCACCCATGCGGTTTACGCGGCAATCGTTGACCTGCATTTGTAGGGTACGCACCTCGCCGGCGGCCTCGTTCCACTTGGGGTAGGTCGCCTTGACCCCCGCCATGCTGTCCATCTCGTTGTGACAGGAGGAACAGGATTTGCCTTCGGAACCTTCTGCGGTGTCCCATGCTTCCAATGCTTTTTCGACAAAGATCATGCCGGGATTGTCAAAATCATCGGCCTGCATTGCGCGGGTTTCTGTGCCGCGGAATAACCAGCCTGACATCACCTCGTCCAGAGCATCCGACAGATGCGCAGGGGCCGTAGTGCGGGTTACGATTTCGGTTTCTTCATTCAGTATCAGATTGTCATCAACCGGGTCTGCCGATGCGATGGACGTGGCCATCAGCGTCGCCAAAAAGGCACCTGTCAATTTCCGCATGGTTTCCCTCCCAAGAATATTCATTCAGCCGATCGCGATTGATTTTGTTTCTTCATAGACCGAGCCGTCATCGTCGTACCACGTGAACTTGAATTCGCCGGCCTCGGGCACCAAGGCTTCGAATTCGAAGTATGGGTTGGTCGAGATCGCCGGTTCCATCTTTACGTCAACGACATTCTCGCCGTTAAAATCACAGGTGAAACGGTTGATAATCGAGCGGGGGATGGCTTTGCCGTCATCATCCTTGCGCTGACCGGACTCCATTTTGTGGCTGATCAGCGTCTTAATGGTGATCGCCTCACCAGCTGTTGCTTTCTTCGGAACTTTGACGCGGGGTTTTACACCAGATGCCATGATAATTCTCCTTCGTATCTGATTTAGCCGCCGCAGCCGCCGATTGTGACTTTGACCGTGCTGGAAGCCTGAACGAATGATCCGTCTTCCAGTTTTGCAATCGCCACCAGGTCTTGTGTGCCGGCCAGCCGGATGCGTGTGGAGGCAGCGCGCGAAGCGGCCAGTTTGCCGAATTTGAAGGTTGCAACGGCGGGTGTGGGGTTGCCCAGAGCCAGAACCATGATTTCGGTCGCGGAGCCGGAGGAAACCTCGATTGGCACTGTATTGCCGTTCTCGGCAATTTCAGGTGCAGTCAGTTTGATGTCGCCTGTGCCCACCTCTGCGCCCCCGGTGAAGGCGGCAATCGCCTCGTCGCTTGTTGCAGCGGAGGCGCGTAGCGGCAGGCCCGCGACCAGCAGCGCACCGGCACCCATTGCAATTGCATTCCGTCTTGTGAATTCCATGTTTTTTACTCCTGATTTTCCCGCATGAACGGGATGTCTCGAAGGGCCAGCCATCCCAACAAGGGCGCTGTTACGCTGCGGGACCGTCTATTCCTTGAGGGTGACCAGATAGGCCACAACATCTTCGATTTGCTGTGCGGTCAAAATGGGGCCGAATGTATCGTCCGCTGCTTTACCGGTATAGGCATTGCCAGGGCGGATGAACCCTTCGGTTTTGTAGAAAGACGGCATCATGCTGTCCTCGAACATGATCTTGGCATTGGCCACGATCCCGCGCAGTTCCGCTTCGGACCAACGCTCGCCTGCGCCATCCAGCATCGGGCCAATCTCGCCCTGAAACGGGACATCGGCCAGATCGCTGACCTGATGACAGGCCACACAGTTGCCCTGTTTTTTGTCCCCTACAATGATGCGCCCATTGGCAGCGTCACCGGCTGTACCAGACAGGGACTGCGCAACCGCACCATCCTCGGTAAAGCTGACAGCAGTCGGCAGCACCTCACTTGCGAAGGCCACAGAAGCCGTTAGTCCGATGACGGCGGCAGAAATGACAGAAATCCTCATGCGTCCTCCCAAACGTTTTTTTATTTCAGCTACCGTAACGCAGGGAAACCGGATGACGCAACAACAAATTCAACTACTTGAATTTTTTAAGGTTGCTGCGCGGGGCCGTGTTTCGTCGGCCTAGTTGCTTTGCTCTGCAAACTTACGTGCATGATATTTCTGGAAAGTCTCCTCGCCTTCATATCCTTTTTCGACGATCCAGTTCAGCATGTTGAACGTCGTGTGCCGCCCAAAAGCCCCCGGCATCGTGGCCACCGCCGCCTGTGTTGCAGTGGCGTCTGCATCGACCTCCTCGGGGAAAAACAGAATCATCGGGGTGAACAGCGCACCCCATTTCTTGACCATTTCCTTTTCCGGCAGGGCAGTGCCGTCAAAATCTGTCACCTCGATGTCGCCAAACATGTTGATCTGCACAACAAAGTAGTTTTCTTCGATGAAGGCAGCGATTTCGGGCACAACAAACACTTCTTCATGCATCTTGGTACAATAGATACAGCCGCGCTGTTCGATCATTACCATCAGGCGTTTGCCCTCGTCGGTTGCCTCTGCCAGATCCTCGGACAGGTCTTTGAAGGTGTCGCGCATCCATGGGGTTTTGTGCAGACCATCGTCGCCCAGTTCGGCGGCAAAGGCGGTGGCGGTCATAACGAAGGTGACGCAGGCGGCAATCAACAGTCTCATTTGGTATTCTCCTAACGCAGCACGCCGATGTCCGGCCCGACGGCCAGCATCCATTGAGCGATATAATTCATTGAATTGGTCGCAATCAGCAAGCCAAAGACGATCAGCATGCCGCCCATGATTTTTTCGATTGTGCCAAGGTGACGGCGAAACCGCGTCATCCAACGCATAAACGGCCCGATGAAAAACGCGGCCATCACGAAGGGAGCGGTCATGCCCAGCCCGTAGACAAACAACAGCCAGGCGCCAGTGGATGCCGTATCAGCCCCCGCAGCGGTAAACAGGATCGCGGCCAGCACCGGACCCACGCAGGGGGTCCAGCCAAAAGCGAAGGCGAGGCCGATCACATAGGCCCCCAGGAGGCTGACGTTTGAGGTATTGCCCCCATCGGCCCGCAGTTGACGATACAGGATGCCGATGCGGATCACCCCCAAGAAATGCAGACCCATTGCGATGATGATTGCTGCCGCGATCCAGCGTAGGATGTCGAAATATTCACGCACCACCTGACCAAACAGGGTGGCCGCCGCACCGAGCCCCATGAAAATAGTGATCACACCGGCGGCAAAGAAACAGGCGGCCAACACCGCGCGGTTGCGTGTCGCCGCGTCGATCTTGGCATCTACAGTGATCTGGTTCATCCCGACCCCGGCCAGATAGCTGAGGTAAAAGGGCACGATAGGTAGGATACAGGGAGACAGAAATGACAGAATGCCCGCAAAAGCGGCACCGGCAAAGGTGATCTCTAGCATGTGATTGTCCCGCTCTTGTCTAATTCATATATTCATATTACGTTATCTGACTAACAAAGGTCAATTTCGCATGTCTTTTCGGTCGTTCCTTTTTGGCATCCTGCTGTTTGTCACTTCCGCCCTGTCTGCGGCGGCAGAGACGCAATTGGTGATGGTCGAGGAGCAGGGTTGTATCTGGTGCGCCCGCTGGAATGACGAGATCTCGCATATCTACCCCAAGACCGATGCCGGCAAGGCCGCGCCGCTGCGCCGTTTTGATATTCACACTGCCGCGCCGGACGACCTGAAATTCGAACGCAAACTTGTGTTCACGCCGACATTTGTTCTGATGGTTGACGGTCAAGAGGTATCGCGACTTGAGGGATACCCGGGCGAAGATTTCTTTTGGGGTATTCTGGAGAAGATGCTGGCGGACGCCAGAATTGATATAACAGGCTGACGCTGGGGCTGATGGCCACAGTGGCAAAAATACGAATAAAGACGACAAGACAAGAAGTGAGAAATTGATGGGCTTGCCGGTATTTGATGTAAACATGTGTGCTGACGACATGGATAAAATGGCCGAAAATGCCATGGAGGCGTCCAATTTCCTGAAGGCGATCAGCCATGAGGGGCGGTTGATGATCCTGTGCCATCTGGCGTCTGGTGAAAAATCCGTGACCGAGCTGGAAACCCTGTTGTCTGCCCGCCAAGCTGCCGTCTCCCAGCAACTGTCGCGGCTGCGTCTGGAGGGGCTGGTCACACCCCGTCGTGAGGGCAAGACGATCTACTACAGCCTAACTGACGATCGGCCCAAACAGATCATGGAAGTTGTCTACGATCTGTTCTGCCGCGAGAAATGACAGGGCGTGTCCGGCATGCAGGTAACATGGCGGGTCTGACCGGTGGGTGACACCCTGTCAGAACCCGTGCTTGTCGCCCTTGTCGGGTTGGTTGGCGGTATATTGCTGGGTCTGGCAGCGCGGATCGGGCGGTTTTGCACCTTGGGTGCCATCGAAGATCTGTACTATGGTGAAAACACCTTGCGGTTGCGCATGTGGGGGATCGCGATTGGTGTTGCGGTAATCGGAACCTTTGGCCTGAACGCCCTTGGTTTGTTGGAACTGAGCCAGACACTCTATCTGTCGCGCGCCTGGAACCCGGCGGAAAGCATCATCGGTGGATTGATCTTTGGCTATGGCATGGCCCTGGCGGGCAACTGCGGCTACGGCGCTTTGGCGCGGGTTGGCGGCGGGGATCTGCGGTCACTTCTGATTGTCCTGATCATGGGCATATCCGCCTATGCCACTTTGGGTGGCCCCTTGTCGGATCTGCGCATCTGGCTGTTCGGCGGACCCGAAATTGCCCAAGGCAGCCAGACATTTGCCCATAGCCTTTCGTACATCACGGGCGTCCCGGTAAGTAGCGCGGGCATCACTCTGGGTGTTGCCATCCTAGGTTTTACCCTGTCTCACCACAGCCTGCGCCATTCCTTTCCCCATATTTTCTGGGGTGCAATTGCGGGTTTGGCGATTGTGTCTGGCTGGGCGGGGACACAATGGGTTGCCAATACCGGCTTTGAAGCGACGCCGGTGGTCAGCCACACTTTCTCTGCGCCGATTGGGGAAACGCTGCTTTATGTGATGACCTCTTCGGGCAATACCATCGGCTTTGGCACTGGCTCTGTTTTGGGGGTTTTGCTGGGTGCGTTGCTGGGCAGTCTGATCAAAGGGCATTTCCGGTGGGAGGCCTGCGAGGACCCGCGTGAATTGCGCCGTCAGATGTTGGGTGCGGCACTGATGGGGATGGGGGCGGTCGTGGCCGTGGGGTGCAGTGTGGGGCAGGGGCTGTCGGCATTTTCCGTCCTGTCCTTCAGCGCGCCCGTGACACTGGCCGCGATCATGACAGGGGCGGCCATCGGGTTGCGCCAGTTGATCGCGGGTTTCAGTCCAAACCTCTGATCTGTCGGAATTCCGCCGATCCCTGTTTGACAAGACAAACCCTGCTTTCCGTAGCGATTTTCATCCGCTAGGCTGCGAAAAAACAAATCGGAACAGAGCAGATGACCCTTTCACGCAGATCGATCCTTTTGGGCCTTGGTGCATTTGGGCTGAGCGCCTGTGCAACCGGCGGTACCCTTGGCCCGCGCAGCGGCGCGCCCTCTGGCGGGTTGCCAGCTGACCTGCGCCCGGTCAGCAATGCGGCCTATGACGCATGGGTTGCTAACTTTCGCAGCCGTGCGATCAACCAAGGCATTTCAGCGGGTACCCTATCCGCGGCTTTCCGGGGTACCGGCTATCTTCCTGGTGTGGTCAAACGCGATCGCAACCAGACTGAGTTTTCCCGTACCCTTGAGGATTATCTGGCCATTGCCGCATCTGACGAACGGGTTGCAAAGGGGCGCGCGGCCTTTGCCCGCCACCGCAGCACCCTGGCCGCGGTTGAGGCGCGTTATGGTGTTGACGCTGAAATCGTCACAGCCGTTTGGGGGCTGGAGAGCTTTTATGGCGAGCGGCGCGGCGATGTGCCGGTTATTTCGGCGACGTCAACTTTGGCCTTTGACGGGCGGCGCGGCGCGTTTTTTGAAAAACAATTGATTGCCGCGCTGAAAATCCTGCAAAGTGGCGATACAACACCTGCCATGCTCAAAGGATCATGGGCCGGTGCCATGGGCCACACCCAGTTTATCCCGACCTCCTATCAAGCCTTTGCGGTTGACTTTAATGGTGATGGGCGGCGCGACATCTGGTCTGACAATCCGGCGGATTCGTTGGCCTCTACTGCTGCTTACCTGTCGCGTAACGGCTGGACCAAGGGGCGCAAATGGGGCGGCGAGATTGGCAATGGCGCACCGCAGGGTCGCACCCTGCAACCGCAGGCCGGCGGGCCGCGTTTTGCCGTGACAAGCAATTTCAACGTCATCAAACGCTATAATAATTCCGACAGTTACGCGATTGGGGTGGGCCATCTGGCCGACCGTATCGCCGGTGGCGGCCCAATCCGCGCCAGCTTCCCACCGGATAAATACGGGTTAACCAAAGACGACCGTGTGCGCCTGCAACAACGGCTGACGGCGCGCGGCTTTGACACAGAGGGGTCTGACGGGGTGATCGGTCCCAACAGCCGCAAGGCTATCAGCGCTTATCAAAGCAGTATCGGCCAACAGCCAACCGGTGATCCGTCACAGGAACTGCTGCGTTCCTTGGGGTAAGGTGGCAAGAAGAGGCCGGGCGCAATTGCCTGGCCTTTATACCGGGTTCAGCGCGCGGCCTTTAGCGTAAACAGCCCAGCAAGACCCAAACATGATGCCCCCACGCGGTTCAGGATGCGCAGGGCGCTGGCGCTTTTCAGGATCTGGCGCAGGCCATTGGCACCATAGAGCCACATCAAGCTGTTGATCGCGGCGACGCAAAGGAATGTCAGGATCAAAATGGCAAACTGTTCGAACATCGGGGCGGTTGTTGTGACAAACTGGGGCACAAAGGCGATATAGAAAATCGGCCCCTTTGGATTCAACGCACTGATCAGGAAACTCTGTTTAAACAGGGGCCAGAGGGTTTCTGGATTCGCTGATTTTTCCAAAGGCATGTTTTCTATCGGTGCGGTCCAAAGCTGGTATGCCATCCAGAAAAGATAAGCAGCGCCGCAAAGCTTAAGAACCGTAAACAGGCTTGCGGAGGCGGCGAGGATTGCACCGGCACCCGCCAGCGAGAGCGACATGGCGAAAAATGCACCGGCCACCACGCCCGGAATAGTGGCCAGCCCGCTGCGCTTGCCGTCTTTCAGCGCGGCGGTCACCGTGATCACCACATTCGGTCCGGGAATAAGCACAACTGCGCAGCTGGCCAGTACAAAAGACATCCATATTTCAAAGGTCATTGGTGTTGGTCCACATCAAGGTGTTTGGCTTCTCTCGCGATCGACCATTCGATCAGGGTGGTCCAGATCTCAGCGACCAGTTCGGGGTCCAACCCCCTTGTTCTGGCGTTATCCGTAACCTTGCGCAGGACCTCCTGCACCCTGTCGGTGATGCGGGCGGGCAGTCCCTCTATCCGTTTAAGTTCCACCGCGCGGTCAATATAGCTGCTGCGTGTGACCAGCATTTCAATCAGCTTGTCATCAAGGGCATCAATTTGAACGCGCAGCTCTGCCATGGTGTTGCAGTCTTGAGGGGCTTTGGTTTGCATCACGTCTCGTCCTTGGTTTCAGATGGTTTCACTGGCAAGTTTGACACCCAGCCCGATGAAGACGGTGGCAAAGGCGCGGCGCATCCACTTCATTGCCGCAGGTGCGCCCAACAGCCGGTGTCGGATGCCAGCGGCGAAAAGGCCATAGCAGACAAAGACGCCAAATGTCATGGCAAGGAAAATGCTGCTGAGAAACAACATATGGGGGATCGGATTATTGCTATCGGCGGGGATGAACTGCGGCAGGAAAGCCAGAAAGAAGATTGAAAGTTTCGGGTTCAGGATGTTGATCAGCGCGCCGGTCAAGGCGATGCGAAACAAGGATTTTTCCGTCTTTTCCGGCGTCACCTCCATCGCGCCTTTCTGTTTCAGTATCATCCACGCCATGTAGAGCAGATAGGCCGCCCCTGCGTATTTGACGATCTGAAAGGCCACCGCGCTGGTATGAAGCAGGGCGGCCAGCCCCAGGATGGCCGTCAGCACATGCGGCACACCCCCGAAGGTGCAGCCGGCGGCGGCGGCAATACTTGCAGTGCCCCCACGGGCCAGCCCGACGGCAAGCGTATAGATCACACCCGTGCCGGGCACGATGACAACGATGAATGCGGTAATGAGAAATTTCAGCGACATGAGGCTCCCTTTTTCTGGCAGCCTATCGTGCAGGGCGACATCAGGATTGAAGGATATTGCAGTCTCGCCATCCGCAGGCCGCAAGATAGCGCCCCGGTGTGGTGCCAAACTGGCGGGCGAAGGCGCGCGTCATATGGCTTTGATCAGCGAAACCCACCGCGATGGCGGCCTCGGCAAGGCTGTGCCCTGACAGGATTGCATTTTTTGCACGTTTGACCCGCAACTGCGTTAGGAAGCCATGCGGCGTGATGCCAACCTCCTTGGAAAACCGGCGCAGCACCTGAAAACGGCTAAGCCCCGTCGCCGTAGAAAAATCATGCAGGGAAAGGGGAAGGTCGAATTCAGCTTCGATCTTGGCGATCACCCGTTGCACAGCTATGGATGGTCGCAGATGCACTGTAGGCACGTCAGGCGGTACAGCGCGCAGGGTTGCCCTGACCGCTACCAACAGGCGTTCCTCCGCCTCTGCCTGATCGCAAAGCGGGTCCGTCACGGCATTCACAGCCGCCCGTACCGTTTGACTGACATAGGCCGATTGGATGACCGGATTCTCAATCGCGATTGCCCCTGCGGGCCGCTCAAGAAGCGTGCTGATCGCATCCGGTTTGAAAAACAACATTCGCCAGCGTCTTGCCTGACCTTTCCGGCCCAGCCCGTCGTGCAGTTCATTTGGATTGACCGTCATGACATCACCTGCAGCCGCTTCGACGGTGCCGCGACCACTCCAGCTAAATTGCCCGCCGTGCTCCATAATGCCGATGCCAAATTCATCATGGCTGTGTCGTGGAAAGCTCCGATCTGAGGAGATTGAAACGGCGTCGATGCCGGGCAAACAGGTTTGATGTGGGATCGCGTGATGCATGGTGTGACGCTATCAACAACCGCGCGGGACGCAAGGACGGCGTTGCACAAACTGGCAGGGATGCGGGAACAGAGATGGCGCTGAGAAAGCAACGGCCAGCTGCGTTTCTCAATCAATTTACATTTCATCGGAACGGACTTGGCAGTTGCGCGTTGTCCCCGCAATGCGAAGGACGGCGGCCGTGTCCGCCTGAACGCGCGCAAAGCGTAAAGGAATGAAAAGATGAAACGTTTTATGAAGCTTACCACAGGTGCTGCCGTGATCGCGGGCACTGTATTTGGCGGATCAGCAATGGCTGCGGATAACGAAACGGTTGATCACATTGAATTGGGATCGCTGAGCTGTGATGTTGGCGACGGCAGTGGCTTTATCGTCGGCTCCACCCGCGACATCGTCTGTACCTTCAACCCTGTCGAAGAGGGTTTGGAGGATGAGATCTACGTGGGTGAAATCAACCGCTGGGGCCTTGATATTGGCGAAACGACAAACGGGCAGATGTCCTGGCTCGTATTCGCGCCTACAGAATCTGAATACAGCGAAGGTGGCTTGAACGGCTCTTATAAAGGCGTTTCCGCCGAGGCGACCCTTGTTGTCGGTCTGGGCGCAAATGTGATGACGGGCGGCTCCGAAAACACGCTGGCCCTTCAACCCCTTAGTGTGAACACCCAGAACGGGATCAACTTTGCCCTTGGTGTGGGCGAGATCAACCTGCAGCGTATGGAACAGTAAAAGCTGTGACATTCGACGAAGGAGGCCAGCCTTAGCGCTGGCCTTTTTTGTGTCTTAGAGTTGGGTTTTGCAGGTTGCTGAAGCGCACCCCGATTTCGGACAGGTTATGGCTGTCGGATCGCATAGCATCGCGTCAATTTCAGGGGTGCAACAGCGGTAGCTGTAACTAAGGGCGCTGCACCTGCAAAGACATCGACGCCATTTCTCACGTCACGGAAGTTTTATCGGAACCAATTTCTGACTGCCACGTTGTCACTTCAACTAACAAACACCAAGGAGCGAAAAATGGCCGAAAAAGATACAACAGTAGTGACGACAGGCGGTGGCGGCGGAAGCTGGTTCCTTGTCGGCGCGTTGCTCGTGATTGTCGCTGTCGGCGGTTACTTTTTCTTGGGCGGCGATCTGTCCGGTGGGGGCAAAGATATCGATGTCTCCATTGAACTGCCCAAGGGTGATTAGAAAGGACCAAACTTATGAGTACGATTCTGATCATCGTTTTAATTCTGCTTCTTGTCGGGGCCTTGCCCAGCTGGAATCACAGCAAATCTTGGGGCTATGCACCCTCGGGTGGTTTGGGTCTGGTGCTTGTCATCATCCTTATCCTCGCGCTGACCGGCCGGATATAAGCAGAAGTTCTTAACGAGTTGCCGCAATAGGAAGGGACCCGCGCATTGTCGACGGGTCCTTTTTCATTTGACCCGTAATTGTAAAGGTTTTGCGCGCAGGAATGTCTAGCGATCCGGGCATATTAAGTACTCGCCCACATACGGTCATGCAGCGGCCTGCTGGGGTGCAATTCTGACATTTTGCTGAATTGGGGGATCATGGTGCACTCAGCGAAAATTACCTAGAACACTTTGATAAAAACGATTTGCTAGAAAATTTGGAGGAATGGGAACGTTATCTCCGATCTGATCCAGAGCTTGAGTACAAGCTGCGTTTGCTAGCCAGAGAGGCTTCAAGAACGGAGGTTTCGGGCAAACTCGATAAGAAAGCACGAAATTTGCGAGGGCCGCGCCCATGACCCGCCTCGCACCATTTTCATTACGATTGACGCCAGAAGAGCGGACCCAACTTGAAGCCCAAGCTGGGTCGATGCCGCTGGCGTCCTATATTAAGTCCGTGGTTTTCGCTGACGAAGCCCCCAAATATCGAAGACAGCGTAAACCACCTGTTGCAGAGCAACAGTTGCTTGCCGAGGTGCTCGCCCGACTTGGTCAAACGCGGCAAGCCAGCAATCTCAACCAGATTGCCAAGCATCTCAATCAAGGGACGCTGATTGTTGATCCTGATTTGGAAGACGATTTGAAACGCGCTGTTGCTGAAGTTGCATGGATGCGCGCGACATTGATACAGGCCTTGGGCGTAAAGTCATGATCCTCAAAGGTTCAGAACGCGGCGGTGCAAATGCATTGGCAACTCACCTTATGAATGATCGCGATAATGATCATCTATCAATGGTTGAATTGCGCGGATTTGTGTCAGATACTTTATCTGGGGCTTTGTCTGAAGCTCACGCAATTTCAAAGGCCACGCGTTGTAAGCAATTTATGTTTTCTCTGAGTTTGAATCCTCCCAAAGATCATACTGCTACTGAGGAAGAATTTCTTCAGGCCGCTGATCGTGCGGAGCAAGCACTGGGATTGGATGGTCAACCACGCGCCATAGTCATTCACGAAAAAGAAGGCCGCCGTCATGCGCATGTTGTATGGTCGCGCATAGATGCTGATGAGATGAAGGCGATCAATCTTTCGCACTTCAAAAACAAGCTGCGTGATTTGTCGCGTGATCTGTTTTTGGATTATGGTTGGGTGTTGCCTGACGGCCTTGCCACCTACGGCAACAAAAGCCCTCTAAATTTCACATTGGAAGAATGGCAACAGGCTAAACGTCAAGGCGTTGATCCAAGGGAAATCAAACAAGCTTTCCAACAGGCATGGCAGCGCTCGGACGGTGTCATTGGTTTGTGCAATGCGCTCGAAGAACGCGGCTATTTCTTAGCAAAGGGTGATCGTCGAGGGTTCGTGGCATTGGATGTTGAGGGCCAAGTCTATTCGTTGGCTAAGTGGACAGGCCTTAAAGCCAAAGATGTTTCGGCTAAGCTTGGTTCACCTAACGACCTTCCATCGGTGGATGACACACGTTTAAGAATTCGCTCCAAAATCTCACAGCAAATGCGTGACTATATCGCTCAAATCAAAACCCGCCATTGTGAAGACGCTGAACCACTTCGATTGGAACAGCGGACAATGAAACGTGCGCATGGCTCTGAGCGTGAGCGTCTGAAAAAGGGGCAAGAGCAGCGTTGGTCATCAGAGAACAATATGCGCTGTGATCGCCTCAACAAGGGCCTGCGTGGTTTGTTTGATCGCCTGTCAGGGAAAGTCAAAACCATTCGATCCGCCAATGAGTTTGAAGCACGGCAATGTGCCAAGCGTGACCAAGAACAACGCGATTTCATGATCAAGGCGCAGATGAAAGAGCGTCAAGAATTACAGGTACGTGTTCAAAAGCTACGTTCTAAGCAAAAACAAGATCGCGTTCTCTTGGCGCGAAACATCTCATCCTCCCTTAGACGCAAGAACGTTTCACCTCAGCCGAGCAAGACAATGTCTCGTCGGTTTGGGCACGATTTATCATTGTAACAAACAATATCGGAGACAGCATTCATGCTGGAATTTCTCTTTTACCAACATGGCTGGCTCAGATTGCTGTTGGTCGTCATTCCATCTGGACTTGGATTTTTCATAGGATGGTTGATGGCCAGCCATAACAAGCAACTGCGGCAATTGCTGCTTATCATTGTTGCCGCACTGACGCTGTTTCTTCTTGTCTTCAATAATAATGCTCTGGGATGGAGCCTTGCAATGTTTGCGGGGATTTGCGGGTTTTTCATCGCATTCGGCTATTGGTTTAAAACCAGTGTTTCAAAGTTATCTGAAACGCCAACAACTTTTGGATCAAGTCGATGGGCGAATGATCGCGATTTAGTCGCTCACAATGTTGCTGGGCTGGGCGGCATTCGGTTGGGTAAAGTCAAAGGCGAAACCATGGATCAACCGATTTCTTATCGCGGGGATCGCCATTTGTTGACTGTGGCACCGACGCGCTCTGGGAAGGGCACAACGCAGATCATCCCCAACCTGTTGACCTATGAAGGGTCCATGTTGGTGATTGATCCCAAAGGAGAGAACGCCCTGATCACGGCGCAACGCAGAATGGATATGGGCCAAGACGTTCACATTGTTGATCCATGGGGCATCACGAATTCATCTGGATTTGAAGTATCACGGTTTAATCCGTTGGATTGGTTAGATAAAGCCGATCTGGATGTGACGGAAAATGCAATGCTTCTTGCTGATGCTTTGGTTGTTGGAGACAACCACGCCGATAGCTTTTGGACTGAAGAAGCCAAAGCTTTGCTGCAAGGTGTCATCCTATATGTGGCGACTGATGATCAGGAAGATGGGCAACGGCACTTGGGCCGCGTTCGTGACCTACTTTTGTTGGATGGGGAACAACAGCAAGAATTCTTCCGCCATATGCTCAACTCGCATCATCATGTTGTGGCGAGCACGGGAGCACGATGCTTGCAAAAGGAACCCAAGTTGATAGCCAATGTGATGGCCTCAGCGCAAGCTCAAACACACTTCTTGGACAGTATCCGCTTGCAAGACAGCCTTCGGATGTCGGACTTCAAATTTGATGATCTGAAATCCAAACCAATGACGATCTATCTGGTGTTACCAGCGGACCGTTTGAATGCTTTTAGTCGGTGGTTGCGACTGCTTGTGCAACAAGCTGTCACCGTGAATGCGCGCAATATCGAGCAAAAGCCAAAGCGTCCTGTCCTGTTCATTTTGGACGAATTTGCATCCCTTGGGCGGTTAACCATGATTGAGCAAGCCTATGGCTTGATGGCGGGCTTTGGCATGCAGCTTTGGGGCATTGTTCAAGACCTCAACCAACTGGAACGTATCTACGACAAAGGGTGGCAGTCATTCATCGCGAATGCGGGGGTCATCAACTATTTTGGCTCAACGGACAAAATGACGTCTGAGTATTTTTCTTCCATCTGCGGTGAAACAACTGTTTGGAATTTCAGTTCAGCGCTCTCACGCGCATTTGGGACATCATCTGGTCAAGGCGGGGGATCATCGTCTGACACACAGACCAGTTCAGACACTCGCGCTGCGACCCAAAGAAAGTTGATCTATCCTGATGAGTTGATGCGCTTGCAAGATGATCAACAGCTTGTCCTGATTGGCAATATGCCCCCGTTGATGGCGAGGAAAACGCCATGGTTCAAAGATAATGACCTCAAGGCAATTGGTGTAAATCTGAACAATGCCGCCAAGCAGCCTGAGGGTACGTCGGAGGTTAGTCCGTGAGCGATCATCCCAAATCTCCCAAAGGGCCGTTTAATTTTCGTGCAAATCCAGACAAGTCACTGGAGAGGGAAGATGAAGAGATTGCACCGAGCAAGACAGATAAAGACAATACTGGCTTTCGTTTTGACCCACCAAACAAAAATGAGAAGCCAGCTTTAAACCTATCTCCAATGGGGACCATGGGGAACAGGGGTAGTAGGGCATCTACTCCTCCAATATCTGAAAAGATGATCATCGAATTTACTCCCGAGGGCTACAAGGAAGAACCAGATATCGACCTGACAAACGATGGCTCCTTAATCGAAGGTGAGTTTGAAGATGGAACAAAATTTCTCGTAAAATCCGAATACCCATCGGGAGTCGAAGCTGGCGAAAGTCGCATGACACGAATGACGTTGATTGAGGATGGAAAGGGGAGCGTCCATTTCGAAAACGGTTGGGAGAATCAAATAGAAACAGATCGGCAGCAGGAGGCCGTGGATGAACTTGAGGAAAAGTTCGGAAAGCTGCACTCGGAAAAATTCATTTCATTTAGAGATAAGAATCCCGAGCAAGACAAAGATATTGATCGTTAAGATTGAAAATAGGTCAGTATTTGTGCTATAATCATGTGTGGTTATGCAGGTACTCACAGCAAGAGATGGCAATGAACTTATCGGACGCATGGTGAAAAATTCACTTGGCGTTGATGAAGTCGCCGTAGCGCCTAAAGGCTGCTGGGAATACTATGACTGGTGTGTCGAACTTGGTTTGGAAATGGTTAGCTGGGTTCAAGATATAGATGATATCCGCACTGAGGAAACATCTTTGGGTGATTGGCTTTGGACTTGCCTATGGGAACATTGGTGCATTCGTTACTATCATGGCTTCCCATGTCCGCCGGGTGGTCCACCCATTGGTTACGTCGATTTTGTCGAACGACTAGACGCAAAGGCAGATAGCGGCGATGCCAACGAATGGTTGGGGCGAAACTTAAAAGGTGCCTTGGGGGCCGAAGAAGCTGTTGTCATGCAGCGTAAATACTGGGACCTTTTTGATTATCTCGTTGAACAGGGTGGTGACATGGACAAATGGGTTATCGATGCCGACATGGCTCGGCACCAGACACGGGCAAAAAATGACCTAAGCGCGGAGATGATGGCAAGCCTCCGACGTTTTGAGCGCGCCCAATATCTCAAAAAAGCTGACATTCCCTTGTTCATTTCGCCTCGGGGCTATGCTCGTGCCACTTCTGTAAAAGGAAAACGGTGACCCAAAAGGGAACGCGCTGATACAAATGATAAGACTGCGGACATGGTCCAGTTGTTAAAGAACGCGGATACTAGCCGACCGAAAGGCAACATGGATCTGACATTTGCCCGTGTGATGATCATGAAATTGCGAAGCTCTGGAAAAACGTAAGCGGTGTGCCACCCCACACTTAGCCCTCAATGATCTTACAAATCTTGGGCGCGGATATTGCCATTAAGAAACGCATTACGCATCACCAGCGTGACGCTCAAGAGCGACTATTAGAGCTTCAGCGTCCACATGGCTCGAAAACCTCTCAGGGTCATCTATGAATACCCGGAATAACTTATGCCCTAACTCTTGATTGGCGCGAGCAACATCAACAGACATTTCAAAGCTACGTCTCGAGGCGTTTGAAGGCGGGTTTGAGTTGTCCAAATTAAAGTAGTACAAAATTTGACGACCATCGGTTGGGCCTATTTTCTTACCAACTTCGAAGTCCTTTTGATGCCCGATGCCAACGCACTTGTAGGTGTGAACCTTGCCACGGTTTGAATTCACTCGCTGGAGGGACACCAAGTAATCGTCGTCAAATAACTTTGGCAAAAAGACTGCTAGATGGCAGGCTTCAATCTTACCATCGCTTTCTTTTTGGTAAAGAGAAGCAGACAGGTGCGTGTCGCAAACGAACGGGATGCCCTCGTAGATAGCACCTCGATGGTCCGTGTAGCGAAGCGAATGTGGTGGCGAGCCTTCAATCTCAATTTTTTCTTCAACCAAGGGATGATGATCCAACGAAGTAGACCGATAGCGCAATAGACTAAAGTATGGTGGGTATTTTAACACCTTATCATGAAGCTGAGAGTTCGGAGTAACTTCCGAACTTGGGAATAGATCATGTTTTTGAATGCTATAGTCTATGAAGAACTCGACGGCGCTTCTTGTTTCTGGTGTTAGTAGACTCATAACATCAACAGGTTGTAGTTCCAATGCATGCAAGAAATCAAACAACTCATCGTCCAGGCGAATTGGTGCTTCGCTAGACGCCCCATTTTCCTCGAGTATCTGGCTTGTTACGAAACTGACCAGTGCAACGTGTTCTGGGGCGGCACGTCTCTTGCTTCCCAATGCGCCCGATCCACTAGTACGTACATCTTTGAACAAGTTATAAACACGCGAGTGTTTTCCAAAGCGTTCTGGCTGTTGCCTCGCTTCGCGAGCACATCGTCTTTGAAAGTCGTGTATGCTAACGCCAATATGGCTTGCTAACAGCTCCAGCCTATTTCTTATAATCAAATCAGAGTCTTGCCTCTATGTCACAAAAAAACGACAGATGTCGTCAAGATTTGACAATGAACCAAAACTCCTGCATTATCAACCTTGCAAGGAGAAAAGAATGGCCGATGAAAGCACTGACAATATTGTCCACATCAATGGATACAAATCTGCATTTCCAGTGCGACAGGGCAAACAGCTTAGTCTTTCGGAGCAACTTGACCAAGCGCTCAGCGAAAAAGCAGAGAGTGTGCTTCAAGAGGTTATTCTGCCTGAGGTTCGAAGAAATATTGCCTTGAAGCTTCGCTAGTTGGCTTTCTGCGGTAAATACTCTTTTAGTCCATTCAACACAAAGGATAAAGTATCGTAGTCTACAAATCCAAGTGCGGTTGCTGCACCGAAGCCGGTTCCGAAGACGATCACTGATATGGCAAGAGCAACTCTCCACGACGGAAAGCCGTTCTGACCAGTATCTGGTAGATTAATTATGTTGGTCGTTTCTCCAGTCGTAGCGGGAAGTTTCTCGAACTCTTTGTTCGGTTCATCCAGATCGCGCCGAATTAACATTACGTTCTTTGCCGCTGAATCGACGGCCCCTTTGGCAATCCGTGTCAAATTCGAGTGGTTGTTTTTTTCAAGGTCTTCAATCCAAGAATTAAACTCAAGTGCCACCAAACGGTTCTTCGACTTTTCATAGACGTATTCACTATAATGAAGTCTAAGAGCCCCATATACATAGTCTGTTTCCAGGCGCTTAGTAGCTTCACGGCAACTACGCTTGTGAAAGTTGATCTCACGGATTAACTGCGCGCTTAAGCTGTCAACTTTTTTGTTTGTATGCATCCAAGCGCTCCTCTCTTGACCGCTGTCTTTGATTGCTTCCTGAACAAGAACGATACTACAACGAAGCTTCCGCGTCAAAACTTTATGACAAATTTGACGTCACCATTGAAATAATCTGACTTTGAGGCGGATCGGGTTTGGCCATCGAAGCAATTTTGGGCAACAGATTTTATCATCTACTTTGTCGCTTGCAAGGCCTCCCAATGCGCGCTCCTCTAGCCTTGGCTGCCTTCATGCCTGCCTTAGTTCGTTCGCTAATCAGACTGCGCTCATATTCCGCAAACACAGCTAATTGCCCGAATATCATCCGCCCCACCGCCGTTGATGTATCGATCCCCTGTGTTAGTGCGTGGAAGTGGATACCTCTCGATTGCAGCTTTTCCAAGATTGACAGTAAATGAATGGTGGAACGGCCCAAACGGTCCAGTTTCCATACTGTCAACGTATCACCAGTCACTAACGCTTCCATCATCCTATCAAGAGCGGGGCGTTTGGTCTTCGCTCCTGAGATACCGTGATCGTGGTAGAGTTTTATGCATCCGGCCTGTTTTAGCGCGTCAATCTGTAGTGCTTCGGATTGATCCGCGTCTGAAACACGCACATAGCCAATCTTTCTGCCCAGAATTTTTCCATTGCACCCTATTTGGCTATCTTCTTGATCAGACTCAAATTTTTTCGATTTCACCCCTTTCATGGAGGCAGTTTGGCAGGCTGAGAGCGTGGAGCAAGCGGTAATCATGGCGTTTTTCTCCTTGTCAAAAGGGGTCCCTTTCACAACGGCGCTGCACTTGGGTTTGATCAGTCAAACTCCGCTCAAAAACCTGTGGAAAACAAGGAAAACGGACTCCGCCTGCGTGGATGTGGTAGCCCTATCAACAAGGGACCCCTTTCAGGCCTGCCAAACAGAAAGAGGCCCTAAGAAAATGTTAGTTTTCATTCTATTGGTCGCCTGCATCGGCAGCGGTTACCTAGCGTTCAAAATCTCGGATGATCGGGAACGCATGGATTTCGAGCGTAGAAACTCTCACGGTGTGCGCGAATACAAAAACTGGGATGAACGTAAAGAAGACCGAGTTCATGAAGGTATGAGTAACGCGTTTGGTGTGTTTCTTGGCGTCGTCTCCGCTATCTGTGGACTTCTCTGCGCTTTGGTTTGGGCTGCTGGATAGGACGTGCACTCAGTACGCGCGGACATAGAACTGTGTCGTCATCTTTTTCTTTTCTATGAACATCTATAAATGCAAGTTTGCCCCGCAATCTCGGTTTCTGAGTAATCCACCGCCAAATCACGCGCCAAGGCATCGTGATCGAAATACGTCAGAAGAGCGTCGGGGATATCGCCCATAATGCCGTCCGCGACAAATTCTTCCGCCAGTTCGCGCAGGCTGTTCAAGTGATAGATATCAACGTCTAGCTCGTTGGGATCGTCCTTGTTTAAATCGAACGTATAGCCACATTCGCCAACGGCAATAATGTAGCGCAGTTTGTCGTCATGGCTCCATGCATCGGCGATATCGAAATACTGACCGATATTGGCCTGATTGATCGCCACAGCGTCCGCTACGGCGCAGTCGATGGCATCGCCATCAATGAACTGTATCTCATATTCTTCGACTAGATCGCCGTAGTCGTTTCGGTTCTTACCGGCCTTGTTGCTAAATTCCTCCGAGCTTTCAAAGTAAAATCCGTTGGCTGAAATGTCGTATGGTTGTGCGTGTAGTTGTGTCATCTGTTTGTTCCTCTTCTTTGATCTGACGGGTTGTGCATGCAACCGTCTGGCCTCTGCCGAGGAACGGGGGTGTAAGGATCAAGGGCGCGGTCTCGCGGGACCAGAGCCACGCGCAAGCTGCAACGCATGTGAAGCGAGCATGGCGAGGACCCACCCTTTGATCTGCGCTCGGGGCAGTCGCCCCAAGCAGTGATCCAACGGGCTGAACTGTTGGTGGTGATCAATCAGCCATGTGATTGTGCATGGATTGGTTGCAGGTGGAGAGGTCATGTCTCCAAACCCTGCGAGGGGGTTACAAGGGGCGACGACGCGCCCTTTGTTTGGGTTCAGCACCAATGCGCTGACGGCATCCAATCGGCGAACGGTTGGCCTCCATAGATGGTCTGGGTTCTCAGGGGCAGGAACGCCCTTGAGGCAATGGGGTGTTGGGGAGAGATGCAATCTCCCCGACGAGGGATCAAACATCGATATGTTTGCATGCTCCCCGACGAGGGATCAAACATCGATATGTTTGCATGGCCAAAATCTGTTGAATGCAGATGAATGGCCATTGGCTTTGGGGGATACAACGGGGGAGCGCAGCAGCCCCCTTGGCAAGCGTGTGGTACTACCACACACAGCTTGCGATCACTCTTAGATCGGAAGCTGTCCCACAGGGGCGCAGCGTTATCGGGTCAGCATGGCCCACATCTCGCGATCATACTTAGATCGGTAGGTGGTAGTATGGATTGCTACGTTATCAGTTCAAATTCGGTTCTTGCCCGTCTGTGCCGTCAGATTAGAAACGGCCAGTTTGGTAAAGAAAAACATAGCAATTCCTTGCCACGCCTGACAAAAATCTCTCCCACTTTATCAAGTAACTATGACTGCATTCGATCAGCCGTATCATTCAAGAATTTGGCGTCAGGTACTCCTTCTGACCAACCTTTCGCAAAAGAAATATCGTTCGAGTCTGGAAGTTTTCCTTTTGGGAGTGACAGTATTTTAATCCTTGCAGGCAGCGCTGCTGCTTCACCGACAAATAGCGCTTCCTGCCTCGGCAATGACGAAAGGGTAGATGTCATATTGGACAAGCTGTCAGGTAAGAAACGAGAAACGTGCTGTTGATCTTGACTATTTGATAACCTTAGAACCACCCACGAATTGCACTGTGATATAACAGTCCCTTCTACATCAGACGGTCTTTGAGAGACCAGCATCAAACCTAGACCATATTTGCGGCCCTCTCTAGCGATTCTGCGGACCGCTTCTTGGGCCACCGCGTACTGGGCCTCACCTCTGTTTGGAACGTATCGATGTGCTTCTTCACAAACCAGCAGGATCGGATCACGTTCCCTAGCCGCTCTGTTTTGATTCAACTTATACTGAAACAGAAGTCGCGCTATAGCGCCAGCCAAGGGGCCTGCGACTTCATTTGGAAGCCCTGAAATGTCTACAATCTTGATTTTTGTTTGCTCTCCCCCTCCGTTTGTAACGAATTGGGAGAGTACATCTGAAAGTTGAAGGCGAGGGTCATCGTTTAGATAGTCTTTCATTAGAAATGAAATTCGCGCATCCGATTGTAAAACACGTATCTTGTCCAAAATGGAGGAGAACTTTTGTAAAGCTGTGGCTGTTTCGTCCACCCAGCCTGCATTTGTACGTCGCTTTGTTTGCAACAGCTCAATATGCGCTACAAACTCACTCAATCGAAATGGCCTTGGTTTGTCTCGGTCAAACTTCCCTATTGCGTCTTGCCTATCTGCCACTTCATCATCGTTCTCTGATGGCCGCACAATGGGTTCCTGAGGGTGCGTTGCAGCGTCGAGAGTAGCCAAATCGACCTCAGCTGCGGACAAAATCAATCCTGCCTCAACCATCCGTGCATGTGCAAGCGCTTTGTAGACAATATTCGATTGGGAGGTTGCTTCGTTTTCTGTCTTTCCAACAATCAATGAACGAAATTCATCGCTAGACATTAGCCAGAAAGGAAGTTTTAGATTTGACTGTTCAAAACCCGCATCGTTTGGGGCGTCGTAGGCCCGATAGATCGAGGCATCGTCACCGAATGCCGCCCCATATTCTCCATGGGGATCGATGAGCACAATGCGAGGATTAGTAGGTGATCCTACTACTGCCTCGTGAGCTAGTACCGAATGAAGGATTGATGCGACCGTACCTGATTTTCCCGCGCCAGTTGATCCCAAAATTGCACTATGCTGGCTGAAAAGTTTGTCAATGTTTGCGCGGCAGGAAACACGGGTAGCTCCGACATAATGGCCGATTGTGACATGGCAATCGATATCATCATCGCGCGAACTTTCGACACTGGCATACAGCAACTCTACTTCTGATTTTGTCATCAAGTACACAGATTGTAGGGGTAGAGGATAGGTGCTTATGCCTCGTTTGAAGTCTAACTGATTGTCTTGTGAGTCCCACCATGCTTCCCCCAAAAGATCGGCTTCAATGACTCTCTTGTCCATCGTGGAAAGTGGATTACCTGTTGACGCGGCAATTGCTACAGACTCTTCATCCGACTGAAGTCTTAACAAACTGACAGTAGCAAAAATCAGTTTCCGTCCTAGATGCAACTTGATGACGCTTCCTAGTTGACCCACTGAGTAACTGCGGCCTTGGTATCCTCTCGTAAGTTCCGTAATTCGCCGATCAAGAGCAATCTTGATCGAGTTCCCCGAAACCTCAAATACGGTTCCAATCCCCAAGCCTTTTTCAACTGCGAAGTCGTTCATGCAAACGCTCCTTGAATATCTTTGGGCAACCCGTTGGCGAGCAGGTTTGTGACACCTTCGAAAGTCCACCAAGAACGATCATTGGGTGTACCCCAATGCGGTCCACGCGATCCATTATACAAGCCCTTGTTTGAAGCCACGTAAATTCTATTACCCCAAGGTAACCCCATCCAATGTCGCAGTGTTTCTGGAAGAGCATCGCCTTCATATGAGAAGGCAATCAATGTAAGTTGACTATCTGGATTGGACATAGCGACCTCAATATCCTGATTGATATGTTCGTCACCGAATGAGTAACCGCAGACTAGCAATACTCGCTCAGAGCTATCTGAAAGAACTGATCTAAAACGAGAGAAAAGCTGGGCGAAGGGGTCCAGTTGCGTGTTCACGTATTTAGTAGATTGCGGATAAATCACGACTTGGTTTTGAGGCGTCGGATATAAATCGCTGTGCCTTACACGCAGCAATTTTGACGCATCTTCTTTTGGAGAAATCCAGTCAATTGACCCATGAAGTTTGATGATTATCGCCTTCGCACCTTCACCACTTGGGTGGTTGTACCCGTCCCAATAAGCAACACCACCACCTGTAAAGCCGTCATTCACGCTGATCCCACGTAAGGACAGTGCATCTTCAATTAGTGTATCATAGTTAGTTGTGAAAAATTCGACGGGGCCTCTAAGTGCGTCCATGCCGGCCTGACTTCTAGAAAATACCGCATCCGTGAACTTTAGATGCGCATCTATAGTCACTTTCGGATTTGCCACGTCGCCAATAATTTCTTCACGTATGACATCTTCCCCGTCTTTTTGTTCTTCGCTATATCCCCACCTAACGGTTTTAGAGATGATCTCAAGAATCCCTAAATGAAGCTCACCTAGTGTGGCTATTGATACTTTCTGCCCTCCTAACTGAGTGGTGTTATCACGCGCTCGACTGCACATTGAAATTAGGTCGGCCAAATGTGTAAGAAAAACTTCGATATGCGCACCTTCGTCAATATCAGCTACGATATCATCAATGGCCTGAAGGATAGCTGCGTTACCAATAAAGCGTTCTGATCTCGCAACGTTCAAAACACGCCTTGTGAGGGGATACATCAATGGAACATTCGACTGGAAACTTGCTCCTGCACTCAGGAGCCAAGTTTGCTTCGGAATATTAAGGGCTTTTTCAAATTGTTCTGCAATATCAATCGCGTCGTCAGTCATATGGGTCTCTTCTATTTTAATGCTTTAACAAGCCATTCTATTTCATTTCGAGCAGCTGAAATAATGCTACCGTATGAGTGGATCGAAATATTGCTAGCCAAGTTGTCAGGTGATAAATTCGCTGCTTTCCCTTTTCCAATGACCATAATTTCGAACGCTGATGATGAATCAAGCTGGTTTGCCAATTCATCGCGATACCCCTCAGCTTGGGCTACTTCTTCACGCCCTATCGTCTTATTTGGTCGTTTAAACTCGACCAATAGGTATCGTCCATCAAATCCTTGTGTGAGCAATAGGTCTGGTCGATTACTCGCTCGGTTTCCAGAATATCGCTTGTCGCAAAATCTACGAACTATGGTTTTCAATGACTCGTTGGAGGCCATCAAGGAATATCGTGTTCCAAACAGCCACAGATTAGTGTCTAGCGCTCTATGCATTGTGTCTTCGCGAGTATTGGGTTTGAGTACCAATTCACTCAAATAGTCCAAAAATTCAATTCTGCGTTTAGCCTGTGAATGGATATTGGAGATTTCTAACAACCCGAAATCACCTAACGCTTCGGCAAAATGTAACACCTCACCCTTACTGGCCTCATTAATCTTGTCCAATACCTCCCAATAGCCATCTAGCTCCATGGCGTCCAAGGCGACGTCCGCGATCACCTGAGCACGCGCGTCGCTTTCTTCGTAGTATTTTGTAAGAATCTTGTGCACAGCTTTTTCGGCAAACCCTCTTCGGTGTTCGGGCAGGTTTTCGAGTCGCCTATTTATCTGTTTTTGGAGTCGAGCTTTTTGGAGGTTTAATTGCTTGTTGTGAGTAGTTTGAAGTTTAGATTTCACTTCTTCTCGAACAAATTCGCCTAACTTTTCGAATGCCTTGCTACTTTCATTCACCCCTCCCCAATCGGCCGTAACCATGCCGCTGGTTTCAGGGACAGAGATTTCGCCTGTCAAATTCTTTAGAAGTTTGAGTGGAATTTCTTCGTCATCTTCCAATCCAAAAAACGAAGGATTCCCAACAATCTTGCCATCGACTCTTAAGCTAATTCCAGCTGTCTTGGGTTTGGATTTCGAATGTGAAATTGTGTAATGTAAGTCTACTTGGCCAACCGCGTCCAAAGCATGTTGTTTTTTAACATTGTGCCCTGGTAAGTCGGCAATACCTAAGACATCACCGTTAACATGAATTTGAAAAAGCCGCTCTTGTCCGTACTCTCGAAATAGAAGCTCTTTTAGTTTATCTGGTGTCGGGAAGTTCAAACTTTGATCCAGAGAACTTAACTCGACAATCGAACCTGTTTCTTCACTCAGGAAATTTTCAATGATGAAGTCCAATGGGATTTTTTCCAAATCATCGTTCGCCTCGAGGAGAACCTGTTTATCAATCGTCAATGAGCATCTATTTTTTCCGTTGATCGAGATCATCTTCATAGAAGAAGCCAAGGTTAATCCGGCGAATTTCCCTATACCTTTGCGTCCTTTAACTTTCCTTTTGTACTTTGCAGTAATTTTTCCTGACCTTTGCCGTTTGTCACTAGCAATATCTAAGTAGTTCTGCCTAATTTGTGCTTCACCCATTCCAACACCATCGTCTCTTACTACAATTGGGGCAGGCATCAGAGGTGATGGGATATCAATCCAAACATTTAGAGCGTCGGCGTCCCAAGCATTGTCCACCAATTCCTTAAGTGCGGCCTCGCTTGAGCGATAAGTCTCTCCTAAAATGCGAGTAAGGCGTGGATTGACTAGAAAATGGGCTTTTTGTTGCATATAGAGACTCTACCAGTGATTGTAGTTTGTTCAACAATTTTCGCAAAAAGATACACATGCCATGGTCAACCTCAAATACCCGAACTTAAAGTGCACTTCGTGATTTCAGGCGTTCAAATAGGGTGGAGACAGCTAGGTCCACTGGCGACCTGCATTCAAAGCGCCAAGCCCAAGCTACTGGTAGAAATCAACCTAATGCCAACAGTAAAGTTGCACGGTTTAAGAAAATGTAAGTAATTGAATTATATGATAAATACCAAATACTCAACAAAATGGGTCGCTCTGCACGAACGTGCGCACGTCGAACTTGGGCATTTCGCGATCCTTGAAGGCGTTCCGACGTTCAATCTAATTTCGAAGTCGGGCAAATCTCAAGTTCAAGAGACTGATCTGCCGCGGGATCTTTGGGACAAGGTGGAGCGGTGTTTGGAGTTGCAGGCCGATCATGAGGCCTTGGAAGAAATGCTAGGTGTTATGGAGGCGGTCGATTGGGCCGAATTGCGCCTCACGATTGCCAGCATCGCTTCTGTGATGGTGTTTATTGAGAGGGCTGACGCAGGCAACCCAAACCCAAGTGAGACCCACCCCAAGGCCGCGACGCGGATATTTCAGCTGCTTGGGCATGTGAATGATATGTGGTCGATTGGTGCGGCGTTGAACGCTGATGATCTGCCTGACGCTGGGCGTATTCAGGCGTTTGCAAAAGAGGTGATATTGCCTGCCTATTTTGACGCGGTTGAGATGGCGAAGTCTGCCGAGGCCACAAGTTTCATCGATGATCTCGGTGACCCCAAAATCTTCTTTGCCGATACCGCGCACGCCAAGCTTGGCAATTGGGATCAGTTGCAAACGGTTGGCGCAAAGGAATGGGCGGTACTGAAAGACGCCAATGAGCAGATTTTGCCGTTGGTTTATAAATTTCAGGCTGAGAATAACACGTCGATATAATGCAGGTTTGCAGCTTGGCCGATATCCTTGATATCGGGTGAGCAGGGTAAGTCATTTGTATCTTGTGAGACAACGAAGGCAAAGCGATGCATGTTCAAATCGCTTTCTTCAGTTAGCCGTTCAATTGCACCGCTAGCATCAATTGGGAAGTGCGGTTCGTTGTGTCGTAACTGGAAGGTTGGCGATCCATTGATCCCCAACGGCATCACGTGCCATTCACCCTTATAGCGCTCAAACCTGATTGCGTGGACATTGGCGTCGGTTCGTAAGAAGAAGCAAAATTTCTCACCCAATTTAAGTGTCGCATCGGGTAGATCACGATCTTTGACCTTTTTGATGAGGTTCAATTCATCCTTGGTAAAGCGCTTGATCTGTAGCTGTCCGCGAATGCCGTGCTCCTCAATATAGCGACCCCATGCGTCTGTATGTAGTTTTGGAAATATTCTGGGATCAACAGTATGCGCCGTCTCAACATGATGTTCTGCGATCCAATCATGAATGAGTTTGGCTTTGTTACGCCCAATGGCACCGCTTCTGAAGTTGGATAGATAGTCCGTTCCGGCTACCAACGTGTGCCCGAAGGCGTGCTCCATGATGGCTTCCACGCTAAGACTGCTGGTATCAGCGATAGTGCGGGCGACGTGATAAAGCGCGGCGCGATCTGCCTTGGTTGCGGCCTTCCAATTTATATCCACAACTAATTGTCCGCCTCAAAACTACCCGAATTTACCCGCAACCTACGGCCACGGTGTGAGTATTTTACGATATCCAAGTCTCGAAGCTAGAAAAATCTGCTTTGGGTTTTGGGAATAATGTCCTATATTGTTCCATTTATGTTCTCTCCTGGTGAGAGGCAAAAAAGGAGACCCCAAAACATAAAATGCCAAGAGGCGGAAAGAAAAGACAATGACTGATGTACCTCCAAACTTTAACCCTGAGACGGCACCACCAAGCCTGAGTATTGATTGGGATGCCTATCTGCCATTCTTTGAGGATGAGGATATATCGGGAGATGACAAGCGTGAGTTGATCGAAGCGTTGTGGTCCATCATGGTTAACTTTGTCGATCTTGGCTTTGGTGTTCATCCCCTCCAGCAAGTTTGTGGAAAAGACATTTCTTTGGCTGAATTGCCTGCTGGTGATGTGATATCCTCGAAGAATAGCACATCAAGATTTGAACAAGCGCCAACCCCACAACAAGACGGGCAGGGCGAAAGGAGTCCTCATGTACCAGAGTAAATCCACACAAGCAGACGCCATGGTTGCACAACCACCAAGACAGGCATTGATCTATTGCCGCGTCTCGTCACGGGCGCAAGAAGCAGATGGCAATGGGCTACAAAGCCAAGAAACGCGTTGCCGTGAGTTTGCCACTGCTAACGGCCATGAGGTCATGGCCGTGTTTCCTGATACGATTACGGGCGGGGGGGACTTCATGAAACGCCCCGGCATGGTGGCATTGCTATCCTTTCTCGATGCGCAACCCGATACAGATTTTGTCGTGATCTTTGATGATCTCAAGCGCTTTGCTCGGGATACGCGGTTTCACCTAGATTTACGTGAGGCCTTCCGCGCTCGCGGTGCCACGATTGAATGTCTGAACTTCAAATTTGATGAAACGCCAGAGGGTGAGTTTATCGAGACCATTATGGCCGCTCAAGGTGCGTTGGAACGCAAGCAAAACGGACGGCAAGTGGCGCAGAAAATGAAAGCCCGCATGCAGTCAGGCTATTGGGTGCATAACGCGCCTGTAGGGTATCGCTACAAGACCGTGAAAGGCCATGGTAAGCTACTGATGATTGATGAACCACATGCCAGCATCGTGCGGGAGGCTTTGGAAGGTTACGCGATGGGGAGGTTTCAAACTCAGTCTGAGGTGAATAGATTTTTAGAGACCCGTCCAGAATTTCCCTACAACAAGGATGGCAAGGTTAGGCCAAAGCGCGTTGTTGATATGCTGATACAGCCGCTTTATGCGGGTTATATCTGTAGCGAGGTCTACGGGCTGAAATGGCTGAAAGGCCAGCACGCGCCGATTATCTCAATGGAAACTTACGAAAAGATTCAAACGCGTCGACTTGGGTCTGCTTATGCGCCAGCACGCGCAGACATTGGCGAAGATTTCGCGCTGCGTGGATTTGCGACCTGCGGTGATTGTAGTGCACCGTTGCGGTCCTCTTGGTCCAAAGGCAAATACAAGAGCTATCCATACTATGCGTGTCATACGAAGAGTTGCGACAGTTACGGCAAGTCGATCCCCCGTGATCGTCTGGAAAGTGCGTTTGACGAGGTCGTCAAAACATTGAAACCCAGCCCTAAGCTGTTTGCGTTGGCTAAGTTGATGATTAAGGACGCATGGGCTGCTCGTTTAGGGCAGGCCAAAGATATGACTTTGTCAGTTAAACGCCAAATCACTGACGTCGAAAAACAAATTGAGACGTTGTTGGGTCGTATCATGAACGCGACCAACGACGGAGTTGTGAGTGCGTATGAAGAAAAGATCGGTACACTCGAAAAAACCAAGGCGCGATTGAGTGAAAATCTTGTGAATCAAGTCCCGCCAGCGGGTAGGTTTGAGGAAATAATAGAACTCTCCCTCAAGTTCCTCTCAAACCCTTGGAAACTATGGGAAAGTGAGGATGTCATATTGCGCAGAACACTGCTCAGATTGGCGTTTACAGAAGGGTTTGCGTACCATCGAATTGAGGGGCATAGAACTCCCCAAATATCGTTACCATTCAAGGTGTTAGGTATGTTTTCAGGGGGTGAAAAAACAAATGGTGCTGTAGGGGAGGATTGAACTCCCGACCTCGTCATTACCAATGACGCGCTCTACCACTGAGCTACTACAGCGCTGATGTGGGCGCTGATTAGCCGCAAACCAAAAACACTGCAACCGAAATCTGGACCCTTGCGCAACGCTGCGTTAGACAGGCCCCATGACACAAGGCAAGACGCCCCCGACATCTAAAACCAAAGCGCAGGCGCGCGAAGAACGGCTTAAAGCCGCGCTCAAGGCGAATATGGGGCGGCGTAAGGCACAGGCACGTGGCAGGGCCGCGGAAAACATAGACCCCAAAGGGGCAACCGAGGAAAGCGAGTAGCATGGATTCGATTCTGGTCAGAGGCGGCAAAGAGCTGCAGGGCGCAATACCGATCGCGGGGGCGAAAAACGCCTGCCTCACCTTGATGCCGGCCACGTTGCTGAGCGAAGAACCGCTGACGCTGACCAATGCGCCCCGTCTGAGTGACATTCGCACCATGACGCAATTGCTGGGCTCCTTGGGCACCGAAGTTTCCGCGCTGCAAGACGGCAAAGTGTTGGCGATGTCCAGTCAGGGGCCGATCAACACCCATGCCGATTATGACATCGTGCGTAAAATGCGGGCTTCCAACCTTGTGCTGGGGCCGCTGCTGGCGCGTGAGGGCCATGCGGAGGTCTCGCTGCCCGGCGGTTGTGCCATCGGGGCGCGGCCAATGGATATTCACACCGATGGGCTGACGCAGATGGGCGCGGATATCGAGTTGCGCGATGGATATCTGCACGCGAAGGCGCAGGGCGGGCGGTTGAAAGGGGCGGTCATCGACTTCCCCTTTGCCTCTGTCGGGGCGACCGAAAATATCATGATGGCCGCGACTTTGGCCAAAGGCACCACGGTGATCAACAACGCCGCGCGAGAACCTGAAATCGTCGATCTGGCTGATTGCCTGCGCGCCATGGGCGCACAGATCGACGGCGACGGCACCCCATCGATCACCATTCAGGGTGTCGATAGCCTGCATGGGGCAACGCACAAGGTGGTGACCGACCGAATTGAACTTGGAACCTATATGCTGGCCCCGGCAATTTGCGGTGGTGAGGTTGAACTGCTGGATGGGCGCATCGACCTGCTGTCGGCCTTCTGCGAAAAACTTGATGCGGCGGGGATTTCCGTGACTGAAACCGCGACCGGGCTGACGGTGGCGCGTAAAAACGGCCGTATCCGTGCGGTTGATGTCACAACCGAGCCCTTCCCCGGCTTTCCAACCGACCTGCAAGCCCAGATGATGGCGCTGTTGTGTACCGCTGAAGGGACTTCTGTGCTGGAAGAGAAGATCTTTGAAAACCGGTTCATGCATGCGCCTGAGCTTGAGCGCATGGGGGCGGATATTGAAGTGCACGGCGGTACTGCAACGGTCAAAGGGGTAAGCAAATTGAAAGGCGCGCCTGTCATGGCCACCGACCTGCGTGCATCGGTTTCCCTGATCCTTGCCGGTCTTGCCGCCGAAGGGGAAACCAAGGTTGCACGCGTCTATCACCTTGACCGGGGGTATGAACATGTGGTTGCCAAACTCCGCGGTGTTGGTGCCGATATTGAACGGATCAAGGAAACATGACCCAGGACGCCCGTTTTGAGGATGGTGCAGAAGCGCCGCTAAATCTTGGCGCGATGGATGTGGATGACCTTAAGGTTATTTCGTCATTGGTGCAGGACGCCGTATTTCCGGCCTCGGAAATGCGCTGGGAACGCAGGGCGGGGCGCTTTGCCCTTCTGCTGAACCGCATGCGTTGGGAGGATAACGGGCAAGACCGTCATGCCCCCGAACGTGTTCAGTCAGTGCTGATGTTCAAGACGGTGCAGGGTGTTGCCAGTCAGGACGTGCCAAAAGGCGACGCGGATACCATCCTGTCGCTGCTTTCGCTGGATTTTGACGAAACCGACGCCCCTTCTGGCCATCTGACGCTGACCCTTGCTGGGGATGGTGCCATCCGCCTCAGCGTGGAGACGATTGAAGTAACGCTTAAGGATGTCACACGCCCTTATGTCGCGCCTTCCAGAAAACGGCCGGAGCATCCCGAATAATTTTTTTCCGACAGCCCCCTCTTTTTGGCCCTAAATACTGCTGCCGCTTTACCCGTAAATCGCGGTGTTCCCCGATGGAATGGCGGACAGATCAAAACTCTTCTGGAGCGATTTCAAAATGCCCGTTTTCCTGAATGCCTCGGCACCCGAATTCGAAGCCGCCTTTCAAACCCTGCTGAACGCCAAACGCGAAGACAGCCCGGATGTGGATGCCGTGGTGGCTGACATCATTGCGGATGTCCGCGCCCGTGGTGACGCAGCGGTGATCGACCTTACCGCCAGATTTGACCGCATCACGCTGACACCGGAAACCCTGCGCATCACCCCTGATGAGATTGCGCAAGCGATGCAGCAGGTCAGCGATGATGACAAGACGGCGCTGGATCTCGCGGCCAGCCGTATCCGCGCCTATCATGAACGACAGCTTCCCGAAGATGCTGAATGGACCGATGCGGCGGGGGCCACACTTGGTTGGCGCTGGACGGCGGTATCTGCTGCTGGTCTATATGTGCCCGGTGGTCTTGCCAGCTATCCCAGCTCTGTCTTGATGAACGCCATTCCCGCCAAGGTGGCAGGGGTAAACCGGTTGGCGATGGTTGTGCCCACCCCGGATGGAGTGCTGAACCCCTTGGTGCTGATGGCGGCGCATATCGCTGGCGTTGATGAAATCTACCGCATTGGCGGGGCGCAGGCCGTGGCGGCACTGGCCTATGGTACCAATACCATCGCCCCGGTTGATAAAATCACCGGTCCCGGCAATGCCTTTGTCGCGGCTGCCAAACGCCGGGTTTTTGGCAAGGTCGGCATCGATATGATTGCTGGTCCGTCTGAAATCCTTGTGATTGCGGATGGCGACAATGATCCCGACTGGATTGCGCTTGATCTGCTGTCGCAGGCCGAACATGACGAAAGTGCGCAATCGCTCCTGATCAGCACCGATGCGGCCTTTGGCCAAGCTGTTGCGCAGGCTGTCGAGAAGCGGCTTGAAACCCTTGAGCGCCGCGCCATTGCCGGTGCCAGCTGGCGCGACTTCGGGGCGATCATCACCGTGCCTGACCTGGCTACGGCGGCCAAGCTGTCCAACCGCATTGCGCCGGAACACCTTGAGCTTTGTGTGGCAGATCCCGACACCTTAAGCGCGCAGATCACCCATGCGGGCGCGATATTTCTGGGGCAATGGACCCCCGAAGCCATTGGCGATTACATCGGCGGGCCCAATCACGTCTTGCCCACCGCCCGCTCTGCGCGATTCTCTTCAGGGCTTTCGGTGCTTGATTTTATGAAGCGTACAACGCTGGCCCGGATGACGCCGGATGCCCTGCGCGCCATCGGCCCCGCCGCCGAACGGCTTGCCACATCTGAAAGCCTTGAAGCTCATGGTCTGAGCGTCACCGCCCGTCTGGACAAGCTGAACCGCTGACCTCCCCAACCGGGCTATTCACCACCAAGGATCGGGTGACATTGCCACTTGCGAATTGCTGGCGTATCCATGGCGTAACCCTGCCTATAAAAGGATGCGCCCGCGCATGTCCCGTCTCGTTCAGATCAACCTTGATGATGCCAACTTGCCCCCGCCCACACCGGAGATCGAGCAGGAACGCAAGGTTGCTGTCTTTGACCTGCTTGAAGACAATACCTTTGTCCTGCCCGCACGGGGTGAACGTCCCGTGGCCCAGGGGCCGTATCACCTTGGCCTTTCGATCCGCGACAAGCGGCTGGTGTTTGATGTGGAAACCGAATCCGAGGAAAAGGCGGCGGAGTTTCACCTTTCGCTGGGGCCGTTCCGGCAAGTGGTCAAGGATTACTTCCAGATTTGCGAATCCTACTTTGACGCGGTGAAAAAGCTGCCACCCAGCCAGATCGAAACCATCGACATGGCGCGGCGTGGCATTCACAACGAGGGCAGCCGCGTGTTGCAGGAACGCCTTGAAGGCAAGGCGGAAATCGACAGCGACACAGCGCGCCGTCTCTTTACCCTGATCTGTGTTCTGCATTTCGGAGGCTGAGTGAAAGAAACACTCCCCCAGTCCGTATTATTCTGCTGCGACCACAACGCGGTACGCTCCCCGATGGCAGAGGGGATCATGAAGAAGTACTACGGCACCGATACCTATGTGCAGTCCGTCGGCGTGAAGAACGATCTGGAAATCGACGGGTTTTCCATCGCCGTTTGCGCCGAACTGGAGGTAGAGCTATCACGCCACCGTTCGCGCAGTTTTGACGAAATGGAGCAATGGGGCGACGACCTGTCCTCCTTTGATCTGGTGATCGCATTGTCACCGGCCAGCCAACGCCGTGCGCTGGAACTGACGCGGTATTTCCATCTTGAGGTTGAATATTGGCCGATCCTTGACCCCACCGGTCTTGGGGAGACCCGAGAGGCGAAACTGGTACAATTCCGCGCTGCCCGTGATCAGATCGCAGAGCGGTTGATTGCCCGTTTCGGCCCTCCGATCAAGATGCCGTAACCGGCCAAACTATCGGAATATTTAGATATTTTCGGCTTGGCTGTTTCCGAAAATATGACCTAAACACCTGAACATACCTGCGCCGCGCGCTGGCCATAGGCCTTCCACGCCGCCCAGAACCGTCTGTTGCTGGCATTGTTATCCTGATTCTGCCGGACCTGCTGCAAGGCATGCGGGTTTTTGAAATACTTCACTCCCCGCCGCTGATCCGAGGCGGATAATTCTCGGTTCGCCACCGCCTGAACACAGCCACATCTGGCCCGCGACGCCGCTTTGCGCCCCTGCGCCTGACAGGCCTTTTGGATCGGTCCGCTGGCGAATTGCACAGCCGGGGCATATCCCCGTTGGCCCGCGGAGCGACCGCCGCCACAAGCCACCAACGCCAAAAGCGCTACAAGCGCCACACTGATACGTACCATAAATTTTGCCTTTGCCCTGAACCGATGGGGTTTGCCCCTTGATGGTCCTGTTTTGCCTTTGACGAAGTATGACGGATTTGGAGCAAGGGGGCAAATCACGAAATGGGGGAGGGATATTGCATGTGGTTCCACGGGGCCTCCGTGATCCCCGGATCCTCACCTGCGGTCAGCGCCGAAAACGCCGCGATCGCCTCGTTTCAAAGCGTCAGACAGCCCAAAATCATCCATGGTCAAACCAACCACGCTCTGGCCGCTTTCAATCCACCTTGACCGCCCCGTCAAACCCCTACATATCAACGTTATGACACCGCTTTCACACATCCGCAATTTCTCCATCGTGGCGCATATTGACCACGGTAAATCCACTCTGGCTGATCGCTTGATCCAGTCCACGCACACCGTGGCGGATCGCGATATGAAAGAGCAGATGCTTGACAGCATGGACATCGAGCGCGAGCGCGGCATCACGATCAAGGCGCAGACCGTTCGGATCAACTACACGGCGAACAACGGTGAGGAGTATGTCCTCAATCTGATCGACACCCCCGGCCATGTGGATTTTGCCTATGAGGTGTCCCGCTCCATGCGTGCGGTCGAAGGGTCGTTGCTGGTTGTCGATTCCACGCAGGGCGTCGAAGCGCAAACTCTGGCCAATGTGTACCATGCCATTGATGCAGACCATGAAATCGTGCCGGTGTTGAACAAGATTGATCTGCCGGCGGCAGATTGTGACCGCGTTGCCGAACAGATCGAAGATGTGATCGGCATTGACGCATCGGGCGCCATCCGTGTTTCCGCCAAGACCGGCATCGGCATCGCCGAAACGCTGGAAGCCATTGTTGAACATCTGCCGCCGCCCAAGGGCACCCGTGATGCGCCGCTGAAGGCGATGCTGGTGGATTCATGGTATGACAGTTATCTCGGTGTGATCGTTCTGGTGCGCATCATGGATGGTGTGTTGAAAAAGGGCGAACGGATCCGCATGCTCTCTAACAACTCTACCCATCACGTGGACCGCATTGGCGTGTTCCGCCCCGCGATGACAGAGATTGACGAATTGGGACCGGGCGAGCTGGGCTTTCTCACCGCGTCGATCAAACAGGTCCGTGACACCCGTGTGGGGGACACGATCACCCATGAGAAAAAGGGAACCACCGAGGCGCTGCCGGGTTTCAAACCCGCGCAACCAGTTGTTTTCTGTGGATTGTTCCCCGTTGATGCCGCCGAGTTCGAAGACCTGCGCGACAGTATTGAAAAGCTGGCGTTGAACGATGCGTCATTCAGTTTCGAGATGGAAACATCCGCCGCGCTGGGCTTTGGCTTCCGCTGTGGTTTCCTTGGCCTGTTGCACCTTGAAGTGATCCGCGACCGGATCGAACGCGAATATAACATCGACCTGATCACCACCGCACCTTCGGTTATCTATGACATCCACATGAAGGACGGTTCGGTGGATCAGCTGCACAACCCCGCTGACATGCCCGACCTGACCTTTGTGGATCACATCGAAGAGCCGCGCATCAAGGCGACGATTCTGGTGCCGGATGAATACCTCGGCGATGTGCTGAAACTCTGTCAGGACCGCCGTGGCATTCAGGAAGACTTGACCTATGCCGGTTCCCGCGCCATGGTTGTCTATGACCTGCCGCTGAACGAAGTGGTGTTTGATTTCTACGACCGGCTGAAATCGGTGACCAAGGGCTATGCCTCCTTTGACTATGTCATGATTGGGTATCGCACGGATTCTCTGGTCAAAATGTCGATCCTTGTGAACGATGAACCCGTGGATGCGCTGTCAACCATGGTACACCGCGACCGTGCCGAGGCGCGGGGCAGGGCGATGGTGGAAAAGCTGAAAGACCTGATCCCCCGCCACATGTTCAAAATTCCAATTCAGGCGGCGATTGGCGGCAAGGTGATCGCCCGCGAGACCCTGTCCGCAATGCGCAAAGACGTGACGGCCAAATGTTACGGTGGCGACGCCACGCGTAAGAAGAAACTGCTGGAGAAGCAGAAGGCCGGTAAGAAGAAGATGCGCCAGTTCGGTAAAGTGGATATTCCGCAGGAAGCTTTCATCAGCGCACTGAAAATGGATGGGTAAAAGATGGCCCGTTTGATTGCGGGTGGGCGAAGGGGGTTGGCATAGCCAAGTGCTTGGCCCACGTACCTTTGTTGGAGCGCCGAGTACAGGATTTAGATGGATGGGTGACAAGCCTTTACGTACTGTAATTGTAGTGGGCGCTGGTGCAAGTCACGAGTTTGGATTACCCGTCGGGACTACCCTTCAAAGTGAAATACGAAAAATTACGAAGATGGACGTCAGCAGTGGTGGCATACGGCCCTTCTCTAGCAATCTGTTTTTTCATGATATTTTGCCGGACGTCGCCATGCAAAGCCACTATACAGTAAATGACACGGTTAGGCTCGCCAAGAAAGCTAACCATATTTCAAATGGTGTGGAGCACGCCGCTTCAATAGATAACTATTTGGATGCTCATCGTACCGACACTGAAACCGTTGCAATTGGAAAGCTTGCCATCGCAGCATGTATTCTAGAGGCTGAATTCGAAAGCTCGCTTGCATATAGTGGTAAGGGAGCTGGATTTCATGGGCGCCGACATAGTGGGGTGGATATTGAGCCACACAACACGTGGATAGGCTTACTGACCAAGGCCCTTTCCGCAGGGCGCGATTTCGACACTTTCTGTGAGGCCATCTCATCAATAGACTTTGTTTGCTTCAACTATGACCGTTGTATTGAACGATACCTTTTTGGCGCGGCATCGCTTATTTATCCCGTTGAAGCCTTTGATGTTGAGAAACTGTCAGATGCACTGAATATTATTCATCCTTATGGCTCGTTAGGTGACTTGAACCCTATTGACGGGGAACATGGTACTTTTGGGAGACATAAAGATCGTCAATTTTTAATATCGGCATCCCGAAATATTCGTACTTTCACAGAAGGGATGGAATCAGATGTAAGGGTAAAGATTAGTAGGGCTTTTACGAATGCTGAGAACGCTGTATTTCTTGGTTATGGGTTCATTAGTGTCAATGATGAGTTTCTTTTTGACGAGGGCCCATTTGAGATCCCAAGCCTGCTGGGTACGACATACGGCGTCTCGGAGGAAAGAAGCGAGTTCATTGCTGGAAAGCTGAAGAGTACTTGTATGATGCGGCAAACACCTCACCAAGGGAAGATACAACGAGGCAGCCCGCAGTTACGAGCCGAAGGTTGTGCAGATTTGATACACAGGTTCTCTCATAAATTTGAAGGGATTGGAGGCGCTTAAGGGTTGTAGCAACCTACCATTCCCGACGACTATCGCAACACGCCCAGTAAACCTTTGTTCGCACCTTCCCCCACAAACCCGATCCTACCCCGAAAACGGATCGTCCAGCACACCAATCAGTGGCAGCAAGAACCCACCGTCCGCGCTCAATGCGTCCTGATGATAATCATCAATCGCATCCACAGCGCGGTTCAGGCTGGCGGCGCTGCCGTCAAACAGCGCCATCGCGGCAGAGGCCTCACCAACATCTGATATGCCCTTGTGGATGGCAAAATAGGCACCGATATCGACCTTGGCTTCCAGATAATCCTCATCCGCTTGTTGCTGTGCGATGAATGCAGGCGATGCGCCCTGTGGCGGGTCGGCGCGCACACCGGCGAGGATTTCGCGGATGAACTGGTCGCGCCCGACCGATCCGTCATCAAGGACACCGACCCAGAAATCAAAACCTTCCTGATCCGCAACCCGGCCCAGCACATTGTTGTAAACCGTTGTGGCAAAATCGGAATTGCTCATAGAGGCGGGGTAGGCCGCGCGGGTCTCTGGCTGGTCAATGAACAGGCTTGCCATCTCTTCCAACGTGGTGCCATTGGCGAATGCCGTGCCCCAGAAGTTTAACCCCACCGCATCGGGGGCGCGGTTGAAATAGGCGATGTAGAATTCAACAAAGCTCTCGATCTGGGCCGCACTTAAGGTTGCCATGCCGCCATAGGTCCCAAGGGCAAACACCTCGTTTGGGGTGTCGTCGCCGCCGGTTGCAAACTCCAGGTTTTCGATGCTGCGCAGGGTATCGGTGGCGGTCCCACCAGCGCTGCGGTCCGTGAGCGACAGATCACCGGCCTGTAGTGTCAGCGTGTAGCTCTCCATGGAGCTGCTCAGCATGACCCAGTCATCGCCCGTGCCGCCGTCCAGCGTGTCGTTGGCATGGCCACTGCGCATTTCATCATCGCCGCTGCCCCCTTCGGCGTAAAAGGTTGAATCGGCGGCTGCCCCGTCCAATACATCATTGCCCGCGTCCATGAAGATCCGGTCGGAGCCTTCGAAAACACCAAGGAAGACAAGGTCATCCCCATTGCCAGCGTGGATCTCGTCATCCCCCTGGCTGCCAGCCAACAGGTCATTCCCCTCTCCGCCAAACAAGGTGTCATCGCCGAGCCCACCGATCAGGGAATCATCGCCGGCATCCCCATAAATCGTGTCCTCTTGGTCGCGGCCATAGATGGTATCATTGCCGTTACCACCCCGGACCAGATCGTTGCCGAATAGTGCATCGATCATGTCATTCCCGCCCAGCCCGCGGATGATATCCGCCTCATTGCTGCCGGTGAAATTGTCGTCGTTTTCAGTAAGGTTGTACGTGGGCATCAGGCAATCCTATCTTTTGGGCCTTACAACACCTGAATATGTTTCAAAAAAGGTGGGAATGCGGCCAAAACTTTACAAAGTATATCAAATTTCGAATGTTGCACAATTGTTGAGCGCGAAGGTGGCTGGTGTCCGCGCATATCCGGTGCGTGATTGCATATTGGGGCCGTTTCTTTTGTGGAAGCCTGCGGGGACAATCACTTGCCAGCCAAAGACCCGGCGCTGCAACAATTGATTGCGCAGAGGAGGCACTGCTCCTAAACCCGTCACATGAATTGCCCGCTTTGCACCACCGCCGACACCCCGCTGATCGAAACACCGGTTCCCGGGGGGGCGGCGGAAGCCACTGTGCACATCTGTGCGGCCTGCGCAGATCCCGAAACAGCGCCGGCGCATTTCCGCGCCATAGCCTCAACCATGTGGACAGAGGATAGAGCTCTGCAAGTCCTCGCGGCCCGTACGCTCAAGCGTCTTGATGTCGATTGGGCGCGTGACCTTTCCGAGCAGCTTTATCTTGACGAAGAAACACAGCTCTGGGTGGACAGCGCCCCACAGGAAACGGCGCATAAGGACAGCAACGGCGTGGCGCTTGCGGCCGGGGATACCGTGGTTCTGATCAAGGATCTGAATGTCAAAGGAGCCGGATTCACCGCCAAACGCGGCACCGCGGTGCATCGGATCTCGCTGGTTGCCGACAACCCCGCGCATATCGAAGGGCGCGTTGAGGGCCAGCGCATTGTCATCCTGACAGAGTTTGTGAAAAAGCGCGGCTAGGTGCGGGCAGGGTTTTTCAGGTCGCTCGGCTTGTCCTGTAGGGGCTGTGGGAGGCGTGTCGAAACCAGTTCTGTTTCTGGGCGATCAGGGGTTTGCGCGGATTGACCCAAATCAACACAATGCGCCCGGGTGCATGCTAGTCCTCTGGCAATGTGAACCTATTTGAGAGGACACCGGATGTTTCGCCTTGCCTCAATGCTCTATTCCATCATTGCAACTGCTTTGGCCGGGGCCGGGGTGATTGCCGTCCTGACCGCAGGGTATGTTTCCCTGACCCCAATCCTTGCCGCCGCTGCTGCAGGTGCGGTGCTGGCCATGCCAGTTGCCTATCTGGTGGCGCGCAAATTGACCGGGTCGTGACCTAGGGAAGGGCGTCTTTCGCGCCGTACAAATTCAACGGCACCGCCCCCGCGTCCAACAGACAGGACAGGCAATCCTGTGTGAATGCCCAGGTCTCCGCATCCTGCACCAGATGATGGGTTAACATCCCCAAAGGCTCCGCTGCATCGGCACGCCCTTGCCGTCGGTCCTGCAAGTGCTGGATCAGCCTGAACACCAAGGTATCAGGTGCGAGTAACCCAGCCCCGCCCCGCCAGTTGATTGGATCAACATGTGTGTTGATCTGAGCCAGCCCCGCCACGGGCAGGCGGGTCGTGCGAGGCGTAAAGGTCGAGAGTGCATGATACCCCAGCGCAGGCAGGTGCGGGATCAGATCAGGATCAATGCGGTTCCACGGCGGCACAAAGACTTCGGCAAAGGCCGTGCCGAACAGGGCTTTCATCTGTTCGATGGCGGCGCTGGCGTCCCCCAACAGACTGGCACGTTGTTCACCAAATTCGGCCTTCTTGCGGCCCTGTGTCGCGTGGTTCTCATGTGCCCAGCCATGCACAAGCGGCACCAGTTTTGGTTCGTTCAACACAAGATCAACAAGGCTTTGGTCTGCATGTTTCGGGATCACCGCGATATGGACCGGCATGTTCAAATGTCTGGCCCGTGCTAGCATCTGGTCAAGGGCGGGTGTATGCGAAACCGCGTCGTCATCCCGCCACCAGAGGGGCAGGGTAAGGCCTTCACTGCGCCAGATGCGCAGCTCGTCTTGCAGGGCGCTCCAGTCAGCCAAGACGTTGTTCCTTCACCGATTGCAGCACAATATCAACGCTGTTCTGCGCGCCATACATCTGCGTATGTATTTGGCGTTGGTGTCCGTCTGCAATCGCCTTACTGACTGCTGATAACAAGGTGTGTGCCGTCAGCTTGCTTGAGGTGAGCATCTCAAAACCGGGCGTGCGGGCAAGGGCCGTGGCGCGAATGCCCTGCTCAACCTCATCGCCATCGTCGAAGGGCACCAATACCGACGGACATGTGGTTTGAAGCAGATCAAGTGCGGTATTATAGCCGCAAAAGGAAACTGACACTGCCGCGTGATGCAGCATTTGGCGAAAGTCGGGGCGGGTGGTTTCGACGGTCAGATTGGCAGGGGCCCCGGCTTGCAAATCTGTGATCCGCGCCTGTGCAGCCTGACCGCCCACCAGCAACCGCCAGATGCGTCCGCTGTCCAGTGCCGCAGCCTTACGCGCACAATGAAACAGATTGTCGCCCACAGATCCGCCGCCCGCACTGACAATCACCTCACCTGCACCGGCCTGTTCGGGATGCGGCGGGGTAGGGGGCATGGCGACAAATCCGGTATACCGCAACTTGTCCCGCAATTGGTCGGACACAGGCCAGCTTAGCTCAAGAGGGGCGACATCCGGATCGGAATGCACAAGGACGCCATTGTAGTGGGCTGCAATGGTATCATCGGCGAATTGCACTTTTTTGGGCTTGCTGGGGGGGGCCAGAATGTCACGAATGGATGCGAATACTGCCGGACGGCGGGGCAATGTGCGCATCTTTGCCAGCAGATCAAGGAATTCATCTTTCAAATTGCGACGGCCAAATGGAAACAGCTCCGTGATGACCACATCCGGCTGAAATTCATCTAGTGTCCTAGCGATCTGCACCCTGCGACCCCGCATCAGATCGTCGGTTGCAACAGCGCCGCCCGCATCCAGTAACCTGCTGAAATCCACTCCGTCAGAGCGCAAGGGGTCCAGTTGCACAACCTCTATCCCGATGTCGGAAAGCCGCGCCACCGGCACCCCCCCCGAGATCACGATAGGTCGATGCCCCGCCTCTTGAAACGCCTGTGCCAAGGTGACCGCACGGGTCAGATGGCCAGTTCCAAGCAGATGGGTGACGACAATCATCACCTTCATTTTGGCCGCTCCAAAAGCCGCACTGGCTCTGTTTGCAGGTGCCATGTATCGCCATCGATCTCGATGACAAAAAGCCGGTTGCGTTTGATCCGAAACGGGGCAGGGCCGTCAAACTGCCAGCCCGTTGCATGGGCCATCAGCACCCGCATGACACCAATGTGGCAGACCGCGATACTGTCGCGTTGCAACCCTGCCGCCCAGGGGATCAGCCTGTCCCGCAGCGCGGCGGGCGCTTCGCCATCGGGTGGCGTATAGTTCCAACCCCAAGTTTCGATATCCCGATAACCGCTATTCGGATCTGCCCGCATTTGCACCCCGAATTTCCCTTCCCAAGCACCCCAGTTCATCTCGATCAGAGCTGGGTCAGTGACGGGGTCCCGATCCGCGACAATCCGTGCTGTGTCTGCGGCGCGCGCCAAAGGGCTGGAAAACAGATCGGCGTCTTGCCACGGTGGGGGAAGCATCAGCTTGGACAGATCCTGCCGCGCCGCGTCTTCCAACGGGATATCGGTCCGCCCCTGAATGCGACCAGCGCGGTTCCACTCGGTGTGGCCATGACGTAAAAGAGCCAGACGGATCATAGGGTTACTCCGGTTTGGGCCAGCCCGCTGCATAATGTTTCAGCGGCGGTTGGCATCAGGTGGTTCAGCGTGACATGGCGCTGCGCAGTTTGGCCCAGCTCCCGGCGCGTTGAGGGGTGTGCCAACAGGTCATCGATAACAGCCGCCAATCCAGCGGGCCCTTGATCTGGCGCAGGATAAGGGGCGGGCACCAATACTTCGCGCATGCCGGGGCGGTCTTGGGCGACCACGGGCAGACCCGCAGCCTGTGCCTCCAGATAGACCATGCCAAGGGCTTCGTTCACGCCGGGCCAGAACATCAGGCTGGCGTTTCGATAGGCCGCTTGCAGGGTCTGTGTCTCAAGCTGTCCAAGGAACCTTATACGTGACCCAAAGGGCGACATCAGGTTTTCCACCTCGGCGCGGGCGGGGCCGTCCCCGGCGATATCCAACTGCCACTCCGGGTCTGCCAACAAAGAAAGCGTATCGGCAATAATCTGAAATGAGGCGAGCTTGTCCCCCGGGCGCATCATGCCGACACTTAGCATCGGACCATCGCCCACCGCGTTTGAAGGGATGTCACTACGGGGTAAAAACGGGCGCAGGTGGATCAGCTGCTGCGCGGGGCGGGCGTTTTCCTGCAAGCCGATGGCATCGCGGGTGGAGAAGTAGAAAACCAAATCCGCGGCATCGGTCGCCGCCTCTGCGATCCGGGCAAATTCCGCCCAAGGGCCGTTCAGGCGTTTGCGGGCGCGGGTGGATTCAACCTGAAGATAAGGAATGCCCAAGGCCCTGCTGACGGTCGGGCCAATCAGGTCGGGGGCCTTGTAGTAGTTATGATAGGTGATCCATGCCTGCCATCCGGCGCGCTGGCCAAGCGGGATCAGGCGGTCAACCTCGCCCTGTGCTGCAAGTTGCAACGCGGCCTGCACCTTGGTGTCTCCCTTGCCATCACGGCAGCGCAATCTGCTGGGGACTGTCACTTTTGCGCCCATGTGGCCCAATGCAGCAACCAAAGACCGCGCAATGCTGCGGTCACCAGAAGGCACCGGATGGTCCGGCGATTTCATGGGCGCATAAAAGGCCAGCTGCATCAGCCCTGCGCCGTCAACATCGCGGTCAGCCGCTTGGTCAGATGTTCAATGCCCGGATGCATCAGGAAATGCGCGGTAAGGCGGTCAAAGGCAGCATCGGCCATCGCATGGGCGCGGGCAGGATCCGTGGCGAAGCTTTCCATGGCATGGGCCAGTGCAGTGGGGGCATCATCGCTTAGAACGCCATGCACACCGGTATCGATAAATTCGGGGATGGCCGAAACAGGGGTGCTGAGAATGGGCAGTTTCTGGCTGGCCGCTTCCATCAGGACATTGGGCAGCCCGTCCCGGTCACCGTCCGCGGCGATGCGCGAGGGCAGCACAAACAGATCGGCCTTGCGCATGGCGGCGATCACCTCTGGCTGGTCACAGGCACCGCGCCATGTGATGCGGCTGGCAATGCCAAGCCGCTCTGCCCTTGCCCGCATATCCGCGTCCAGGGCACCGCCGCCGATATGGGTGAAATGCCAGTCCAGTCTGTCGGGCAGCAGGGCCAGCGCATCCAGCAGATTGTCATAGCCTTTTTTCTCGACCAGACGTCCCACGGACATTAGGGCAAAAGGTGCATCAGGCTGGCGCAGGTTACGCTGCGGTGGGGCGGGAAAACGCCCCAGATCAAGACCATGATACACCAGATCCACGCGTGACGGCGAGTCGGCCATGGCTTGCAAATGCTCTGCCCCGAACCTTGTGCAGGTCGCCCCGAATGCCGCGCCATGGGTCGTGCCTGAAAGCTTTTCCTGCAACTCCCATTCGGGAGACGTCCAGATGTCCTTGGCATGGGCGGAAAATGACCACGGCATGCCGTGCAGGATCGCGGCGTAGCGTGCAACCGAAGACGGGGTATGCAGGAAATGGGCGTAAATGCCGCTGACATCAGCGGGCAATTCATGCGCCATCACACAGGCCTGCCCCCAGCGGCGACGTCGGTTGGCGGTATCGTCGCGCTCCAGATCCGCAACAAAGGCGGCAGCGGCTGCGTCAAACCCCGGCATCTCTGCAGCAGCCCCCATGGCGCGTGCGACACGCGCAGGATCGTCGCGCAGATATTCCGGCAGATAACGAACGGGGGCGTGCAGGCGGTCATGCAGCGGGTGGGTCTTCGTATCGGTGGGGTGGCGCAGTGACCAGATGTCGAAATCCAGACCGGCCTCTTCCAGCGCCACCAGCTCTTGCGCGATAAATGTTTCGGATAGGCGCGGCCAGCCTTTGACAACAACGGCGAGGCGGGGGGGCTTACTCATCGGTTTGGTCCTTTGTTCATCAGGGCCTGCGCCCGACCCACAACCACGTCCAGCCCGTCCAGCAGCCCGTCTGCACCTGCGGCAGAAGGTTTGGCCTGATCAGGCAGGGCACGGATTGCACCAATCATGGCCTGCGTTGTCATGCCGTCGCGGAATTCGTCCAACATACGCACCAGCCCCAGCTCTTCGGCACGGCTGGCCCTGAGCCATTGCTCAAGCCGCGGCTTGGTGCGTGGCACGATCACCGCAGGCCGATCGAACGACAGCACCTCGCAAAAGGTGTTGTAGCCGCCCATGCAGACCACCCCGACCGCACCGGCAAACAATGCCTCGATCCGGCTGTCAAAGCCCACGGCGGTGACGCGCCCGTTCAACTTCGCCACACGTGCATCAAAGGCATCGCGCACTTCCCCTGACAGGAAAGGGCCATAGATCAACATCGCATTGGGCCCAAGATCGGGATCTTGCTCATAGGCAGACAGCACCAGCGACACCATCGCGGCCCCGTCACCACCACCACCCGGTGTGATCAGGACATAAGGGCTGTCAGGCACATCAGATGAATCCGTAATCGCGCGGCGCAAATAGCCGGTCCAATGCATTTTGGCGCGGGTCTCGGTGGAAAGGGCCAGCCCCTCTGTCGGGTCATAGACCGCGCGCACACCGTAGACCCAGATTTCATCATAGAGGTTCTCTGCCGCGGCCAGAGCCCCCTTGCGGGTCCATTCAGCGGCCAGAACTTCGGGTTCGTCCAGCACATCCCGCAGGCCCAGCACCACACGTGACCGGCCGCGCATCCGCAGGTATTCCAATGTTGGTAATAACTCCCCGCGAAACCCGGTTGGTTCCTTGTCGACAATCATCAGATCAGGTTCGAACCGTTCAACCGCACTTTGGATCAGCCCGGCCCGCAGGGAGGTTATATCGTCGATATCCAGCCCCAACGTCTGGCTGATGTAACTGCCATCGGGTGTCTTGGTCACGCCGGGCAGGCGGATATGGTCGACCCGCTCTGGAAAGGTGAACCGGCCCGCCATCGGAGATCCGGTCAGGATGATCGCAGAGGCTTCGGGGTCTGCCTGCGTCAACGCAGTTGCCAAGGCCCGCGAACGGCGCAGATGTCCCAGACCAAACGTATCGTGGCTGTAAAACATGATCCGCCGCGCGCGGGACGTGCCGCGATTGGCGTGCGAGGGTGTTGGCCCCATAAGTGTCACCTTTTCCACCACATTTGTACTGTGGCTTAGCCTGTGAACAGACCCCCGCAGGATTCGTCTGTGAATTTTCGGCTGCCCATGCGCCAGCCCCCTTCCGCTATGGCATAAACTGCAGGGCTTTGTAAAACATCATGGATCACGGTTCCGTGCGGCAGCCCTTCATCGCGGGAATTGCAATGATATGGCCACTGGCCTAGCGTGTTTCAACTGTCGTTGAATACTGGGGCTGCCATGCGTCTGACCATCTTCTTTTTGCTGCTGATCGGGATTTTACTGGGCCCGTTTGGCAGCAGCAGCTTTGCTCAGGGCATCTCGTTTTTGACCAATAAACAGGTTGCGGAAACAGACTCCGAAGCAAAGATCGAAGACATCATGCGTCAGGCGGCGGAAAACGGCGTGGGCGTTGTGGTGATCGACCGCGAAGGAAATCTGCTTCAATCCGTCCCTGAAGCTGCGCCGGCAGCGGTATCGGAAGGATTTGACGGTTCTGCGCTGATGGCCTTGCAGGACAACACGGTGCGGTTTCGCACCGCGTTGATTGAACGTCTGGTGCAACTGCCAACCGCCTTCAACGAGGTGCTGTATATTCTGCGCGCGGCCAGTCCTGATGGTAGTTTGACGGCATTTGGCAAGGTGCTGGGTTACAGCCTGCTGTTCTTTGCCGCCGGGGTGCTGTTTGAACGGGAAATCTATGGCAAAAGGATCATGCGCAACGTCATTGTGTCGCGGGTGCGGGACAACCCCGTCGGCTTTGCCGAGAAAATGCCGTTTCTTGTCCTGCGGTTTGCAGCTGGTGTAAGCGGGATTCTGGTGTCGATGATCGTGGCCTATTTCATCGGCTTCGCGATCTTTGGCCCGCTTGAAGACACCGCATTGCAATTCACCGCCACGCTGATCAACATTGGCTATTTCGCCTGTCGGTTTGTTGCTGGTCTGTGGCGGATGATCTTGTCGCCGTTTCTTGCGCAATATCGCATTCCCGTCCTCAGTGATCGTGACGCCAAACGCCTGCATCGTTGGCTTTGGGTGCTGGCGGTGTTTGACATTTGTGCAATCCTGTTTGGTGTCTGGATTGCCGAACTGGGGCTGAACTACGATGTTTATGCGTTTTTGTCCTCGATCCTGTCGGCGGTCATTGTGCTGGTCAATATCGTAATGGTTCTGGTCAACCGCCGCGCGATTTCAGGGGCGTTGCGTCGTGGGAAAGCACCGGAAGAGGTGGGTATGGCGACCCGTCTGCTTAGCCAGATCTGGGCCCCGGTGGTTATCCTCTACGTATTATTCGCCTGGTTCCAGTTGACCTATGACCTTGTCCTCAACAGCCCGAACCCTGTCCCACTGATTGCCGGTGCCTACGGCATTCTGATCTCGATTGTAGTGGTCTATGGGGTGATTAACTACCTGATCGAACGTAACTTTTCGCGCGCCCGTGCACTGCGTCGCATGAATGAAATTATGGTTGAGGAAGAGGCGCAGGAACAGGCTTTGGCCACGGCAGAAAGTCAGGCAGCAAGCGCTGCGGAAAAGGCGCGCCTGACCCGTGAATTGGAAGAGACCCGAGCCGAGGAAAAGGCCGCCTGTGCGGTCATCGGGCCGCGCCACCAGATGAATACCTTCGAAGAGCTGGCCCGCCGCGTTGCCGGTATTCTGGCTTTTGTCGCGGGGATTTATGCGTTTTTCTACATTTGGGACAACGACAGTGCCGAGATGGTCGAAAGCGTTGCCGACCGGATGCTGGATATCATGGTCATCCTGTTTTTCGGCTATATCATCTATCACGCCTTTCGGATCTGGATTGACACCAAGATTCAGGAAGAAACTGGTGATCAGGAAGAGGGGGAATTGGGCGACGAGGGCGGCGGCTCCTCGGCCAGCCGGTTGGCAACTCTGCTGCCCCTGTTTCGTAACTTCATACTGATTGTGGTTGTTGTTACGATTTTGCTGATCGTGCTGATGCAGGTGGGCATCAATGTGGGGCCGCTATTTGCCGGTGCCGGTATCGTTGGTGTGGCAGTTGGTTTTGGCTCGCAAGCACTGGTGCGCGACATCTTTGCAGGCGCGTTTTTCCTGTTTGATGATGCCTTTCGCAAGGGCGAATATCTCGATGTTGGCGGTGTCAAAGGCACGGTTGAGAAAATCTCTGTCCGCTCGTTCCAACTGCGTCACCATCTGGGTGCCTTGCACACCATCCCGTTTGGCGAATTGCAGGTGATGACCAATTACTCACGTGATTGGGTGATCATGAAACTGCCGCTGCGGGTGACCTATGACACGGATGTTGAACGGGTGCGCAAACTGATCAAGAAGCTGGGGCAAGAGTTGCTTGAAGATCCGGTGATTGGCCCCGATTTCATTCAGCCGTTGAAATCCCAAGGGGTGATTGAAATGCAGGACAGCGCGATGATCATCCGCGTCAAGTTCATGACCAAACCCGGCGATCAATGGGTGATCCGTAAACGGATTTACCAGGACATCCGCGCGTTGTTCGAGCGCGAAGGTATCAAGTTTGCCCATCGTGAAGTTACGGTACGGTTGGCCGATGGTAAGGTCGACGACCTGAGCGAGGAAGAGAAAAACACCATCACCGCTGCCGCACAATCCTCAATCGAAGAGGAAATGCTGGGAGATGCGGAGGAGGCGAAAGGTGATGACAGATAGCGGGATCTGGCCGATCACGCAGTGTTGAGCATGCACCCACGTTGACTTGTGATGATCCCGCGCTAGCTTTTTGGGAAGCCATCACAGGAGCGTCCCATGACCCAGACACGTCGACATTTCCTTGCTACCACCGCTGCAACCGTCACCTTCTTGCCTTTCCTGGCCCATGCGGACGGGCATGGCGCGGATCGCTTCGAAACACCCGCCGGTGACATCACGGTGCATCCGGTGGCACATGCCTCGATTGTATTGGAGACACCGAAAGGTACGATCTATGTCGATCCCGTGGGCGAGGCGGCGCAATATGAGGGCATGCCCGCTCCCGATCTGATCCTGATCACCCATGAACATGGTGATCACTATCAGGAAGAGACTCTGCAGGCGATTGTCGCAGAGAACACACAGCTCATCACCAACCCTGCGGTGATGGGTAAACTATCTGAAGGGCTGAAGGCCCGCGCCAGCGAGGTTGCCAATGGTGGTACTGCTGACTTCGCCGATATGGTGATAGAGGCGATACCGGCCTATAATACCACGGAAGAGCGCAAAAATTTCCACCCCGAGGGGCGGGACAACGGCTATGTTCTAAACTTCGAAGGTTTTCGGATGTATATCTCGGGTGATACCGAAGACATCCCCGAGATGCGCAGCCTGAAAGATATTGATCTGGCCTTTGTCTGTATGAACCTGCCGTTTACGATGGATTCCAATGCGGCGGCCTCGGCTGTTTCCGAATTTGCACCTTCATATGTCTACCCCTATCACTACCGCGGGCGCGACGGCGGCACCCAGGACCCACAGAGCTTTGCCAAGATGGTAAGCGGGGAAACAGAAGTGAAATTTGGAAACTGGTACGGCTAACCGCTTCGGGGTGTCCTGTGGCACCCGCGCAGTTTCGGAGGCTCCGCTTTCAGAGCTTAAGGACAGGATGAAGACGGGGCGTTGGCGTTTTGCCAGCGCCCTTAGTTTTTATAGGGATCCAGCGAGGCCCGCAGCCCGTCGCCAAGGAAGTTGAACGCCAGCACGACAACGATGATCGGCAGCATGGGAATGGCTGTCCACCAGTAGATTTCGATGCTGGCCAGGTTTTGGGCATCGTTCAACATGACACCCCAGCTGACCGCGGGGGCGCGCAGGCCGAGGCCCAGAAAGCTGAGCGCGGTTTCGCCAAGGATCATCGCGGGGATCGACAGGGTGGCGCTTGCGATCAGATGTGACATGAAGTTGGGCAGAAGATGGCGGCGGATCACGCGCGACGGTTTTGCGCCCATCATTTCAGCCGCCTTGACGTATTCCTCTTCCCGCAGGGACAGAAATTTAGAGCGCACTGCGCGGGCAAGACCAGGCCAGTCGAGAATGCCCAGAATGATCGAGATGATAAAGAACACCGCAACCGGCCCCCAGTTCGACGGTACCGCGGCAGAGAGGGCCAGCCACAGGGGCAACTCAGGCAGGGAGCGCAGGATTTCAATGGCGCGGTTTACAATCCAGTCGGTTTTCCCGCCAAAGTATCCGGCCATGGCACCAAAGGTGATGCCCAACAGGAATGACACGGTGATGCCAATCAGGCCAACGGTCAGGGACAATTGCGCGCCATACAGGATGCGACTGAAGACATCGCGCCCAAGCCGGTCAGAGCCCCAAAGGAAAACCGTGGCCCCTTCAGGGGCGCAGAACAGATGGGTGTCAGAGGGGATCAGACCGAACAGGCGATAGGTCTCACCTTTGCAGAAATACTCCAGCTGCATCGGTGTGGTTTCATCTGTGGTATAGTGCCATTGGAACTGCTCAAGATCGGCCTCTGCCGTTGTGGGATAGACAAACGGCCCGACAAAACGGCCCTCGTGCCATAGATTCACGCTTTGAGGCGGGGCATAGAGGTAATCCGCGCTGCGCTCGTTCGGGGTATAGGGGGCGATGAACCCGGCAATCGGCAGGATCAGATAACAGGTCAGCAGAAAGATGCCCGAGACCAGCGCCAGCTTGTGCCGCTTGAATTTGCGCCAGACCAGCAGCCATGCAGGCGCATCCATGTCCGAGCGTTCTGGTGCGCTGATGTCGGTTTCGTCCTGCCATGGTGCCGGGTCGACGTAGCGGTTGTCGGGATTGTCTGTCATTTGCCGCGCTCTCCGTAGCGGATGCGCGGGTCCAGAAGAACCAGCAGCAGGTCAGAGATCATTGTGCCGATCAGGGTCAGCAATGCCACGAACATCAACACAAAGGCGGCAAGGAACTGATCCTGTGATTTCAGCGCTGTCAGCAGGGAAGGCCCAATGGTTTGCAGCCCCAGCACAACCGACACCAGCACAGAGCCGGACACCATTGCAGGCAACAGGTTGCCAATGTCGGCGACAAAGGGGTTAAACGCCACCCGCAGAGGGTATTTGGTAAGCATCTTGGCGGGCCCAAGCCCCTTGGCCTGTGCGGTTTCCACATAGGGTTTGCTCAGCTCGTCCAACATATTCGCGCGCAAACGTTGCATCATCGCGGCCGCCCCGGAGGTGCCGATCACAAAGGTAGGCACGATTAAGTGCAGCAGGATGGATTTGACCTTGGCCCATGTCATCGGCTCCCCCTCGAATGCGGGATGCATCAGCCCGCCGATGGGCAGATCGAAATATTTATTGCCATAGTAGAACAGGATCAGCGCCAACAGGAAGTTCGGGGTCGCCAGCCCCAGATAGCCGACAAAACCAGCGGTGTAATCCACCCATGTTTCGGATTTCGCGGCGGCCAATACCCCAAGGGGCAGGGCCACGGCATAGACAAAAAGGACAGCAGCAAGGTTTACCAGCACTGTCAGCCACAGGGCGTCGCCCACAATGTCTCCGACAGGACGGTCAAATTCAAAGGACCAGCCAAAGTCACCCTGTATCAGCCCGGAAAATCCGTTGGGGCCGGGCATCATGCCGACCCAGATGAAATATTGCTCCCAAATTGGGCGATCCAGCGCGTATTCGGTGCGCAGGAATTCGGCCTTGGCCACACCTTCGGCCTGGCCAGTGGCCCGCAATTCTGCAATCTGGTTGGAGAGATAATCACCGGGTGGCAGGTTGATGATGATCCACACCATGATCGACACAACCCAAAGGGTCAGCAACATCGTCAGAAAACGATAGGCAGCGTAGCGCAGCAAGATCATTGCGTCACCTGCTCGAATGCATCGTCAAAATAGAATTCATCCACACGGTGCACCCCGAAATGCGCGCCCGGATCATAGGCCCAGATCGCCTTTTCCGGCACATTGCGCAGATGTTTGGAGACCACAACAGGTTGCGGGGCCTCGGACAGGATGCCGATGGCGAATTGCTGATCTGCGTGGATGTCCAGCATCTCGCGCCAGATGGTCTTGCGCTCTGTAGGTACGGTGGTGTGAGACCAGTCATCAGCCAGTTGCATCAGCCGTTTGGCAGCTTCCATATCTGGTGGTTCGCCTGCGTTTCCGGCGGTGGCGTAATGCTGTCCCCATTTGGGCCAAGCGAAAAATTCCTGATTGGTCGGGGCCAGATATTTGGGAGAGGTCGCCGCAGTGGGCAGGCCATTGTCCCAGCCGAACCAGATCGCGGCCATGCTGACGCCAGCATAAACCCGGTTGCGCAGGATGTCGCGGTCCAGCGGGCGCATCACCAGTTTCACACCGATTTCGCGCCATGTGTCGGTGACAATGGCAAGCGCGTTTTCCACCTCCTGCCGTTCGCCCGCGGTTTCGATCACAAACTCCATCGGGCGGCCATCGGGCAGCAGGCGGATGCCCGCGTCATTGCGGTTGATCAACCCCATATCATCCAGCAGGGTATTGGCGGCGGCAATATCCATGCCCGACCATGCCAGCAGGTCGTCGGAGTTGAATAGCGGGCTGGACGAAAGGGCCGTCATCCCGCCCTCATTGCCAAGGCCAAAATACAAGGCACGGTTGATCATCCGCCGATCGATACCCATGCTGAGCGCACGGCGGAACCGCACGTCGCGCATCACCTCGCGCCAGACGGGGTCGTTGAAATTCAAATTCGGGTAGATCGCAATCTGGCTGGCCACACCACTGGCCCACAACAAGGTGCGATAGTTGCCGCCATCGGTTTCCCCTTTCTTCAGGATCGACACATCCGGGAAATCAAGGCCGCGCGCCTGCAAGTCAACCTCGCCTGCATTGGCCTTGGCCGCGACCAGTCCGCCCCCAACAATCGTCATGTTCACCACATCGATATAGGGCAATTGCAGGCCACGCGTATCAATCCGGTGGTAGTAGGGATTGCGCACAAACAATTTGCGCGAACTGCGTCCGCTGGCATTGATCCAAGGCTGCAACGTCGGCTGGTCCGGGTTGTCGTATTTGTACATACTGTCGCGTTTGTTGTGCAACGCAGCCCAGCTTTTGACCCGTGCGCGTCGAACTTCTTCGGCCAGCGCCTCGGTCTCGGCGAAATCTACATGGAACTGGCGTAGGTAATGTGCAGGGCGGTATATGAACGGCGGTGCGGCCTGTGCCAGCAGCGGCAGGAAGTTGGAGTTCGGCGTGTCCCATTCAAAGATCACGGTGTGATCATCGGGAAAGGTGACACGGCCCAGCTTGTCATCGACGATCATGAACTCTGGCGGGCCGGAGGGGGTGATCTCGGCGTTGTTCACCACTTTTTCCCACCAATAGCGAAAATCACCGGAGGTGAAGGGCGCTCCATCAGACCAACGATGGCCGGGGCGCAGATGCAGGATGTACTTGCGGTCCTCGATCACTTCGATGTCGCGCAGGATGTCGGGGTAAAGTTCGTAATCAGGGCCGTATCCCACCAGCCGCGCATAGCCGTAAACAACCATCTGTCGCACGTCTTTCGAGCGGGTGACCAAAGTGCGCAACGTGCCGCCTTGTGTGCCAAAGGTACGGCCCTTCGCCTCCAGATCGACCACCAGCGGCGTGTCGGGCAGGCGCTCTCCAATCGGGGGCAGATTGCCGACCGCTACCTCCTGCGCCCAAAACGTGGTTTCCTGCAAGGGTGTTTGGGCAAGGGCCGGGGCGGCAAGAACCGCAAAAAGGGCAAGAAGCTTACGCATGGCAGCGCACCTTATGGCCCGGCTCCAGTTCGCGCAAGTCCGGCGCAGATGTGCCGTCAAAGCGGAACATCTCTGGCCAGCTGGTCGGCGCGCCAGCACCTTTGGCGACGAGATCAAGGTCGATCGGGCGGGTCACATCCGGTTCCGGTTGGGCGGCGATCAGTGCTTTGGTATAGGGATGTTGCGGGTTGTAGAACAGGGTGTCGGGCGGGGCCTGTTCGACGATGACACCGGCCCGCATCACCGCAACCTCATCTGCGATACGCGCCACCACCGCCAGATCGTGACTGATGAACAGATAGCTCAGCTTGGCCTGATCGCGGATATCCTCAAGCAGGGTCAGGATCTGGTCCTGCACAGAGACGTCGAGGGCGCTGGTCGGCTCATCACAGATCAACAGCTTGGGATCCAGTGTCAGTGCGCGCGCAATCGACAACCGCTGCCGCTGCCCACCGGAAAATGCGTGCGGGTACCGGCGCAGCATATCGGGGTTCAGCCCGACCAGCCGCAACATCTCGGCGGCTTTTTCGACGCGTTCCTTGCGGTTGCCTATCGCGTGGATTTCCATCGGCTCCACCAGCGCCTCAAGCACACGCATGCGCGGACTAAGCGAGGAATAGGGATCCTGAAACACCATCTGCGCCTGACGTTGAAAGGCCGTGCGCTGGGCTGCGCTCATATCGTGCACGGGCAGGGCGGGTTCATCGGCTACGGGGCAAAACAGAACTTCGCCCCCGGGATCTGGCCGCTCTGCACCCAAAGCGACCCGCGCACACGTGGTCTTGCCAGACCCGCTTTCCCCCACCACGGCCAGCGTTTTGCCGCGCGGCACTTGCAGGTTCACATCGCGACAGGCGGTGATCGCAACAGGTGCCCGCCAGCCGCTGGCCCGCATCGTATAGGTCTTGGTTACCTTCTTCAGATCAAGGATCACATCATCATAGGCCAGTTCAGGCGCCGGGGTGGCAACCGTCGGGATCATCGGTGCGGCCGCAAACAGCTTGGCGGTATACCCATGGGCGGGTGCGGCAAGAATATGTTCGGCACGTCCGGCTTCCATCACCCGACCCTTGTTCATTACCACCACCTGCTGCGCCATATTGGCGACCACGCCCAGATCATGGGTCACAAGGATCACCGCCATGCCGGTGTCCTTCTGCAGGGTGTTGATCAAGCCCAGAACCTGTGCCTGTGTAGTCACATCCAGCGCCGTGGTCGGTTCATCCGCGATCAGCAATTCCGGTTGCGCCACCATGGCCATGGCAATCATCGCCCGTTGACGCATGCCGCCCGACATCTCAAAAGGATAGCTGGAAAAGGCCCGCGCGGGATCAACAAAACCGACCTTGTCGAATTGTTCCAGCACCCGTCGCTTCGCCTCGCGGGCACCCATGTCGCGGTGAATACGCAACACCTCGCCCACCTGATCACCCAACCGGTGCAGGGGTGACAGGGAGCGCATCGGTTCCTGAAAAATCATCGCAATCCGGTTGCCGCGAATGGACCGCAGCTGCCGTTCCGGGCAGGTCAGCAAGTCCACCGATCCTGCGCTGCCGGCCAAGGTTACCGACCCGCCCCGGATCTGCGCCGCCCCGGGCAAGATCCGCAAGGCGGTGCGGCAAGTCAGCGTTTTGCCTGACCCGCTTTCACCGACCAGTGCCAGCGTTTCCCCGGCGGAAACGGAAAAGCTCACGTCCTGTACCACCGCAGGCGCGTCACCAAAGCCGATTGTAAGCCCTTCTACGTCCAGCAAAGAGGTCATTTAGGTCCTAACAATGGTTTCAGCCTTTGGATTCGGAGTGAAGCCGATTTGGGCCGACCCGTCCAGCAGGGAAACCTCACGCGGTTGTGCCCGGGCCTGCACTGGCCCCTGACGGTGCATTCAGGTTACACAAGGGCTGAAAAGGTGCACATTGTGCCTCTCCCCAGCAAAAGGAAAACGCCATGAGCCGCCTTGATCACTTTATCAACCGAATGGTGTCGCAGCGCGCCTGTCTTGATCACGCGATTGCGCTGACCGCCACAATGGAAGGGCCGGTGTTCGAGCTGGGTTTGGGCAATGGACGCACCTATCACCATATGGTCGAGAAAATGCCACAGCGCGCTGTCTATGTATTTGAGCGCGCTGTGGCTTCGCACCCTAAGAGCACGCCACCGGATGATATGCTGATCCTTGGCGATGTGCATGACACGCTTGTGCAGGCGCTGGAACGGTTCGGCCCCACTGCGACTTTGATCCATGCGGATCTGGGTGGGCATAACCCGGAAAAGAACGACGCATTTGCCCGGGCGATCTCTCCTCTGGTTGAACCGCTGCTGGCCGCTGGCGGTCTGATGGTGGCCAGCGACCGGATGTATTTCGACAAGCTGACAGAGCAGGAATTGCCTGCGGATGCTGTAGCAAACAGCTGCTTCATTTACGGGTAACACACCCGCGGCGACGTTACGTAACTCCCTTATCGGCCAAGGCCCCTTGCAGGAATCGCAAGGGGTCTTTACGTCTTGGCGTAAGAACTGAAATTCAGTTTTACTATGTGAAACAAGTGGGGCGTGCCATTGCAGAAGACCGGGCAAACCAGATTAAATTGCGCAGAAGGTGCGGTGCGATGAGCGCCGAAACCACGGATCGTAAATTTGCCAATACGCTGGGGCGGGGCCTTGGGATTCTGCGTGTTTTCCACGCAAGTGATAACGGGTTGACCCATGCTGAAATCGCCGCCCGTACCGGTCTGCCCAAACCGACCATATCGCGTTTAACCTATACGCTTTGCGAGCTGGGCTATCTGGCACATGGTGGGCGCAATGAACGTTTCAGGTTGGGACCGGCAGCGGTTGCGCTGGGGTCGGTGGCCTCTTTGTCCAACAGCTTTGTCGATCTGGCCTCTGACACGATGCAACAGCTGGCAGATGAAACCGGCACGCTGGCATTGATCGCGGTACGCGACGGGGCGCGGATGTTGTTGGTCAAGACATGGCGGCCCAGCGGTGCTGCGACGATCTGGCTTGATCCGGGGCAGCGCATTCCGGTTTATGGATCCTCTTCCGGTCTGGCCGTGCTGGCCTCTTTGGACAAGGACAAGTTTGCGCCGCTGGACGATGGTGGTGAGATGACCCAGTTCCGGCAGGAAGGCTATGATCAGTTGATCGGTCAGGGCTTTGCCGTGGCACCTGCGCCCACCCGTTATGCCAGCACCGTGAATGCGGTCAGCGTGCCCTATTATGCAACAGAATTTGGCGAAAGCGTCGCCTTTACCTGCGGGGCCCTGCCGCGCGATTTGCCGGACTCTCGGATGTTCGCGGAAGTCGGGCCCGCCCTTAGAGACGCCGTGCGCCGCCTAGAACACCGAACCGGCCATGCGCCTGCATTGGCCCGGCGTGGATGAACCTTCAGGAGACTATGATGACCGATAAAATCGCCTATACCCGACAGGATGACATTGCTGTGCTGCGCATCCAGAACCCGCCAGTGAATGCGCTGTCGCAGGCGGTGCGTCAGGGCTTGTGGGGTGCGATGGACCGCGCCGAAGCGGATGAAGGCGTGCGCGCTGTACTGATCGTCGGTGAGGGCCGTGCCTTTATCGCCGGGGCTGACATTACCGAATTTGGCAAGCCGCCGATGGAACCCTATCTGCCGGTTCTCTGTACGCGGATCGAAGCATCCCCGCTGTTGGTTGTTGCTTCCATGCATGGGGTTTCGCTGGGCGGCGGTTTGGAAATCGCGCTCAGCGCCCATTACCGCATTGCGCAACCCAGCGCCCGTGTGGGGCTGCCCGAAGTGCATCTGGGCCTGATCCCCGGTGCTGGCGGCACCCAGCGTTTGCCGCGTCTCGCCGGGGTGGAGAAATCGCTTGATATGATCACCAGCGGCCGTCAGGTCAAAGCCGCCGAGGCACTGGATATGGGCGTGGTGGATCGCGTCAGCGAAGGTGACCCAGAGGCGGTTGGCCTGGCCTTTACCCGCGACCTGCTTGCCGAAGGGGCCAAGCCACGTCCGGTGAGCGAACTGCCCGCGGCACCTGCAATCGACTGGGATGCCACTTATGACGCCGTGCTGAAAAAAGGCCGTGGTCAGATCAGCCCGGCCAAAGCTGTGCGCGCGGTGCAAGCGGCCAGCGAGCTGCCCTTTGCCGAAGGGATGGCAAAGGAGCGTAATCTGTTCATGGAATTGATGGAGACAGATCAACGCCAAGGCATGATCCATGCGTTTTTCTCGGAACGCGCGGTTGGGAATCTGCCAGAGCTGAAAGGTGTGGCACCTCGTGAACTCAAGGCCATTGGCGTGATCGGGGGCGGCACGATGGGTGCCGGTATTGCCACCGCGGCATTGCTCTCGGGCTTTGATGTTGTCCTGATCGAGATGAAAGCCGAAGCTGCCGAAGCTGCGCATGGCCGGATCAGTGGCAACCTGTCCGGTGCGTTGAAACGTGGCAAAATCAGTCAGGAAAAATTCGATACGCTGACGCAAAGGGCGCTTACGGTCTCCACCGATTATGACGCATTGAAAGACGTCGATCTGGTGGTCGAAGCTGTATTTGAAAATATGGACGTCAAGAAAGAGGTCTTTGGCAAACTTGACGCTGTCTGCAAACCGGGCTGCATTCTGGCCTCCAACACTTCTTACCTTGATGTCGACGAAATTGCCGCCTCAACCGCGCGCCCTGCGGATGTGATCGGGCTGCATTTCTTCTCACCGGCACATATCATGAAACTGCTTGAGGTGGTTGTCGCCGAGAAAACCGCCCCCGATGTTGTTGCCACCGGTTTTGCGTTGGGCAAGGCGCTGGGCAAAATCTCTGTCCGTGCAGGCGTTTGTGACGGGTTTATCGGCAACCGGATCTTGGCCACCTACCGCACGGCGGCAGATCACATGGTGCTGGATGGTGCAACGCCCTATCAGATCGACAAGGCGCTGGTGGACTTCGGATTTGCCATGGGGCCGTTCGCTGTGGCTGACCTTGCCGGTCTCGACATTGGCTGGATGACCCGCAAACGCAAAGCGCCACATCGCCATCCGGCGGAACGTGTGCCGACCTATATCGACCACCTGTGTGAAGAGGGGCATTTTGGCCAGAAAACCGGTGAAGGATATTATCTCTATGAAGCGGGGAAACGTGCGGGCGTGCCGAACCCCAAGATTGCCGAGTTGGTCGCCGCCGAGCAGGCAAGCCTTGGAATTACGCCACGTCCCTTCACCGATGAAGAGATTGTGCGTCGCTACATGTGTGCCATGGTGAATGAGGCGGCAAAGGTCGTGGGTGAAGGCATCGCGCGCCGTCCGCTGGACGTCGATATGACGCTGCTCTTTGGCTACGGATTTCCGCGCTATTGGGGGGGACCCATGAAATGGGCCGATATTGTGGGGCTGGACACCGTGCTGGCCGATATCGAGCACTACGCGTCAGAGGATGCGTGGTTCTGGCAACCCGCGCCATTATTGAAAACTCTGGTGGCCGAGGGCCGCACATTTGATGATCTGAATAAGGACGCCGCAAAATGAAACAAGCTGTTATTGTCTCCACCGCCCGCACGGGCCTTGCGAAGTCCTTTCGCGGTTCGTTCAACATGACACACGGGGCCGCAATGGGGGGGCACGTTGTACAACACGCGGTCGAACGCGCAGGCCTTGACCCTTCCCAGATCGAAGATGTTGTCATGGGCTGCGCTACACCCGAAGGGGCGACCGGTGGTAATATTGCACGCCAGATTGCCCTGCGTGCCGGTCTGCCGATCACGGCAGCGGGCGTCACGGTAAACCGCTTCTGCTCTTCCGGCTTGCAGACCATCGCCATGGCAGCCAACGCCATCACTCAGGAGGGCGCAGGCCCGATGGTGGCAGGCGGTGTTGAGAGCATTTCAATGGTGCAGCCCCATGCCAAATCAGTGAAAGACGCATGGCTGGAAGAACATAAACCGGCCATCTACATGACCATGATTGAAACTGCGGATATCGTGGCCAAACGTTATGGCCTTAGCCGGGAATATCAGGATGAATTCGGCCTGCGCAGCCAGCAGTTGATCGCTGCGGCGCAAGCGGCGGGCAAGTTTGATCATGAAATTGTGCCGATGAAAACCACCATGGGTGTGCAGGATAAAGAGACCAAGGAAATCTCCTATCATGAGGTCACGGTGGACAAGGACGAATGCAATCGCCCGAACACAACGCTGGAAGGGCTGGCCGGGCTAAGCCCGGTGCGCGAAGGCGGGTTCGTGACCGCGGGCAACGCCAGCCAGCTGTCGGATGGTGCCGCGGCTGTGGTGGTCATGGATAGTAAAGAGGCCGAAAAGCAAGGGCTTGAGCCGCTGGGCGCGTTCAAGGGCTTTGCGGTTGCAGGCTGTGAACCTGATGAGATGGGCATCGGTCCGATCTATGCGGTGCCGCGCTTGCTGGAACGTCATGGGTTGAAAATCGACGACATTGACCTGTGGGAGCTGAACGAAGCTTTCGCCTCACAATGCCTATATTCCCGTGACACGCTGAGTATCGACCCTGAGAAGTACAACGTCAACGGCGGCTCTATCGCGATTGGCCACCCCTTTGGCATGACCGGTGCCCGCTGCACAGGCCATCTGCTGCTTGAGGGCAAACGGCGGGGCGCGAAACTGGGTGTTGTGACCATGTGTATCGGCGGCGGCATGGGGGCTGCTGGATTGTTCGAAATTTTCTAAGCCGTTTTGGGGACCATCTGAAACCCATCCGGCAAGGCGTAAGCACCCTTCGGGAAAATACCGCCTTGCCAGACATCAGAACCTGAAACCGGCCATCTTTAAGGGAGTGACAATATGGACCTGAGCTATTCAGACGAGGAAAAGGCATTCCGCGAGGAGGTGCGCAGTTTTCTGGCAGAAAAATTACCCAAAGAGCTGCGCGACAAGGTTGCAGGCAGTGACGGTGATGGGCTGACCAAGGCCGATATGGAACGCTGGCACGCGATCCTGAACGAACAGGGCTGGCTGGTGCCGAACTGGCCCAAGAAATTCGGCGGTGCCGAATGGAACGCAGTGCAAAAACACATCTTCGAAGAAGAGGCCGCTGCAGCGGATGCGCCACGCATTGTGCCCTTTGGTTTTTCCATGCTGGCACCTGTGCTGCATAAATTCGGATCACAAGAGCAGAATGATTATTGGCTGCCACGCATGTTGAACGGCGATGACTGGTGGTGTCAGGGCTATTCCGAACCGGGGGCCGGTTCTGATCTTGCCTCGCTGAAAACCACGGCGGTGAAGAATGAGGCAGGCACGCATTACATCGTGAACGGCCAGAAAACATGGACCACGTTGGGCCAGCACGCGAATATGATCTTCTGTCTGGTGCGCACGGACAAGGATGTGAAGCAGCAGGAAGGCATTTCATTTCTGCTGATCGACATGAACACGCCGGGCATCGAAGTGCGCCCGATCATTCTGTTGGACGGGGCACCTGAGGTGAACGAGGTTTGGTTCACGGACGTCGAAGTGCCGGTTGAAAATCTGGTGGGTGAAGAGAACAAAGGCTGGACCTATGCCAAGTATTTGCTGACCCACGAACGTACAAATATCGCGGGTGTCGGCTTCTCTCAGGCAGGCCTGAACACGGTGAAACGGCTGGCAAAATCCGAGATGGCAGGCGGCAAGCCTTTGATCCAAAACCCGCATTTCGCTGCCCGTGTGGCGCAGGTGGAAATTGACCTGCGAGCGATGGCAACCACCAACATGCGCATTATCGCCAAGGCGGCCGGTGGTGGCACACCGGGGATCGAGGCCTCGATGCTCAAGGTGAAAGGCACGATTATCCGGCAGGAAATCAATGATCTGGCCCGCCGTACAGCGGGGGTTTACGCAATGCCCTTCGCCTCAGAGGCGATCGAAGGGTCCAATGCGGGCCTGCCCGATCCCTTGGGTGCAGGGCCGGTAGCAGCCAAATATTTCAACAACCGTAAACTGTCGATCTTTGGCGGATCGAATGAAATCCAGCGCGGTATCATCGCCAAAGTAAGCATGGGAGGCTAAGCCATGAATTTCGAGCTGACAGAAGAACGGCAGATGCTGCAAGACACGTTGCGCCGCTTTCTGCGGGATCGCTACGACACAGCGACACGCAACACGATCCTCGACAGTGCAACCGGCATGTCGAGCGAGATTTGGACCGAACTGGCCGAGCTGGGTGTCATCGGTGCCCTGTTTACCGAAGAACAGGGCGGATTCGGCGGCAAGGGGTTTGACATCGCGGTGGTGTTTGAGGAGTTGGGCCGTGCCGGTGTGGTTGAGCCCTTTCTTGATACGGCGGTGCTTGCCGGTGGATTGGTGGCTGATCTGGGGGATGACACCCAAGCTGCATTGGTTGAAGAAATCATCGATGGTGGCTGCCAATTGGCCTTTGCCCATGGCGAACCCACCAGCCGCTATGATCTGAACCGCGTACAAACCAGCGCGAAAGCGGATGGTGATAACATTGTGCTGAACGGGCATAAGGCGGTTGTGGTGAATGCCGAGGCGGCGGATCATCTGGTCATTTCGGCACGTGAAAGCGGCGAACCGGGGGATGATGCGGGCCTGTCGCTGTTCCTTGTTCCTGCCGATACCAAAGGCATCACCATTCAGGGTTACGCCCTGTTGGCCGGTGGCCGTGCTGCTGAGGTCATGCTGGATGATGTGAGTATTCCCGCCTCTGCACGGCTTGGTAAAGCGGGCGAGGCATTTGCCGCCATTGAGGCGCGCACCGCAGCTGCCGCAGTTGCGCAATGTGCTGAAACATTGGGCGCGATGGAAACCGCAACCGCGCTGACCAAGGAATATCTGATGACGCGCAAGCAGTTTGGCCGCCCGATTGGGACGTTTCAGGCGCTGGCACACCGGATGTCCGATCTGTTGATTGAGATGGAGCAGGCACGTTCCGCGGTGATCAATGCCGCAGGGCATCTGGAAGGAGACCGCAAAACCCGCGAGGTGAATGTTTCGGCAACGAAAAACCTCATGGGCCGTGCGGGCCGTCTGGTGGCAGAGGACAGCATCCAGATGCACGGTGGCATCGCCATGACGCAGGAATACGAACTGGCCCATATCGCAAAGCGGATTGTCATGGCGGATCATCGCTTCGGGGATACGGATCACCACCTTGAGCGATTTATCGCGCTTGCTGCCGCATGAGCGGAGGGTCCGCTGTGAGCCCCCTGCCTGATGAGGTCTACCTGATCCGCGACGAGACGGGCACACAAACGCTGATCGGATATGTCGTTGACATATCCGACCCGCCGCGTGCGCATTGTTGGCTTGACGTCGGACCACAACATACCAACCGCCATGGTGTGCTGCACGGTGGCATCGCGGCGTGTCTGTTGGACAATGCCAGCGGCACCGCCGGTTCACTGACCGTGGATGCCACGGGCACTGCACCGTTTCTGACCATTTCTATGACCACGCAATATATCGCACCCGGCCGTCAGGGTTGGGTCAAGGCGGCAGGCACAGTGACCGGTGGCGGGCGCAGCCTGCTTTATATCAACGCTGTGCTGAGCCATGAAGATGGCACGGTGATTGCCACCTCGACAGGGGTGTTCAAACGGGTGCCACAGGAGAGACTGACATGAGCGCACGGATTGAGGATGCAGGTGACCGTCTGATCATCTGGAATGGTAATACCGCCAAACGCGGTGCGCTGTCGCCGGAACTATACGAGGCTATCAATCAAGCCATGGAGCAGGCGCAGGAACCGCGCATCCGGTCGGTGATCCTGACCTCGGAAGGTGGGTTCTTCTGTGCCGGTGGTAACTTGAATGTGCTGATTGAACGCCGTCAACTTTCCGAAACGCAGCGCCGTGGAAAAGTCGACGAGCTGCATGACCTGCTGCGTGGTATTCGTGCCTGTCCGGTGCCGGTGATTGCGGCAGTAGAAGGCGGCGCGGCGGGGGCAGGGCTTAGCCTTGCCTTGGCCTGTGATCTGATTGTTGCGGCGAAAGATGCCAAATTTACAGCGGCTTATGTAAAGGCGGGGCTGGTGCCTGATGGTGGGCTGACCTCGGCAATGGCGCGGTTGTTGCCCCGTCCTTTGGCGATGGAGATGTGCCTGATGGGCCGTCCGGTTATGGCCACACGTTTTGCCGAATTGGGGGCGGTGAACCGGCTGGCGGCACCGGGTAAGGTGATGGAAGAAGCTATGGTGCTGGCCGATCATCTGGCCGCGGGATCGCGCGTGGCACAGGGGGTGATCAGAGGGCTGGTTGCGCAGGCTTATGAAACCTCCGAAGCTGACCAGCTGGATGCAGAGCGTGATGCGATGGCAGCGGCCGCAGGCCGGGATGAGGCCGCCGAGGGGATCGCGGCGTTTCTCGAAAAACGTCCGGCTGTTTACTGACGGTCACTTGATAGGGGAGGAATTGGGATGGCGAGAGTAGAGGCATTTTTGGCCGAGCAGGTTTCCGTGCGCGCAGAGGCGCTGGCGCTGACCGACAGCACCGGCGCTGTGTGGAGCTTTGGCGATCTGGACCGGGCCAGTGATGCGCTGGCTGATGTGCTGCGCGAGGCTGGAGTTGTGGCCAATGACCGGGTCCTGATGCTGTCCGAAAACTGCACCGCTGCGGTGGCCGCCCTGTTTGCAAGCTGGAAACTGGACGCGGTGATCATCCCCGTGAACGCGCGTCAGACCGAAGCGGAAGTTACACGCATCATAGATCATGCCACACCTGCGGCGGTGCTGATGACCACAGGCGTGTCCAAGGATGCACTGAGCCACGCCAAGGGCATGGGGGCCACGGAACAGTCCGGTGCATTTGGGACGTTGCATATGGCCAAACGGCCCTCCAACCCGGATGCGGATCTGCATGATGTGGCAACGCTGCTTTATACCACGGGGACGACGGGTGACCCCAAGGGCGTGATGCTGACCCATGAAAACATGCGTTTCGGGGGTATCGCGTCGTCAAACCTGCGCAATATGACCGCTGATGATGTGGTTTATGGGGCGCTGCCCCTGACCCATGTGTTTGGGCTGGTCTCTGTCATCACTGGGGCGTGTTATTCGGGGGCGACAGTCCAGCAAGAGGCGCGGTTTTCTGCAAAAGGGCTTTATGAAGCGGTGATGAACGGTGTGACGATCCTGCCTGCCGTCCCGCAGATGCATGCGCTGGTGATGCAATATACCAAGGAGCAGGGTCTGACGCGGCTCGGCTCGCCCAGCCTGCGTTATGTTTCCTCCGGGGGGGCACCGCTGGATCCTGCGTGGAAACGCAAGGCGGAAGCCTTTTACGGGCTGCCCTTGCAGAACGGGTTTGGCATGACGGAAACCTGTTCGGGGGCCTCGGCGACGAATAATGCCTTGGGATCACCAGATATTTCCGTTGGGCCCAAGACGCCGGGAACCGAGGTCAGGATCGATGATCAGGCTCCCGGTGGTAATGGTGAGGGGATCGGCGAATTGCTGGTACGGGGCCCGCATGTGATGAAAGGCTATTACCGCAATCCCGTCGAGACCGCCAAATCACTGGACCCTGACGGCTGGTTGCGCACGGGTGACTTGGGCAAGATTGATGAAATTGGCCACATCCATATTCTGGGTCGCTCGAAAGAGTTGATCATTCATGGTGGTTTCAACGTTTATCCCCCCGAAGTAGAGGCGGCGTTGAACGATCATCCGCAGGTAATCCAATCTGCCGTGATCGGACGGATGAAGGATGGTGACGAAGAGGTGCTGGCCTTTGTGCAGATCGCAGAAGGTGACCCTTTGGAAGCGGCGGATCTGCGTGGTTTTGTTGCCGAACGGTTGACTGGATACAAGCGGCCAAAACAGATTGTGCTGGCCAGCACATTGCCTGCGGCACCAACCGGTAAAATCCTCAAGCATAAATTGCTTGAGGCCTTTGCCGATCAGCTGGAGTAGCGCCGCTTCTCCAGTCTTTGGCTGTCTTCAAGTTAAATATAGACACCATTGGCCGCTTCGCGGATGGCCTTGATGTTGGTCCCATAAGGCGCGGGGTCGCTAACTGATCCACCTTTGAATACAGCCGAGCCTGCAACCAATACATCCGCACCGGCCTGTGCCACGACAGGGGCGGTGTTCACATCAACACCGCCGTCGATTTCGATGTGAACCGGACGGTCACCAATCATCTGGCGCAGGGTCTTGATCTTGTCACTCATGTCGATGAACTTTTGCCCGCCGAAACCGGGGTTCACGGTCATTACGCAAACCAGATCCGTCAAGTCCAGCAGATGTGCAACACTCTCTGCCGGGGTGCCGGGGTTCAGTGCAACACCTGCCTTGGCCCCGCTGGCACGGATCGCTTGCAGGGTGCGGTGGATATGCGGGCCAGCTTCGATATGGGCGGTGATGAAATCGGCACCGGCCTGGGCAAAGGCGTCGATATAAGGGTCAACCGGCGCGATCATCAGATGTACATCCATCACGCCCTTGATATGCGGGCGGATCGCCGCGCAGGTGGCGGGGCCAAAGGTAATGTTCGGCACAAAATGCCCGTCCATCACATCGACGTGGACCCAATCGGCCCCCTGTGCCTCTACGGCGGCGCATTCAGCCCCGAAGTTGGCAAAGTCGGCGGCAAGGATGGACGGGGCGATTTTGATGCTGCGGTCGAAGGTCATAAGGGGGGCTCCTGTTTTGCGCTTCTTAGCCGGGCTTGGCGCGCGAGGGAAGTGCCGCAGGGTTTAAGGGCAAGATGAAGCCCGCACCTTACACATTGTAGTAGTCGCGGTACCAATCGACAAAATGCTGGATACCTGTGGCAATCGGGGTGACCGGGCGTTGACCGGTCAAGGTGTGCAGCAGCGTTGCATCGGCCCAGGTGGCAGGGACATCACCGGGTTGGATGTCGTGGTAGGTTTTGATCGCCTCGCGCCCGCAGGCGGTTTCGATGGCGGCAATGAAATCAAGCAGTTTAACCGGGCTGTCATTGCCAATGTTCACCACGCGGAACGGCGCATTGGGTGAAATACTGTCGCCTTCAACGGGGTTCTCAGGGTCCGGCACCGCTTCCGCAAGGGCGAGGATCGAGGCGACCAAATCATCCACATAGGTGAAATCACGCTGCATCTTACCGTGGTTATACACATCGATGGGATCGCCGTTCAGGATTGCGCGGGTGAATTTGAAATGCGCCATGTCCGGGCGCCCCCACGGCCCATAGACCGTAAAGAAACGATACATGGTGGTGGGCAGCTTGTAGAGATGCGCATAGCTGTGGGCGAGGTTTTCAGTCGCCTTTTTCGTCGCCGCATAGAATGACATTTGCGTGTCGACCTTATCAGCTTCAGCATAGGGCAGTTTGGTATTGGCACCATAGACAGAAGAGCTGGAAGCCAGCAGCATATGTGTGGGCGGGAAGGTGCGCGCGGCCTCAAGCAATTCGAAAGTGCCGTTCAGGTTCGCCTCCACATAGGCGCGGGGCATCTGGATCGAATGGCGCACGCCGGCCTGAGCGGCAAGGTGAATCACGATGTCCGGGCGGTGCTGTTCAAACAGGGTCAGCAGCACGCCGGGTGTTTCGATTTTATCGTTGACCACCTGAAATTGCGGGTGCTTCAGCAGCATTTCCTGACGGCGTAATTTGAGCGTCACATCGTAATAATCTGACATGCTGTCGATGCCGACCACGCGCCAACCGGCATCAAGCAGGGCAAGCGAAGTGAAATAGCCGACAAAGCCGGAAGATCCTGTCACAAGGGCGGTTTTCACAGATCAATCTCCAAGGTGGCGTTCGGCGTGGCAGCGCGGGACTGGCACAGGATCATCGCCTCTTCGCGTTGCGCCGCCGAAAGCACAAAATCGCGGTGTTCAACGGCACCCTTCAGGACACCGCATTTGCACACGCCGCAGATGCCATCGCTGCATTTGATGTCAACGGGCAGCCCCGCCGCAATCAGTGCATCCGCGGCGGATTGATCCACAGGCACGGGAATTTCACGGCCTGACTTCAGGCGCAAAGTGAAGGGATGGTTCACATATTCCGGCAACTCGGGCGTCGAGAAATACTCAAGATGCCGCTGCGCGTCGGGGATGTCTGAGGCGATTGCACTGTCCATAACGGCTTGCATGTAGGTATCGGGCCCGCAGGTGTAAACATGGCTGCCCCGTGGTAACGCAGACATGATCGCGGGCAGATCGGCGCGGCTGCCCTCATCCGACATATGCAGGTGAACATGCGCGGCCCATGGCATCGCCGCAAGCTTATCACAGAAGGCAGCACTTTCACGCGTGCTGGCGGAATAATGCAGGTCGAAGGGTCGGCCAAGCGCATGTAAACGATGGGCAAATGCGATCATTGGGGTTACCCCGATGCCGCCACCCATCAGCAGGGAATGCGGGGCATCCTCGACCAGTTCAAAATGGTTCACCGGTTTGGAGACAAACACCCGCCTGTTTGGCGTAAACACCCGGTGCAACAGCGCCGAACCGCCGCGTCCCTTTTCCTCGCGCAGTACCGCAATCTGGTATTTGGAGCGATCCGCAGGATCACTCAGAAGCGAGTAAGGGCGCAGGAACTCGGGGGCGACAACCAGATCAAGGTGGCCACCCGCAGTCCATTGCGGCAGATCATGTCCCTGCGGATCGGTGAAAGTATAAAGCGTCACCGCATCGGTCAGGGGCTCCACACCGGTGACGCGCAGATCCAGCACCGGTGCATCACCTGCTCCGTCATAAAGATGCAGATGATCCCTGTCGCCCGCCGCAGTCTTGGCGCGATGTTCATCGGCACTTAACAATGCGGCATGTGCTTTGATCCCCGCCTCTCGGTTCATTGGATCGGGATAGGGCCAGGGGTGCGGCGCCAATGGAGCGGGATAAACGGCCAGTGTCTGATCCTCGAATTTCAGGTCCAGATCTCTTTGCAAATCACGAGCGTTCACTTCGGCTTCAGGGGCGGCAAAACCGCCATCGGCCTTAACCTCAATGTCCCACCACCATTTCTTGACCGGGTTCAGGCCACCGTTGCCCAGCTTGTCATCCAGCTTGGCCAGTATCGGGGCCGCCTTGGGGATGTGCATTGCCGCCCAGCGAAACGGCGCTTCTGCGAACAGCCCTTCCAGATTCCACGGGCAGGTTTTCATGCAGCGGCCACACATGCCACCGCCCTGATTTGTGATCCGGTAGGTGGCGCATTTCTGGCTGTCTGATTTCCAGATTTCGTAGCCGTTGAACATCTTTTTCGGTCCGGCTGTGATTGCCCCTGAGGGGCATTCGCGGGCACATTTGTTGCAGGCCTCGCAGAACTTTTGCAGACCAAAGTCGATCGGCAGATCATGCTCAACAGGCATGGTCGTTGTGACGATGCCGGATTTCAGACGTGGGCCGAGGAAGGGGTTCAGGATCACCTCACCGATACGGCTGACCTCGCCCAGACCAGCGAGCAGTAAAAGCGGTGGTTGCAACACGTCACCATCCATCACCGTATGGGATTTGGAGGCATAGCCAAGGTTGCGCATATGCTGCGCGATGATGCCACCAATGATGGAAAACCGCAGGTAGGCCCGCATGCTTTGCGACACGCTGATCCAGTCGTCGCCGGAGGAACCATCAGTTGTTTCAAACCCCTGATCGATAATCAGTGACAGGGCTTGATCATGGGGCGGGGTGATGGGGGTGCCAGTGGCATCATGGCTGTACCATGTCCAGTCAGGACAGGCCGACAGACCCGATGCATCGCTGCCCAGAAAATAACTTGCCGCCTTGAGGTTCGCGGCGTTGCGGGCAGGGTCCATACCCGCTTGTTCCGGCGAAACCGCACCATCCTGCAACAGGATCAGTGCGCCCAGCAGACGGCGTTGGGCGGCGGCGGGGGCGGATTTGACCACGTGATGGCCGCCCTTCATGGCGTTTTGCACCTTCGGCCCCATGTCACCAAATTGGCCACGGGCGAACAGATCGCTGCGCTTGGGCACACGCGGTACATTGGGTGCGTCGATATAGGTTGTCGGATCGGCAACCCGTTTCAGTGTTTCAAAAGGATGTGCACCATCGACGTAATCGCGTTTGGCATAGGGATCGCTGATGCCTGCGCGCAAACCGCCATGGGTGCCGAGCTTCCAGGGCAACCCGTTCAGGATACCACTTGGCTGTTCGGCCAAAGGGGCAAGCGGCAAATCGGGGGTCAGTACCATTTCGGTGGTCACCACGGCCAAGCCGAAGCGGGTGCCAAGCCAGGGGTTATGCAGCGCACCCTCCTGCCAGACGGCCAACCCGGAGGCCAGCGCACAGGCACCGAGATTGATGTCCGAGGTTGTTGCCGAATGCACCCGCGCGTCAAAGCCAAGCTGGCGGATGTAATCCGCGATCACAGTTGCGTTTTCCGTTGCGCGCAGGGCTGCGCGTTCGGCCTGAATGTCGCGGATCCAATCGCTGCCGGGTTCATCTGGACGCGGATCACGGCCATAGGCGAAGAGGATCACCACCGCATGGCTGTGATCGGGCAGGGGCGGCACCGGTGTATTCGCCGCCTCGCGCAGGTTCGCCATGATCACGTCAACACCTGCTGCAAGGGTCTTGGTCTGGCGGCTGCGCAGGTCTTCGGCCAGCGCTTCGGTTCCGGTGCTTTGCCGTGGCTCGCGCAGGCGGGCGGCATCGGGCAGGGTGCAGATGCCCATCATCGAGGCATCGTTGTAGTACCCGAAGGCCTTGATATGATTTACTCTTTCGCTGGGGTTGTCGGGGATTTCCGCCCGCACCGGATTGGCTTTGCCGGCGCGCAGCACATCCATCATCGCCTGATAGGGGGCCATTGCATTGGCGATGCTCTGCGGCGCTTCGGGGCGCTCGAACCGCAATTGTGCGAAGGGAATATCAGGCATCTGTGCGGGCAGCCCGGCGCGCCGGTGCAGCCGTTCAAGGGGGTAACCCCCCAAATGCAAAGGGCGGTTCTTGGAGGAGAAAATCTTCATTATTATGGCCTGCCATATCACGCGCAAAAAAACCAGAGCGGCCAGTGCTGGTCTGCGCAGGCAAACCTGTTATCAAGAAGCAGAGCAAGGAAAGGCCCGCCGATGAGCACCACCCATGAGGCAGATGAAGACATCCGCAATCGCGACATAAAGATCTATGTCAACGGTGACATTGTGCACCGCGATGCTGCTAAGGTTTCGGTTTACGACAGTGGTTTTATGCTGGGCGACGGGATCTGGGAAGGCATGCGCCTGTACGACGGCGTATGGGCGTTTTTCGATGAACATATGGATCGGTTTTTCAATTCCTGCAAAACCATTTCAATGGATGTGGGGATGGACAAGGCGGGCATCGCCCAAGCGATGAAAGACACGGCGGCGGCCAATGACATGACTGGCGATGTGCATTGCCGGCTGATGCTGACGCGCGGCATCAAGGACAAGCCGTTCCAGCATCCGCAGCTTAGTACCTCGGGGCCGACATTGGTCATCATCATGGAACATTCCAAGCCGGTGGACCGGTTGCAATCTGCGGGCATCCGGCTGGCCACTGTGCCGCAGGTGCGCGGGATGCCGATGGCGCAGGACCCCAAATTGAATTCGCATTCCAAGCTGAACTGCATCATCGCCTGCCTGCAAGCAGAGGCGGCCGGTGCGGATGAGGGGCTGATGCTGGACCCGCAGGGGTTTGTGAACACCACCAACGCCTGCAACTTTTTCATCGTGCGCCGGGGCGAGGTTTGGACCTCGACCGGGGATTACTGCATGAACGGGGTAACGCGGCAAAAGGTGATTGATCTGTGCCGGGAGAATGGGATTCCGGTGTTTGAAAAGAACTTTTCGCTTTATGAAACCTATGGCGCGGATGAGGCGTTTTTGACCGGAACCTTTGGTGCACAGACGCCGGTGGCCGAGATTGACGGCAAACCGATTGGCACGGGTGAACGTCCGGTGACAGCCCGCATTCAGGCCCTCTACAAGGAACTGATCCGCGACCATGTGGCAGCGCAATCCTAGGGCAGATCCCCAATCAGGATGGCGCGGAAGTCGTTAACATTGGTGCCGGTAGGGCCGGTGACAAGCAGATCATTGGTAGCGGCAAAGGCGGTATAGGAGTCATTGTGTTGCAGATGGGTTTGCGGGTCGACACCTGCCGCGCGCATCCGATCTGCCGTGGTGCCATCGACGAAGGCACCGGCGTTATCCTCTGACCCGTCAATCCCGTCTGTATCGGCAGCCAAGGCGTAAATACCATCCACTCCTTCCAAGGCCAGTGCCAAGGACAGCTGAAACGCACTGTTGCGCCCGCCGCGCCCCTTGTGGCGCAGGGTCACAGTGGTTTCGCCGCCTGACAAAAGGACCACGGGTGCAGGATGGGGAAATCCGCTGTCTGCGACCTGTCGGGCGAGGGCGGCATGTACAAGCGCAACATCCTCTGCCTCCCCTTCGATCCGATCCGAAAGCACCCATGCGTTGACGCCTTTCGCACGGGCAGCCTGTGCGGCAGCCTCCAGCGAAATTGCGGCAGAGGCGACGATCTGTGTTTCATTGCGGGCATCAGGGGGCGGCAGGGGGCTGTCATCCTGTGCTTTCAGATGGGCGATCAAACCTTCGGGCAGGGCGATGCCGCGTGCGTTGATCATCGCGGCCACATCACTTGGCATCGGTCGTCCCGCCACCGTCGGCCCCGAGGCGACCTCCCCCGCTGCATCGCCGGGCACATCCGACACGATCAGGCTGCACACCCGTGCCGGGGAGGCCAGTTCGGCCAGTCGCCCGCCATTGATCCCGCTGAAACATTTGCGAATGTCATTCATCACTGAAATCGGTGCACCAGAGGCGAGGAGCGCCTGGTTCAACGCTTGCAGGTCGTTCAGCCCCAGCCCTGTCGGCGGGTCCGGCAGAAGCGACGAACCACCACCGCAGATCAAGGCAATCATCAGATCGTCAGGTCCAAGATCACTGACTGCCGCCTTCAACGCCTGCGCAGCTTCCAATCCAGCGGCATCGGGCACGGGATGCGCCGCTTCCATCACCTTGATCACCTTGCAGGGTGCCGCATAGCCATAGCGGGTCACAACCACCCCAGAGAAAGGCCCGTCCCACAAAGCCTCAAAAGCCTGCGCCAATTGCGCGGCACCTTTGCCCGCACCAATCACCACAGTGCGCCCTTTGGGTTTGGCAGGCAGCAGCCCTTGCAGCGCCTTGAGCGGATCCGCCGCCGCAACGGCGCAGTCAAACAAATGGCTTAGAAACGCGCGCTGCGTGTCACTCATCAGAACTCCTGCGGGTCAGCTGACCCCGAAAATATCGCGGGTAAATACCTTGTCTTCCACATCGCTCAGATCATGCGAGGCGCGGTTGGCCACGATCACATCACAGGTCCCCTTGAACGCCTCAAGATCGCTGACCACTTCGCAGCCCATGAATTTTTTCTTGCCCAGCGAAGGTTCATAGACCAGCACCTTGATCCCCGCATCGCGGATGTCGCGGATCACGCCTTTGATCGAGGTCTGGCGGAAATTGTCAGAGCCTGCTTTCATCACCAACCGGTGGATGCCAACGGTCTGCGGACCCATTTCAATGACTTTGGAGGCGATATATTCCTTGCGGGTTTTATTGGCCTGCACCACCGCCCGCATCAGGTTTTGAGGGACATCTGAAAAATTGGCCAGCAGCTGTTTGGTATCTTTGGGCAGGCAATAGCCGCCGTAGCCGAACGATGGGTTGTTGTAATGTGTGCCGATCCGTGGATCGAGGCCGATGCCCTCAATGATCTGGCGGGCATTCATGTCGGCACTCAGCGCATAGCTGTCCAACTCATTGAAAAACGCAACCCGCAGGGCAAGGTATGTATTGGCAAACAGTTTGATCGATTCCGCTTCTTCCGGCCCGGTGAAGAGCATCGGAATATTGCTTGCCTGCGCCCCATCTGCCATCAGCTGGGCAAAACCCTGCGCGGCGGGCGTATCCGCGCCAACAACGATCCGCGAGGGGTTGAGGTTGTCATGAAGGGCCTGTCCCTCGCGCAGGAACTCGGGGCAGAAAAAGATGTTTTCACTGCCGATAGCCTCGCGCATCCGGCGGACGAACCCGACAGGCACGGTGGATTTTACGATCAATGCAGCACTTGGATTTTCCTTATGCGCCATCTCCAGAACCTGTTCGACGGAAGTGGTGTCAAAGAAATCCGTCTTGGGGTCGTAATCAGTGGGTGTGGCGACCAGAATGTAATCGGCATCAGCACATGCCGCCGCACCGTCGGTTGTGGCGCTAAGATGCAATGTGCGTTGCGCCAGCCAATCCGACAGGGCGCTTTCCTCAATCGGTGAGGTGCGCGCGTTGATCATCGCAACCCGTTCCGCAGAGACATCCACCGCGACGACCGTATTGTGCTGGGCCAAAAGAACCGCATTGGAAAGTCCAACGTATCCGATACCAAATACTGCAATTTTCATAAGCTGCTCAGCCCTATTTTGATGGCAACACCTGTCATATTCACAACAGGCTGGCAATATCCGTCCCGCGCAGGGCACAATAGGTGGTGCAGCGCTGCCATGGCAGGGATAGGCAGGGGGTGGCCTGCATCTGACGATTGTCGCAGAGGCGGCACATGCGGCAACCGATGGGAGGGGCGGTTTTGAACATTCTATTCATCATGTATGACCAGTTGCGGTTCGACTATCTGGGCTGTGCGGGTCATCCGCATCTCAAGACACCGCATTTTGATCGGGTGGCGGAAATGGGTGTGCGCTTTACCAATGCCTATGTGCAGTCACCGATTTGCGGGGCTAGCCGCATGTGTTTTTATACAGGTCGCTATGCGTCCAGCCACGGGGCGCAGTGGAATGGGTTTCCCCTGCGCGTGGGCGAGCAGACCCTGGGGGATCATCTGCGCAACACTGGCATGGATTGTTGGTTGATCGGCAAGACCCATATGAAAGCCGATGCGGCAGGCATGGCGCGGCTGGGCCTTGCGCCTGACAGTATGATCGGTGCCCGGCAGGCGGAATGCGGTTTTGACAGCTGGATCAGGGATGACGGCCTGTGGGCCTATGGGCCTGATGGCTATTATGACGAGAAACGATCACCCTATAACGAATATCTGAAGTCCAAAGGGTATGACGGGGAAAACCCTTGGGCGGACTATGCCAATGCGGGCATCAGCGATGATCAGATTGCGTCGGGGTGGATGTTTCGCAATGCAGATAAACCCGCCAATATCTGTGAGGAAGACAGCGAAACGCCCTGGCTCACTTCTGAAACCATCGCGTTTATAGAGCAGGCAAAGGGCCCGTGGTGCGCCCATGTCAGCTATATCAAACCGCATTGGCCCTATATCGTGCCGGCCCCCTATCACGATATGTTCGGCAAGAACCACGTGCCACAGGCCAAACGCCACGATCTTGAACGCGACAATCCGCACCCGGTGTTCGGGGCCTATATGGAAAACAGGATCGCACAGGCCTTTCAACGCGACGAGGTGCGCGAAAAGGTGATCCCTGCCTATATGGGGCTGATCAAACAATGTGACGATCAACTGGGGCGCCTGCTGGCTTATATGGAAGAGACCGACACGCTGAAGGACACGATGATTGTCCTGACGGCGGATCACGGAGATTATCTTGGGGATCACTGGTTGGGGGAAAAGGATCTGTTTCACGAGCAATCCGTAAAGGTGCCGATGATCATCTTTGATCCGCGTGACACAGCGGACAGCACCCGTGGCATCAGCTGCGATGCCTTGGTGGAAAGCATTGATCTGGCTGCAACATTTGTCGAGGCCGCAGGCGGCGTGGTGCCGGATCATATCATCGAAGGGCGATCCTTGTTGCCATGGCTACGCGGTGAAAGGCCGGAATGGCGGGAGTTTGCAATCAGCGAGTACGATTATTCCGCCACGCCGCAAGCGGTCAAACTCGGGCTGAACCCCCGAGATGCCCGGCTGTTTATGGTCTTTGACGGACGCTACAAGATGATGCATGCCGAAGGTGGGTTTCGCCCGATGCTGTTTGATCTGCAAAACGATCCTGACGAATTTGACGACCTTGCCAAAACGGATTCTCATGCGGATGTGCTGGAGTGGATGTATGGCATGTTGGCGCAATGGGGCAGGCGCATGTCACAGCGGGTGACACGCTCCGAACAGGAGATCATTGCCATGCGCGGTGCCTCTGGTCGCAAAGGTGTGTTGCCCTTCCTATACGATGGCAGCGAGGTGCCGGAAGAATTGACGCAAACCTATCGCGGTGCCCTGCGCCAGACCTATACCGAAGGTGGTGATTGATCTTTGGCCTTGGCCGGGGCTTCGAAACTAAAATCATCCAGCTGGGCCAGCAGGTTCAGTAGTTGGTCGAAAGATTTACTTCCCAATGCTGCGCGCAATGCCTCTGCAATCCGGGTGGCATGATCCATGTTGCTTTCAATCACCCCATGCCCCTGTTTTGTCAGCATCACAACTTGTCTGCGCCTGTCCTGCGCGTCCTGACTGCGGGTGATAAACCCCTTTTCACCCAAGGTTTTAAGAATCCGCGTCAGGCTGGGTTGATGCAGGCTGGCGCGGTCCGCCACCTCTGTCGCATCAAGGCTGTCGTGTTCCGATAGCACCCGTAGCACCCGCCATTGCTGTTCGGTGATTCCGGTCTCTGACAGCATCTCGCGGATTGGGGCCATCACCTTCTCCCGCGCACGGATCAGCGCAATCGGAAGCGAGCGTTCTGTATCGGGCAATTGCCCCTGTTTGCTGTCTTTGGTCATGCCTGTTTATAGGCGTGTTTGTTCACATGTGAAGGAAAATTCTTGACTTTGGGCGGTCGGAGTGATTTCAAGTAATAACTTAACATGGTAATTAAAAATGCCCCATTTGATCATCGATTATTCGTCCAATCTTGAGGAAGCCGTGGATATGGCGGGGCTTTGCGATGCTCTGCGGGTTTGTGCCACGGGGCTAGCGGCCTTCCCCGCTGCCGGTGTGCGCGTGCGGGCCACGCCCGCCCCGCATTACAGCATTGCCGACGGCAATCCAGCGCATGGCTATATCGACATTTCGGTGCGCCTGCGTGGGGGGCGCGATCAATCGGTCAAAGAGGCGGCAACCAGCGCATTATTCGCTGCCGCCAAGGATTTCATCGCGCCGGTGATGGCCAAACATCCCATCGCCCTGTCATTTGAAATGCGCGACATTGATCCAACATTTTCTCCCAAGGTCGGTACCATCCGCGACCATCTGAAGGACACGCCATGAATAAGCTTACCGAAAACATTGCCAAGCTGGACACCCATCTGGCCCGCTTCCGTAACGGGGGCGTTCTGAACCGTGTAGCAGGGCAGGACGTTGCAGGCAGTGGGGGCGTGTTTGAAGCCACTTCGCCCGTCGATAAAAGCCACATCTGCAACGTGGCACATGGCACCGCCGCGGATATTGATGCCGCAGCGAAAGCGGCCAAAGCGGCCTTTCCTGGCTGGCGCGATATGGCGGCGGCGGAGCGCAAGAAAATCCTGATCCGCGTTGCGGAGGGTATTGAGGCGCGCGCCGAGGAAATTGCCCTGTGCGAATGCTGGGACACCGGACAGGCATGGCGGTTCATGTCAAAGGCCGCCCTGCGCGGTGCCGAGAACTTTCGTTATTTCGCGGATCAGGTCAGTGCGGCGCGCGACGGCAAACATCTGCAATCGCCCACGCTGATGAACATCACCACCCGCACACCCATTGGCCCTGTCGGGGTGATCACGCCCTGGAACACGCCTTTCATGCTGTCCACATGGAAGATCGCCCCCGCCCTCGCTGCCGGTTGTACCGTGGTTCATAAACCTGCCGAAGCCTCGCCCTTGACCGCGCGTCTGTTGGTCGAAATAGCAGAGGAGGCGGGTCTGCCTCCCGGGGTTCTGAATGTCGTCAACGGCTTTGGGGAGGATGCGGGCAAAGCCTTGACAGAGCATAAAGACATCAAAGCCATCGCTTTTGTCGGTGAAAGCCGCACTGGCAGCCTGATCACCAAACAGGGGGCGGATACGCTGAAGCGGGTGCATCTGGAACTGGGCGGCAAGAATCCGGTGATCGTCTTTGACGATGCGGATCTGGATCGTGCCTTGGATGCGGTAATATTCATGATCTATTCAATCAATGGCGAACGCTGCACCTCCTCCTCGCGGCTGCTGATACAGGAAAATATCCGCGCTGAGTTCGAGGCAAAACTGATCGCGCGTGTGAACAAGATCAAAGTGGGTCATCCGCTGGACCCTGACACGGAAATTGGGCCGCTGATCTCGGATGAACATTTCGCCAAGGTGACCTCCTATTTTGATATTGCGAAGGAGGATGGCGCAACCACGGCTGCAGGGGGCGTCACGATTGGCGAGGAGGGCTACTTCGTCCGCCCGACGCTTTTCACCAATGCGACGAACCAGATGCGCATCGCGCGGGAAGAGATTTTTGGCCCTGTCCTCACCTCTATCCCCTTTGCCACGGAAGAGGAGGCGCTGGAGATCGCAAATGACACGGATTATGGTCTGACGGGCTATGTCTGGACCAATGATCTGACCCGCGCCTTGAGGTTCACCGACCAGCTGGAGGCAGGGATGATCTGGGTCAACTCAGAGAACGTGCGCCACCTGCCAACCCCGTTCGGCGGCGTCAAAGCCAGCGGCATTGGCCGCGATGGCGGCGACTGGAGTTTCGAGTTCTACATGGAGCAAAAACATGTGGGGTTCGCCACCGGCCAGCATAAAATTTCGCGCCTTGGCGTGTAACAAAGGAGAGCCTGATGCCTGTTCCTGACCCAAATCTATATCCCGACTTTAATGTCATCCGGCTAAGCCATACCTGTCTGAATGTTGCCGATCTGACGGCCTCGCGGAAATTCTATACTGAAATTCTGGGCCTGCAGGTGACCGATGAAACAGACACGCATATCTATCTAAGAGCGATGGAAGAGCGCGGGCATCACTGCATCATTTTACAAAAATCAGATCGGCCCGGTACGGTTGAGGTGATGGGGTTCAAAACCTATGACGAAGGGGATCTGGATCGCGCCGAAGCGTTCTTTCGCTCCAAAGGCCGCCCGACGGAATGGGTGCAGCGCCCCTATCAAGGGCGTACCTTGCTGACCTCTGACAACATCGGCATCCCGCTGGAGTTCCATCACAAGATGGACCGCCTTGATCCGATACATCAGCAATATGCCCTCTATCGCGGTGTGAAGCCCTTGCGGATCGACCATTTCAACTGTTTCTCGCCGGAGGTTGATGCCTCGGTTGCGTTTTACAACGACATGGGGTTTCGCGTGACCGAATATACCGAGGATGCCGACAGTAAAAAACTCTGGGCGGCATGGATGCATCGCAAGGGTGGCGTGCACGATATGGCCTTTACCAATGGCACGGGTCCACGGATGCACCATGTGGCTTTTTGGGTGCCGACACCGCTGAACATCATTGATCTGCTCGACCTGATGTCCACCACCGGCTATGTCAGCAACATTGAACGTGGTCCCGGGCGGCATGGCATTTCCAATGCCTTTTTCCTGTATATTCTGGACCCTGATGGTCACCGGATCGAAATTTACTGTTCCGATTATCAAACTCTGGACCCCGATCACGAACCGATCCACTGGGATCTGAAAGACCCGCAGCGCCAGACATTATGGGGGGCGGCGGCACCTCAAAGCTGGTTTGAACATGGTACGGAATTTGTCGGCACCAAACCGGTTGAGGCCATGTTGAAAGCCACCCCCATCATTGCGCCTTAAGGAAATCTTATGAAATTTGCGAGCTACAGTGTCGATGGACAGGGGTACTACGGTGCTGTCACCGAGACCGGAATGATCCCCCTTTCGCCGGAGTTCCCACAATGGCCAAGCCTGCGCGATGCACTGGTTGCTGGCGGGCTTGATACGCTGAGCGATGCAGCAGCAGCGCGCGAGGTCGCCCATGGGGATGTGAGCTTTGACATGGTGCTGCCCGACACGACGCGCATTCTATGCGTCGGCGTCAACTTCCCCGACCGCAATGCCGAGTATAAAGACGGCAGCGATTTGCCCAAACATATGTCGCTGTTCCCACGTTTCGCCAGCGGCTTTACCGGACATGACCAGCCGCTGGTCCGTCCGCCCGAAAGCCCCCAGCTGGACTACGAAGGTGAGGTGGCGATTGTCATCGGCAAAGCAGGCCGGCGCATTCAGGCGGCTGATGCCTATGGCCACATTGCGGCGCTTACCATTTGTAACGAGGGCACGATCCGCGATTGGGTGCGCCATGCAAAATTCAATGTCACCCAAGGCAAGAACTGGGACAATTCGGGGGCAATGGGACCATGGATTGTCCCTTTTACAGATGCCGCGCAGCTGGATGACGCCCGTATCATTACGCGGGTGAACGGGGAGGTCCGTCAGGATGATGTGTTGTCACGGATGATGTTCCCGATCCGCGAACAGATCGCCTATATCTCGACCTTCATGACCCTACAGCCCGGCGATATCATCGTCACCGGCACGCCAACAGGTGCGGGTGCGCGGTTTGATCCGCCGGTATTCCTTGCGCCGGGGGATGTGGTTGAGGTTGAGGTGAACACCATCGGCACCCTGCGCAACCCGGTAAAGGACGAAACATGACACCGGAAGCACATGCTGCCGCTGCTGCTGAATTGATCATTGCAGAAAAGACCGGCGAGCAGATCGGCCTGCTCTCCCTGCGCCATCCCGGAATGAACATGGATGACGCCTATGCCATTCAGAACGCGATTTATCAGGCTAAACTGGCCGAGGGGCGTCGGGTCATCGGCTGGAAGATCGGGTTGACGTCAAAGGCAATGCAATCCGCGTTGGGCATTGATATTCCCGACAGTGGCATCCTGTTTGACGACATGGTTTTCCAAACCGGCGCTGTGGTGCCTAAGGGGCGATTTATCCAGCCGCGGATCGAGGCGGAGATTGCATTTGTGATGAAACAGGCGATTGGCGGTGCTGATGTGACCCGCGATGCGGTGATCGCGGCCACGGATTACGTCGCACCTGCGATTGAGATCCTTGACACGCGTATCCTGCGGGCGGACCCCGTGACCGGCAAGGCGCGGGTTGTCTTTGACACCATCAGCGACAATGCGGCGAATGCGGGGATTGTACTGGGGGCAGAGAAACACGCGGTGGATGCCTTTGATCTGCGCTGGGTCGGTGCCATGGTGTTTCGGGGCGGCGAGATCGAAGAAACCGGGCTGGGTGCTGGCGTGCTGAATGACCCGGTGGAAAGCGTGGTGTGGCTGGCCCGGCGTATGGCGCAATATGGACAACAGATTGAAGCGGGGCAGGTGATCCTTTCCGGCAGCTTCGTGCGGCCGGTGGAATGCCCGGCAGGGGCCAAGATCTTGGCGGACTATGGCCCCTTCGGATCGGTTGCAATCGATTTCGCCTGAGGGTTACCCGTGCACCTGTGTGTTGAAGGAGGAGGGCAATGTCGCCTCAATCAATTCGCAATCTGCAGATGCATTGACATAGCGGGTTTTCAGGAACGGCGGCAACACAAAGGCGTCGCCCGCCACCAATGCTTGCGGCTCTGCGTCTTCTGCGTCGACCTCAAGGGTCAGGTTGCCCTCTTTAACGAAGGTGAACAGGATATCCGTATCATGGCTGCACCACGGTGCGGCGCCGGATCCGTCGGGCCGCGCAACGCATACACCGGCAACCCCGGCGGTGCCTGCGCCAATGCCGGTATCGCGAGCGTCCCAACCGGGGATGCGCCAAGGGGCCCATGTCGCCTCTGCCTCTTTGTGATGCACAAATTTGCTGCCGTCCCAGTCACGGTCAGGGTTGATGGTGCCATTGGGCAATTCCATCTCGTGATCGATAGTGGTGACATGTTCGGCTGGCACGCCGAGCTCCAGCACTTCGACGTTGTCAGAGGCTTCCAGCACCCGATGGCGGATCTGCGGTGGCTGGATCACGCAATCACCGGCATTCAGGATAAACGGGTCCCCCTGATCCTCATAGACCAGCCGCACCCAGCCGCGATAACAAAAGATCAGCTGAAATCCGACAGTGTGGTAATGCACCATATCCGGCACCGGGCCGCCATCGGGGATGCGGATGTGGGAGGCGATGATCGAGCCGCCCAGCCGGTCGGTGATCAGGTCACGATAGCGCATGCCGGCACGGCCAATCACCCATGAATCACTGTCAGCCAAGCGGCGCACCATAAAGGAGTGACGCGTTTCCGGGATCACCAGCGGTGGGTTGGCGTCGTGGATCTCGATACGGTTGCCATTGGGGCTGGTCAGGGATGCGCCCTTGTCCGTCAGCGCCGCAGGGTCATCCGCATAAAGCCGCAGCAGCCCCGGTGCGACACCCGCGTCGCGTTCCAGCCGCAGGCGCAGCCCGTGGCCCGAGATCACCGCAACCGAAGGGTCATCAGCGGGAAAGATCTGATCAAGGCGGAAACCAAGGGTGTTCAAAAAGAACGGCATCTCGGTTTTCAGGTCGGTGACAGGCAGAACGAGTTCTGCCGTTTGAATGGTAGCGGTTGAAATGGTCATTTGCGCCGTCCCCCGAGTTGCATGCATTTGAATATAACCCCCAATCCATCGCTTATTCGACTTGATGCGTCAATGGTGGGGCTGCAATTCTCGGGTCCGCAGAAAGGACAGGGTCGATATCTTTGAAACGTGAGGATAAGCTTGTGGCCTACCCTTGACGACTTTTGCAAATAGAGAGACTGACATGACCAAACTGCTGATCACCCGCCCGCTGCCACAACTGGTGCAGGATGCGGCGAAGGGGGCATTTGACGTCACCGTCCGCACTGAAACCACACCCCTTACTGTTGCAGAACGCACCACCGCGCTGCGCGATTTTGATGCGGTGCTGCCAACCTTGGGTGATCAGTTTCCCGCAAAGGCTTTTGTGGAAAAGCCCCGCGCACGTATTCTGGCCAACTTTGGTGTGGGGTTTAATCATATTGATGCAGATGCGGCCCGTGCAGCAGGGCTGGAGGTGACAAATACCCCCGGTGCTGTCACCGATGCGACGGCGGATATTGCCATGACACTGATGCTGATGACCTGTCGGCGCGCGGGCGAGGGCGAGCGGATGGTGCGCGCCGGAAACTGGCCCGGCTGGCATCCGACCCAATTGTTGGGAATGCATGTCAGCGGCAAGACGCTGGGCGTGGTGGGCATGGGCCGGATCGGCAAGGCGATTGCCAAACGTGCCGCAGCCGGGTTCGGGATGAAGGTGGTGTTTTACAATCGCTCCGAAGTTAACGATCTGCCATTCGAGGCAACCCAGCTTGAGAGCCTGCACGCGGTGATGCAGGCCGCGGATGTGGTGGTGCTGGCCGTGCCTGCCACGCCGCAGACGCATCACATGATTGACGCGGCAGCTTTGGCGGTGATGACGCCGGACAGCTATCTGATCAATATCGCACGGGGCGACGTGATGGATGAGGTGGCCCTGATCACCGCCTTGCAAGAGAAACGGATCGCGGGGGCGGGGTTGGATGTTTATGAATTCGAACCCAAAGTTCCCGCCGCGCTGATTGCCTTGGAAAATGTGACCTTGCTGCCGCATCTGGGCACTTCGGCCCAAGAGGTGCGCGAACAGATGGGGCTGATGGCGGTGGAGAACCTGATTGCCTTCTTTGACGGCAAGCCGGTGCCAAACCCGGTCTGAATCAGCCGACACAAAAAAGGGGCGCGCCAGATGGCACGCCCCGTTCTTTGCTTCTGCGGGTGGGCTTACTTCCAACCAACCGCGTCAAAGATTTTCTGTGCTTCGGGCAGATTTTTCGCTACATCCGACAGGTTCACGTCGTCCGCTTTGAACTCACCCAGTTTTGCAACGCTTTCGCTGCGGGTCACACTTGGGACGGCAGGGAATTCGTCGTTACCCGCAGAGAAATACTGCTGTGCCTGATCGGAGGCGAGGTATTCAAGGAAGGCAATGGCGTTGGCCTTGTTGGGGGCATGCGCCGCAACACCACCACCGGACAGGTTCATATGCGCGCCTTCTGCGTCCTGTGCTGGGAAGATCCAGCCGATTTGTTCGATATCTGCGCTCAGGCCTTTGACGTCTTTGCGCAGGGCGCGGGCAAAGTAATAGGTGTTGGCAACGGAGATGTCACACTGGCCTGAAACGATACCGCGCAGCTGGTCTGTGTCACCGCCTTCTGGATCACGAGCGAAGTTGGCCACCATGCCGGTCGCCCAGTCTGTTGCCGCTTCGATGCCGTGGTTTTCGATGATGGAGGCCAGCAGGGTCTGGCTGTAGACGTTGGTAGAGGAACGGTGGCAGACCATACCCTTATACTTTGGATCGGCCAAGGATACGTAATCCATTGGCGGGTCTTGTACATCGGCCTTGTCGTAAAAGATGATGCGCGCACGCTGCGAGAAAGCAAACCACTGGTTGTCGCTGTCTTGCAGGTTCGCCGGAATACGCTCTTCCAGAACAGCATTGTCAATGGATTGCAAAACGCCCATCTCCTTGGCGCGTGACAGGCGTGATGTATCAACGGTCAGCAATACATCAGCAGGAGAGTTCGCACCTTCGGCCTGCATACGGGCCAGCAGCTCGTCCGCCTTGCCTTCAATCCGGTTGATGGTGATGCCGGTAGCTTCGGTGAAATCGGAGTAAAGCCGCTCGTCTGTGTCATAGTGACGTGAGGAATAAAGGTTCAGCTCACCCTCAGCGAAAGCGGCATTGGCCATCAGTGTTGAGGTGGCCAGAACGGCGGTGGCGGTATGTTTGAAGAACGACATGGGAATCCTTGGTGCAAGTAGTTTACTGATTTACTCAATTAACGGAGATGTTGAGGGGCTGCAACATTCTTTATCAAAATAGTCAGAAATGCGCCGCTGATCGATACCATTGGCCCGCACTGGTCACGCGCAAGGAACAGCAGCCCGTCAGCACAAACAAAACAACTTTGGAAGCTAAGGCTTGATAATCTCATTTGTTAGCGCTAACCATGCCGCAAATTAATGCGGAACCCCTATAGGAGCGTTTGTCATGACCACCAAGATTGCAATCAATGGATTTGGGCGTATTGGCCGATGCGCCCTGCGGGCCGTTTTCGAAAGCGGGCGGGATGACATCGAAGTTGTCGCGATCAACGATCTGGCCCCGGCAGACCACCTCGCGCATTTGCTGAAATACGACTCGGTACATGGCACGTTCCAGCGTGATGTTTCTGTTGACGGTGACACATTGCACGTCGATGGTCATGCGATCCGCCTCACAGCCTCGCCCAAACCGGCAGAGCTGCCATGGGGTGACGTTGATGTCGCGCTTGAATGTACCGGGCGCTTCAACAGCCGTGATCAGGCCGCGGCACATCTTGAAAATGGATCAAAACGCGTATTGGTTTCCGCCCCTGCATCCAAGGTGGATCGCACGGTGGTTTATGGCGTGAACCATCAAGAGCTGACGGCGGAAGACGTGATCGTTTCCAATGCTTCCTGCACCACCAACTGCCTGGCCCCTGTGGCCAAGGTTCTGGATGATGCCTTTGGCCTGTCCACCGGGTATATGACCACGATCCATGCCTATACCGGCGATCAGCCCTCCCATGACCGCGATCATTCCGATCTGTACCGTGCACGCGCCTGTGCACTGTCGATGATCCCGACATCTACGGGGGCCGCGCGGGCCATCTCATTGGTGCTGCCGCATCTTGAGGGGCGTCTTGAAGGATCTGCCATCCGCGTGCCGACGGCAAATGTGTCACTGGTTGATCTCAGCTTTATGCCCGAGCGTACGGCGACCGTTGAAGCGGTAAACGCCGCGATTCAGAATGCGGCCAACGGGGCGCTGAAAGGTGTCTTGGGGTATGAGGAAGCGCCGCTGGTCTCATCCGATTTCAATCACAACCCGATGTCATCGATCTTTGCCCCGGCGCAAACCAGTGTCACATCTGCGGGCATGGTGCGGGTGGTCAGCTGGTATGACAATGAATGGGGTTTCTCAAACCGGATGCTGGATACTGCGGCCCATATCAGCAGCCTGGCCTAAGATCAGGCGACTTAGGCGAGGGGCGGGTAATCATCGTGCTGACGCAAGGTAGAGCGTGTGCGCGACCTAGATGGCGGTCTCTTTAGTTACGTAAAACAAGATTGAATTGATCACAGTTGTGATTTCTGTCGCGGGTATTTCATCTGCCCGCGACACTGGCGTTTGCGTTGCTTCCTAGCAGCACGGATGAGCGCGGCGTGCCTGTCATATCTAAAAGAGGTGACTGTGCGCATCTATTCGGATGGAAACGGTTGCCTAAACGTCAATTTGCCCGTAGGAGTGGCGATGTTAACGCTAACAGTGGGTGATTCATGGCCGTTCATGCAAAGATTCAGGAAATTACCGATCGGATAATTCAACGCAGCGCAGCCTCGCGTGATGCCTATTTGTCCCGCATGCGGGCAGCTGCCAGCAAGGGCCCCTCTCGCGCACATCTGTCGTGCAGCGGGCAGGCACATGCTTTTGCCGCTGCGGGCGAGGATCAGGGCGCGTTGGCGACAGGTATTGGTGGCAACCTTGGGATTGTCACAGCCTATAATGATATGCTGTCCGCGCATCAGCCTTTTGAGGTTTTCCCCGATATCCTGCGTGATGCAGCCCGCAGCGTCGGTGGCACAGCGCAGGTTGCTGGTGGCGTTCCGGCGATGTGTGATGGCGTGACCCAAGGTGAGGCGGGCATGGAGCTGAGCCTGTTTTCGCGTGACGTGATTGCCATGGCGACTGGCGTGGCACTTAGCCATAATGTATTTGACGCTGCGGTGTTCCTCGGAGTCTGCGACAAGATTGTTCCGGGGCTGGTGATCGGTGCGCAGGCTTTTGGTCATCTGCCAGCAGTGTTTGTGCCAGCAGGGCCAATGACCAGCGGTCTGGCCAATGATGACAAGGCGATGGTGCGCCAGAAATTTGCCGCAGGGGAATGCGGCCGCGAAGAGCTGATGGCCGCCGAAATGGCCGCCTACCACGGGCCTGGCACCTGCACCTTTTACGGCACTGCCAACACCAACCAGATGTTGATGGAGTTCATGGGGCTGCACCTGCCGGGATCGAGTTTTGTCACCCCCAACACCGGTATGCGCATGGCGCTGACCGCTGAAGGTGCGCGGCGTGCCTTGTCGCTGTCGGCACTGGGCGAAAACTATACGCCGGTCTGCGATATTCTGGACGAAAAGGCGTTTGTAAACGGTATGGTTGGCCTGATGGCGACAGGCGGGTCAACGAACCTGCTGATCCATCTGGTCGCAATGGCGCGGGCGGGTGGCATTGTGCTGACACCGGAGGACTTCTCTGACATATCTGAAATCGTGCCGCTGCTGGCGCGGGTCTACCCCAACGGCCTGGCGGATGTGAACCACTTCCACGCGGCTGGCGGTCTGGGGCTGGTGATCCGCGAACTGCTCAAGGGTGGATTGCTGCACCCTGACACGATGACAGTCGCGGGCAGGGGGCTTGCGCACTACACAGAGGAACCGTTCTTGCAGGATGGTGAATTGATCTGGCGGGAGGGCACAGAAACCACCCTGAACGACAAGATCGTCGGTACAATCGAAACACCTTTTGCCGAAACCGGCGGGTTGAAACGGCTTAAGGGGTCTTTGGGCACCGGCGTGATCAAGGTCTCTGCCGTGAAACCGGAATTCCACATTGTTGAGGCCCCCGCCCGTGTGTTCCATTCACAAGAGGATGCAAAGGCGGCATTCAAAGCAGGAGAGTTCACGGGCGACGTGATTGTTGTTGTCCGCTTTCAGGGGCCCAAGGCCAATGGCATGCCGGAACTGCACAGCCTGACACCCATGTTGGCGATCCTTCAGGGGCGCGGCCAAAAGGTGGCGTTGGTGACGGACGGGCGCATGTCGGGTGCATCCGGCAAGGTGCCCGCGGCCATCCACGTCTGCCCCGAAGCGGTGGACGGCGGACCGATTGCGCAGGTACAGGATGGCGATATGCTGCGGCTGGATGCGGTGAACGGGACATTGGAAAACCTGAGCACAGAAGCCGCCGGACGTCCTATCGCAACAGCGGATCTGACCGGCGGCCACACGGGCACAGGTCGCGAGCTGTTTGCGCCGTTTCGTGCATCCGTGGGTGCGGCAGAAACAGGCGCATGCGTCTTTGGTTGGTAAGGATATGAAAATGGAAAACTCACGTTCAACAGAAGCCCGTAAGCTTTGTGCATTGGCCCCGATCATTCCGGTGTTGGTTGTGCATGATGTGGCTCACGCCCGCCCCTTGGCCGAAGCTTTGGTGCGCGGCGGGTTGCCTGTTCTTGAGGTAACCCTGCGCACGCCCGCCGCGCTTGAGGTCATTTCAGAGATGGCCAAGGTCGAAGGCGGCTATGCCGGTGCGGGCACTTTGGTCACACCCGAAGATGTTGCCGCCGCTGTGAAGGCCGGTGCGCGATTTGGCGTATCACCGGGGGCCACCGGTGCGCTGCTGGATGCGACAGAGGCCGCAGGGTTGCCGATGCTGCCCGGTGCGGCAACCGCCTCCGAGGCGATGGCGCTGCTGGCGCGTGGCTATGATGTGCAAAAGTTCTTTCCCGCCGAAGCCTCCGGCGGCGTTGCAGCCCTGAAAGGGATTGGCGGGCCTTTGCCCCAGATCACATTCTGCCCGACTGGCGGGATCAACCCGGGCAATGCGGAAAGCTACCTGTCACAGCCAAATGTAATCTGTGCCGGCGGCAGCTGGGTCGCGCCAAATGATCTGGTTGCAGCTGGTAAATGGGACGAGATCGAAGCCTTGGCCCGCGCGGCCAGCAAACTGGCCCGCTGATTTCAGCAGGCGTAGTGCGGTGTCATGTAACGCAGATGCAAAAGTGACGGGCGTGATCATACGACAGGTTTGACCACGCCTTTTGCACACCAGTCATCAAACACCGCAAGCGCGCTGCGGGTGAAAACGGCGTCGTTGATATGCCCCTTGACCCGGTGTTGTGCCACGTGGTCGGGGCAGGTTTGTTCCAGCGTATCATAAAACACCTGCAACCCCTCTGGATCACAAAGGTCCGCCCCGCGCCGGTCCCATTCGCCCAAGCCGTCTTCTGGCAAGAAAAGCGCAACTGGGGCTGTGGCGGTCTCAAGCTGGCGGGCATGGGCGCGGGCAACCGCACGGCGCTCCTCATGATTCAGGACAATAGAGGTAAGCAACCGGTTGTGATCATGGCGCAGATGCTGCGCCCATTTCTCAGGCACAGGTTGCCAGCCTACGATATCAACCAGATCGTAACAGCCGGGCGCGACCAGCTGCGGCGTGCCTTTCTTTCCGGCGTTGGTCAGACGGTCCGCCCCGGCGGAAATGTTGGACCCATGGATATGATTGCCCAGTTCTTGCGTGCAAAAGTCGAAAACACAGGCAAAGGCCCCTTGCGCTGCCAGATTTTCAAACGCTCGCCCGCCCATGCCGGTGGCATGGAAAACCGCAACCTCGAAACCGCGCTCTTCCAGCGCCGGTTTCAGATCAACCATATAGCGCAGGGCGGATTTCCCTAGCGAGGTCATGCCAATCAACGGGGCCTTGCGCTCTGGCAATTGCACTGCCCGCGCCGCGCCCAGTACCGCACCCGCGGCTTGGCTAAGCGAGGCTTTGCACACAGAATTCAAACCATAAAGCCCGCCAGCCCAAAGGATCATCTGGGTGTCTGCCGCCAGCCGTTCTGCCGGGATCAGCGGCGAAAACGCCACGGTCGAAACGATGTATTTCGGCACCCCCAAGGGCAGCGCGGCGCAGACATCTAGGGCAAGGTCCGTGCCCATTGTGCCGCCCAGAATGATCACCCCCTCAAACCGGCCCTGATCATGCAACTGTGCCGTCAGGGTCGCGGCAGCTTTGGCCATGATCTGCATCGCTGAGTTTTCATCGCCGCTGGCGATGGCGGTTTCGATCGAACTGCCCCCTGCCGTTGCGACCTGATGTTTGGAGTAATCTGCAGGCTGTGAGGGGTCTCCCAGAACGGACACATCCATTGTCACTACGGCGCCGCCCTGTCTGCGGATCGCCTCTGCCATATAACTCAGCTCGGCATCTTTGGTGTCGTAGGTGCCGATCACAAGGATGGATTTATCAGGCATGGGGACTCCGGGTTGGGGCCGTCTGTCCGGTTTGTGAAACCGGGGTGGCGGCGGGTTAACGTTGCTGGGTGTCGTGCAGGTCGTGATCCACTTGCGGTGAAGGATTGCGAAGCTCGCGCAACAGAGTGCGCAGATGCAGCGCAATCACCAAAAGGATCATGACAAACAGGATGAAGGAGATGGGCCGGTCAATCATATCAAACGGCGTCTTGAGACGTGGCATGGCAGAGCGCAGTTTCACCTCCATGATCCCGCCCAGCACCATTCCAAGGATGATCGGCACCAAGGGCAGGTTCAGCCGTTTCAGGATCAGCCCCAGCACCCCGAATCCTGCGGCCAGAATGCAATCGGTCAGGGAGTTGCGCAGCGAATAGACACCGACAAAGCTGAGTATCAGGATCATCACCCCCAGCAGACGTGTGGGCACCCGGATGATTTTGGTCAGAAGGTTGGTCGAGACCATCAAAAAGCAGATCACAATGACGTTGAGCAGGATCAGCGCCAGATAGAGCCCATAAACCAGATCAATGTTGTTCTGGAACAGTTGCGGGCCGGGCACGACGTTATGAACATAAAACACTGATAGCATCATCGCAGTCAGCGCCTCACCGGGGATACCTAGGGCAAGAAGCGGGATCATCGCGGCGGCGGGGACCGCGTTATTGGCTGCTTCTGATGCGACCAGACCTTCGGGCGACCCCTTGCCAAATAGGGCAGGGTCATTGGACGTTTTTTGCGCATAGGTGTAGCTCATGAATTGTGCGGTGAACTCCCCGACACCGGGGATCATCCCCATCATCACACCAAACCCCGAGGCCATGCTCGCCACTCTCTTATGTTGTGCGATCTCGCGAAACCCAGAGGTCAACCGGCCCTTGGTCGGTTGCGCATCGGGGCTGTTGTCCTTGTCGGTCAGCAAAAAGAACGCTTGGCTAAGCGCGAACAGCCCCAAGACGACAACGATCAGATTGATGCCGGAACTGAGGAAGGACAATTCAAATGTGTACCGCTGTGTATAGGTCACCGCATCCAGCCCAACCGTGTTCAGGAAGATCCCGAACATCGCCAGCATGCCGGCGGCAAAGATCTGGCCGCGATGGGCCAGCACAACAAGGATGATCCCCAGTAAGGCCGCGAGGAAAATCTCGCGGCTGCCGAACATCGGGGCAATCAGGGCAAGCACTGGTGACAGCAGGATCAGGCACAGGATGCCGAATATCCCACCCCAGAAGGACGCGGCATAGGCCAGTGACAGCGCGCGATTGCTTTCACCGCGTTGTGTCATCGGATACCCATCATAAGAGGTCAGCGCGTTCACCGCCGTGCCCGGAGTGTTGATCAGGATCGCGGGAATGGCCCCGCCGTACATGGAAGACCCATAGATGCCAAGCAGCATGGTCAGCCCGACAATAGGATCCAATGAAAAGGTCGCGGGCAACAGGATGGCAATGGCCACCGCAGGGCCCACCCCAGGAATTGCACCGATGATCACCCCACCGATTGAGCCAACAAGAAGCGCAAGGATCACATCCCAGCGCGCCAGCATTTCGGCCCCTGCCATCAGGTTTTCCATCAAGACCCTCTAGAAATAATTCAGCATAATCAGGCGCAGCCCGTCGGGCAGGCGTTCATAGACTGCCCCGGCGGGCAGTTTGACCTGTAGGAAAGTTTTGAACACCAAAACAATTCCGACGGCGCAAAGCGCGGTCCAGATTAGGATGCGCCGGCTGCGATACCCGGCGCGCAGAACCAGAAGCAGGGCAAACAACAAGGTTGTTGGAAGATACCCGCCATAAGGCACCGCAAGGGCGTAAAGGACAAACCAGCCGGCATATTCAAACGAGGCAAACCAAACGCGCACCTCCCGCCAGCGCCCTTCGATCCGCTCGGACAGGAAAGAGCCCAGCAAATGCAACGCGGCAAACATGGTCATCCCGATCAGCGAAACGGCCGGCCAGAACCTTGGTTGCGCGGGCAGCTTTGCACCGGCACGCCAAGTGGTCTGTTCAACCAGCTGCGACAGCAGAAATACCGAAACGGCAAGCATGACGCAGGCAAAGACGATATCGCCGGGCCGCCGGTAACGTTTGAACAGCGCCTGTAATGTCCGCACTCGCGACATCATTGTCCCCTGTCTGATTGCCCATTGTCTGCATCGATCGGGCTACGGGATGTAGCCCGACCGTGTTCAGGCATTATTCTGACAGCATCTCGCCGATGTGATCCAGTGTCTTGATGTCCGCCTCGATCTGGGCGGTGACCTCGTCGGCGTTCTGCCAATAGACCAATGCACCGGTTTCAGCTGCCAGTTTCTGGGCGCGCTCTGACATGACCGTTTCCTTGGCGACATCAATGATCTTGGTGCGCACGTCTTCTGGTGTGTCCTTGTGCACGAATAACCCGTTCCACAATACCACGTTCAGATCCGGTGCAAGCTCGGCCACCGTTGGCGTGTCCGGGGTGAGCGAAATCCGCTCCGCCCCGATAGAGGCCAGCACCTTGACGTCATCGAGGCACGGCAGGATCAATTGCAAGGTGGTGTTGATCACGTCAACATCGCCGGAGGCCAGCGTATTGCAATCCAGCGCGTCAAAGGCTGCGTCAGAGGCATAGGTGAACCCCATTTCCTTGGCCAAGGCCAATGTCACGCGGGTCGGTACCAGCGGGGCACCGAAATGGCCCAGCACAACGTCGGTCTCTTTGGCATGTGCCGCAAGCCCGGCCATATCTTCATAAGGGGCATTGCCCCCGGCCGCGATCACAAAGGGATAGGTCAGGAAGTTCCCCAAAGGTTCAAACGGGTTTGGTGCCAGTTCGGGAATGCCGATCTGCGGTCCAACAACCGGAATGGCAATCAGGAAGGATCCGACTGTGTACCCATCCGCTGGGGCCTTGGCGACCTCTATAGCACCGGGAAAAGGGCCCCCGCCGCCACCGGGTTTATTCACCACCGCCGCCGCAACACCATATTTGACCTGAAAATCCTCGGCGATCATGCGGGTCAACACGTCCTCCAGATCACCGGGGGGCCATGGGACGATGAATTCGACGGGTTTCTCTGGATACTCGGCGTTTGCTGCCCCGGCGAAACCACTGGCGACCACCGCCAAAGCGGTGAGGGCTTTCTTACAAATATGCATGTTCTCTCCCCTATGCGGTTCATTTATTGAACCGGCGTTACGGAAAATAGCCTGCCCCGCAATTCCCGCTGCGTCAATTTCTTTTCAAACATTCTTTATTAACACCGAGTGAATCTGCCTGTTGAAGATGCCGCTGGGTTTGGGTGGTTGAGTTGCTAGGGCAGTATCTGACGTGGAACCGGCGAGGTGCCTGGTCCCTTGCTGGCGGTGGTGACTAATGATCACTTGCAGATTCTCCTCTCGGATCAGATTCCATAGGGGGCTTACGAAATCTCCCGCAAGAATTGAGTGGATGGCAGGGCGGACCCTCAAAAATTGCAAGGGTCGAACGTGGCGTATCCCCCTTATTTCTCTGTGCAAAACAACAGGGTGAAGAGACCAAGAAACGCCCCGCATCACGCCCGAAGTTGTGTTGACTCGGCAAAGCCAACCTCTCTATCGTGATCCACATAGCGGAACGATGTTTCAAGAATTGCATCGCCGCCATGCCCGATGCTTGCGCAGACAGGTCGGGAAATATTTGGGAGGATGATCATGAACTATCTTACTTCGGCGATTGCCGTGCTGGGTCTTTCAGGCTCGATGGCGATGGCGGCAGACTTTGAATTGCCAAAGCAAATGAGCTGGACAGCTTATGGCACCGGCTCTGCTGGATATAACCAAGCTGTGGCAATTGGTGCGGCGCTGCAAGATGCTGCTGGTGTGAACCTACGTGTGCTGCCGGGCAAAAACGATGTATCCCGGACAGAGCCATTGCGGCAGGGCCGTGTGCAGTTTTCTGCAACAGGTGTTGGCGGCAGCTTTATGGCGCAAGAGGGCGTGTTTGATTTCGGCACAGAGAACTGGGGGCCACAGCCGGTGCGCGTCCTGATGGCGAACAACGGTGGTGCGATCAACCTTTCGGTTGGGGTTGCAGGTGATCTGGGGATCGAAACCTATGCCGACCTCAAGGGCAAACGTGTGGCCTATATCGTTGGCGCACCAGCGCTTAACGTCAACACAGAGGCCTATCTCGCCTATGGTGGTCTGACCTGGGATGATGTTGAGCGTGTTGATTTCGGCGGTTTCGGCGCAAGCTGGACCGGGCTGATCGAAGGTCAGGTAGATGCGGCATTTGCCTCTACCAACTCGGGCAAGGCCTATGAGGCAGAAGCGGGCCCGCGCGGTCTGTTCTGGCCGCCGGTTGATCCGGCCAATACCGAAGGGTTTGCCGCACTTCAGAGCGTGGCACCGTTCTTCCAGCTGAACAAAGCCAAAGTGGGTGCCACCATTGATGGCACAGATGGATACCAGGGGGCGGGCTATGCCTATCCGGTGCTGACGGCAATGGAAGCAACAGAAGCTGACCTGGTTTATAACATGACCAAAGCGATGGTTGAGCTGTTCCCGAAATATGATGGCAATTCACCCGGCATCGGCGGTTGGGCGATGGACAAGCAGAACATGGAATGGGTTGTTCCCTACCATGAGGGGGCGATCCGTTATTATAAAGAACAGGGTGTCTGGTCTGACTCCGCGCAGGCGCATAACGACAATCTGGTTGCACGTCAGGCGGCCTTGGCCGCCGCATGGGAAGCAACCAAAGCAGCGGCACCTGCAGATTGGGAAGCCGCCTGGAGCGAAGCCCGACGCAAGGCACTGGCTGACGGTGGATTTAAAGTCGTCTTTTGATCCACAGAGCTAACGGAAACCGGCTGGCATTTATGCTGGCCGGTTTGCCCTGTATTGTTTTAGACAAGAGTATCCCCAATGTCAGATTCAAACGCCCCAACTCCCTTGCCCGCAGGGGCCGAACAGGTTGCCATTGATGGGGAAACCCCCGCAGAGCGTCTGGCCGGACCCGCCCGCTGGGTTGTCGTAACCGGCACGTTGCTGTCATTGGTTTTGGTGATTAACCAGCTGTTTAACCTTCAAATTATGGGACTTGTCCTGATCGAAGGGCGGTACCTCTATATCCTTGGCGGCCTGTTTCTGGCGCTGAGTTTCCTGATTTTCCAGATGCGTGGCGGCAAGGGCGGTGTGCCTTCCTTGTTGGACTGGCTTCTGTTCGCCCTATCCCTGGCCTGCACCGGATATCTGGCGCAAACAGCGCAGGCGAATCTGTCTCAAGGCTGGGAATATGCGGCGCCGCAAATGGCGCAATATGTCTCGGTCGTTTTCTTCTTTCTGATCCTTGAAGCGACACGGCGTGCAGGCGGTTTGGTCCTGTTTCTGATCGTGTGTTTCTTTGCCTTCTACCCCACATTCGCGGGTCATGTGCCTGACCCGTTTTCCGGGTTTCAAAGCACCTTCATGCAAACCGTACCCTATCACATCTTCTCTGCCGAAAGTTCGTTTGGCATCCCGATGAAGGCCTTTGGCGGCGTGGTGATCGGGTTTATCCTGTTTGGCGCAGTGTTGCAGCGCACCGGCGGCGGGCAGTTCTTTAACGATCTGGCACTTGGTCTTGTCGGCGGGTATCGTGGTGGTGCGGCCAAAGTGTCGATCTTTGCCAGCGGGTTCATGGGATCAATGTCCGGTTCTGTCATTTCGAACGTGCTGACCACTGGCGCGGTTTCAATCCCCGCCATGCGCAAAACCGGTTTCAGTGCAAAAACCGCCGCTGCGACAGAGGCCTGTGCCTCTACCGGCGGCGTGTTGATGCCACCCATCATGGGGGCCACCGCTTTCATCATGGCGTCCTTCCTCTCGCGTCCTTACGTCGAAATCGCCCTTGCCGCGGCCATTCCCAGCATCCTGTTTTATTGGGGGCTGTTCACCGGCATCGATGCCTATGCCGCCAAACGCGGGCTGCGCGGATTGCCGCGCCCAGATCTGCCGCGCCTCAAGGAAGTGATGACAGAGGGCTGGCCCTATATTTTTGTCTTTGCCCTGCTGCTCTATATGATGATCGGCCTGCGTCAAGAATCCTCCGCGCCATTTTATGCGACAGCGTTGCTGCTGGTGGTGAACCAGTTCCGCGCCCGGTTCCGCCTGAACAAACAACGGCTGGGCAATATGATTGTCGGGGTTGGCATGGGGCTGGCCGAGTTGACGGCAATCCTGCTGGGTGTGGGGCTGATCGTTGGGTCGTTTTCCGCCACCGGCCTTGCCGGAACGCTGGTGAACGAGCTGGTCTTTATGGCCGGTGACAACACGCTTGTACTGTTGGCAATGGGCGCGCTGACCGCGTTTATCTTTGGCATGGGGATGACGGTGACGGCCTGCTATATCTTCCTTGCTGTGGTGCTGGCACCAGCGCTGGAGGCGGGCGGGTTGAACACCCTCGCGGTGCATCTGTTCATTCTCTATTGGGGCATGGTCAGCTATATCACGCCGCCCGTTGCACTGGGGGCCTTTGCGGCGTCGACCATGGCCGGGTCCAACCCTATTGCAACCGGGTTTGAGGCGATGCGCCTTGGCGGCGTCATCTATATCGCACCGTTCTTCTTTGTGCTGAACCCCGCGCTGATCGGGCAGGCCCCGGCGTGGGAAGTGGCTGTGGCGTTGACCTCGGCCCTGATTGGCGTTGCGATGATTTCTTCTGCGTTACAGGGGTACATCAGCCTTGTTGGTCCGCTGGAAGGCAGTGCAGGTATGCCGTTGCGCATCCTGTTGTTCTGTGGCGGCGTGTTGATTGCCATGCCGCAGACCGCATTGGTCAATCTGGGCTATCTCGCGTCTTTCCTCCTTGGGGTCGCCCTATGTGCCCTGCCAATGCTCATCGCCTGGCGCAGCAATGCCGCTGGCCCGAACCCAGCCTGAGACAGATGATACCGATCACGCCTGCCGTCACCGAAACACCGCCCACCGAAACCATCGTCGCCCGCCTGCGCAGCAACGCGGTGGCGCATCCTGACCGGCTGGCGCTGGTCTGTGGTGATACTTCGGTCACCTGGGGGGCATTTGACAGACGCATCAACAGGGTTGCCAACCTGCTGCTGGCACAGGGGCTGTGCAAGGGCGACAATGTGGCGGTGATTTCGGCCAATTCCATCGCTTATGCAGAATTGTTCATGGGCATTCTGCGGGCGGGGGGCTGTGTGACACCGCTGTCCTCCATGGCGTCGCCAGATGCGCTGCACAAGATGCTGACAGATAGCCGAGCCAAGGCGATTTTTGTGGCGGCGCAATATCAGGAGCTGGTGGCGGGGTTCATCGGTGAACTGCCGTTGGCGCGGTTTGCAATCGATTTTGAACAGGCAGGTTTCGACGATTATGAAACCGCTTTAGACAGCGTCCCCGACACTGATCCGATGGTCGCGGTTGACCTGTCCGATCCGTTCAACCTGATCTATTCCTCTGGCACCACCGGCACGCCCAAGGGGATTTTGCACAACCACTGGATGCGCGCCGCCCAGATGGAGCGGGTTTCGCCAAATGGCTATGACGATAACGCCCGCACGCTGATTTCGACGCCGCTTTATTCCAACACCACCATTGTCGCCTTTCTGCCCACCTTGTTTGGCGGATCAACGGTGTATCTGATGCCCAAATTCGATGCGCGGGAGTATTTGCAAATCGTCGAACGGGACCGGATAACCCATACGATGCTGGTGCCGGTGCAATATAAACGGATCATGGATGTGCCCGATTTTGACAGCTTTGATCTGTCTTCAATGCGGGTCAAATTCTCGACCTCGGCACCTTTGCGTGCGGATGTGAAGCAAGATGTGCTGGCCCGCTTTCCGGGTCGCCTACTGGAGTATTACGGCTTGACCGAAGGGGGCGGCGTGACTGTGCTGGCGGCGGATGAGTTCCCGGACAAGTTACATACAGTGGGCAAGCCGACCCCGGGTAATGACATCCGGCTGATCGACGTGGATGGTCAGGAAGTGCCACAGGGTGAGGTGGGTGAGATCTGTGGTCGCGGACCGACAATGATGTCGGGGTATTTTGGCCGTGACGATCTGACCGCGGACTACATTTGGCGCAACGCGGAAGGGCAGGTTTATTTCCGCTCTGGCGACATGGGCTATTTTGATGCGGATGGTTTTCTGATCCTGTCGGACCGCAAGAAGGACATGATCATATCGGGCGGTCTGAATATCTATGCCAATGATCTGGAATTGGTGCTGCTGCAAGACGAAGATGTGATTGATGCGGCCGTGATTGGTGTGCCCTCCGAGGCATGGGGCGAGACCCCGCTGGGGCTGGTGGTCTGTCGGCCCTCTGCGGGGCGAAGCGCGGCGGATATTCTGGACAGCGCCAATGCACGGTTGGGCAAAAGCCAACGATTGTCGCAGGTCGAAATTCGTGACACCTTGCCGCGCAGTACCATCGGCAAGATCCTCAAGAAAGATCTGCGTGCCCCTTATTGGGAAAAGGAAACCCTGTGAAAGATAAGCCGCTGTCAGCGCAAAAAATGAACGGTGCCGAAAGCCTGGTGCATACTCTGTTGGCCAATGGTGTGGATGTTTGTTTTACCAATCCTGGTACCTCGGAAATGCATTTTGTGGCTGCGCTTGATCACATTCCGGGCATGCGGTCCGTGCTGGCCCTGCAAGAGGGGGTCGCGACAGGGGCGGCGGATGGCTATTACCGGATGGTGGGCAAACCCGCCTCGACCCTGCTGCACCTTGGTCCCGGTCTGGCAAACGGCTTGTCCAATCTGCATAACGCAAAGAAGGCCGGTTCGGGGGTGGTGAATATCGTGGGTGAACATGCCTCGACCCATATCGAACTTGATGCGCCGCTGACGTCTGATATCGAAGGAATTGCCCGCCCCGTCTCGCATTGGGTGCGTAGCTCGGCGTCATCTGAAACCGTGGGCACGGACGCCGCCGAGGCGGTACAGGCCGCGATGATTGCGCCAGGCCAGATTGCCACGTTGATCTTGCCAAGTGACACGGCCTGGAACAGCGGTGGGGTGGCGCAGGATGCAATTGAACTGTTCGCACCGGCCCCCTTTGATCAAAGCCAGCTTGCACAGGCGGTTGACGCGCTTGACGGCCCAGAGACCCTGCTGCTGCTGGGGGGCGGTGCCTTGACCGAAAGCAATCTGGAAACCGCAGGGCGCATTGCCGCCAAGACCGGCTGCAAGATCCTGTCGGAATGGTCGAACGCACGGCTGGAACGGGGCGCGGGACGTGTGTTTGTGGGCCGTGTGCCTTACCCCATCGACATTGCGCTGGAGGTGCTAAAGCCGTTCAAACGCATCGTGCTGGTCGGGGCGCGTGCGCCCATCGGGTTTTTCGCCTATCCCGGCAAACCTGCCATCCTGACCCGTGATGGTGCGGAAATACTGACCCTGGCCGGTGCGGGCGCGGACCTGAGCGCAGCGCTTGCGGCGCTGGCAGATGCGACTGATGCAACCACAACGCCGCCCGCCCATGTTGCAGAGCCCTTTACGCCAGAGCGCCCTGAGGGGCCGATTAATCTGGATAATCTGGCCGCGATGATCGCCCGTGCCATTCCTGAAAATGCCATTGTGGTGGATGAATCCGTGACCACGGGACGCGCGTTTTCACCTGCTACCAAGGGCGCTGCGAAACACACTTGGCTGAACAACTGCGGCGGTTCCATCGGCTATGGCCTTCCAGCGGCAATTGGTGCTGCCGTCGCCTGTCCCGATCGCAAGGTGCTATGTCTGACTGGCGATGGCTCGGCCATGTACACGGTGCAATCGCTGTGGACCATGGCGCGGGAAAACCTTGATGTAACGGTACTGATCTTTGCCAACCGCAGCTATCAGATCCTGCGGGGCGAGTTGACCAATGTGGGTGTCGGCAACCCCGGTCCACGCGCCATTGACATGCTAAGCCTTGACCGACCGGCGCTGGATTGGGTGCAGATGTCCTGTTCAATGGGGGTGGATGCGGTGCGGGTCACAGAGTGTGACGGGCTGGAGAATGCACTGGCGGATGGGCTGGCCAGCGGTGGGCCCAATCTGATCGAGGTGATGCTGTAACGCGGTGACAATGGGTCGTCCGCAGCAGGGGCAAAACGGCGGAATATCATCAAAGACTTGCATCATGGCCGCTTCATGCGCATTCAGGTTCCTGTGTCAAAACCATCAGATCATACTCACCCTCCCTTGACCGCCCTTGGCTGGTCCAGCTTCTTTGCCGATCAGGTAGGTCGTGATGAAACAGGGCTTACCCCTTTGCGCATCGCGACGGTGCATCGTTCGCGCCTGACCGCTGAAGGGGCCTCGGGGCCGGTAAAGGTGAACCTGCCTGCTGCGTCGAAAACCACGGATTTTGCCGTCGGTGATTGGGTGCTGAGCGATCCTAAGACCCTAATGTTTGTCCGGTGTCTGGATCGGCGCGCGCTGTTGCAGCGCAAGACCGAAGGGGCACATCTGCCGCAGCTGATTGCGGCCAATGTTGATACGCTGTTTATCGTGACCTCTTGCAATGATGATTTCAATGCCGCGCGGCTGGAACGCTATCTGGCGCTTGCAAATGAGGCGGGCACTGACCCGGTGATCGTCCTGACGAAAGCAGATCAGGCAGACGATACCGCGCCCTTTGTTGATCAGGCCGCGGCCCTGCAACGGGGGCTGCCCGTGGTCACCTTGAATGCCAAGGCGACCCAGGCGGCGGATACGCTGGCCCCCTGGTGTGGTCCGGGGCAAACGGTGGCGCTGGTTGGGTCCTCCGGTGTTGGTAAATCAACCTTGCTGAACACGCTTGCGAATAAAACGGGCGAAGACGTTCAGGCCACGGGCGGCATTCGCGAGGATGATGCAAAGGGTCGTCACACCACCACCGCGCGCTCGTTGCATACCACGCAGGCCGGTGGCTGTGTGATTGACACACCCGGCATCCGTACATTGCACGTCAGCGATCTTGCCGTCGGTCTGGATATCTTGTTTGCCGAGATCACCGAACTGGCCCCCGAGTGTAAATTTCGCGACTGTACCCATGCCCATGAACCGGGGTGCGCTGTACAGGCAGGGGTTGCGGCGGGTGATGTTGCGCCGGAACGGCTTGAACGCTGGCGTAAACTGGCCGAGGAAAACCGCGACAATACTCCCACAACCACAGGGCCACGCGGCAATAAGAAACCGCAAGGACGGCGCAAGAGACGCTGAGTGCCCTTTCTATATCGCTGCATGGATGCGAAGATATCGCCATGTCGAAGAAAACTCTGAACGCGGAAAATCTGGCGGCCCTAGGCGCGCAAACTCTGGCTGATCTGCTGATCGAGGTCAGCACCGGCAGCGCCGAGATCAAACGGCGCTTGCGGCTGGAATTGAGCCATAACCTTGGCCCCGGCGAATTGGCCCGCGACGTGCGCAAACGTCTGGCCTCAATCCGGCGGTCCACCAGTTTTGTCGGATGGCGCAGACGCAAGGCGCTGATCAAGGATCTGGCGACCCAATCAGAGATGATCACCGATAAGATCGCGCCGGAGGCACCTGATGTGGCCTTTGATCTATTGTGGGAATTTATCGATCTGGCCCCCTCGGTTTATGAACGTGTTGACGACAGCCGGGGAGATGTGGGTGATGTGTTTCGCGCGGCATTGGCGCAGCTTGAAGAGATCGCACCGCGCGCCGGTCTGAACCCTCAAACCCTTGCGGCGCGGGTCTGGGATGCGCAGCGTGACAACGCATATGGTGCCTTTGATGGGATCATTGGCCTGATGGCACCGACACTGGGCGCAGCGGGGCTGGAGCAGCTCAAACATTTGGTGCAGGCACATGCGCAAACCCCGGTGGAAGAACCGGAGGGTCATGCCGCCATCCAGTTTCTACGCGATCTGCGCAGCAGTGGTGGTAACTATGCTGCAGAGCAGAAATCACGCCTGATCAAACAAAGCCTTCAGGAAATTGCTGCCGCTGAAGGTGATACGGATGCCTATGTTGCGCAGTATTCTGCGGCGGAACTGACCCGCCCGCATATCGCCGCAGAAGTGGCAGAGCTGCACCTGAGCGAAGGCCGGGCCGAGGCGGGGCTTGCGGTGTTGACCGGTGCCGATCTGAGCCAGCGTCGGGAGGATGATTTGCGTTGGGATACTGCGTACATCGCCTGCCTGCTGGGGATGGAGCGACTGGAGGAGGCGCAGACGCACCGATGGTCGGTGTTCTGTGCAACGCTGGATGCCGGTGTTTTGCGCGACTACCTGAAAGTGCTGCCTGATTTTGAAGATGTCGAAGTGGAAGACGAGGCCAAGGCCCATGCCTTGCAGTTTGACGACATGGCCACGTCCTTGCGGTTTTTCCTCGACTGGCCTGACCTGATCTTTGCTGCCAAACTGGTTGAGGACCGTGCCGAGGAACTGGACGGCAACCATTACCAGTTGTTAACCCCCGCCGCCGAGGCCCTGCGCGACAGGCATCCCCGTGCGGCGGTGCTGTTGTGGCGGGCGACGATTGATCATGTTTTGGGAGAGGGGCGAACGACCCGATACGGCCATGCGGCGGATCATCTGATGGATTGCATCGCTGCGGATCTTGAACTGACGGACTATGGCCGTTTTCCCGCACATGCGGATTTCGAAAGCTATCTGCGCACGCGGCACAAACATAAATCTTCGTTCTGGGCGCGGGTGCCCTAGGTCTTTTTGCGCAGATGGTAGGTCAGTGCGGCGGCGATACAAAGGCGCAATGCGTCGTTGGTCTGACCCTCGGCTGTGTCCACAAGAACCGCCCGGTTTTTTGAGTATTTTAGCGCGTTGCCAAATTGTTGACGAAACCCTTCGACAAGGGAGGTGTTGCAGTTGAAAAATAACGCGGGCAGGCCGGATGTTTTTTCAACGCCAAGGCGGATTGTGCTGCCGGTTTTATTCTGGCTGGTCAGATAGGCGGGTTCGCCCCAACGCAGCGCCTCTTCCAGCGAGCCGATGCGTGGATCTGACTGCGCAACGTCAAAAATCATCTGGCGCAGGGTCAGTAAGACGGCACGTTGCCTTGCACCGAACTTTTCAAACGCGGGCAGGATATCCGGGGGCACAGCAGGCATGTTTTTGATTCGATTCTCTTCGGTCGCACCAATCATGGGCAAAATCTCTGCGATGTTCTGACATATTTTAAGAGATTTAAAAGCAATGGGATAGGGGGTTTCGCGTGATTTAGGGCGATTCCCCCATGCCGTTTTGGTAAATTTCTCTTGTGTCATGAAAATGTTGTGAAATTCTACTACATGCACGGCGAGCGGGAATGGTGATCTGCACGCACCTCGCTTGAAGTCTATCGGTTTGCGTGTATCGTTCGCAGGTCTGACAACCGGCTCGGGATCAAATCCGAAGGGCCACAATGACAACGCACCACTGCGGTGCAGGGGAGAAACAATGAAAAAGTCTTTTATCGGCGCACTCGCCGTTTCAACGATGCTGACACCCGTGGCAGCAATGGCCCAAACCGAAATCCAGTTCTGGCATGCCTTCACCGGGCGTCTGGGGGAGTTGGTCGCCGCACAGGTTGAAGAGTTCAATGCAAGTCAGGACGACTACACCGTTGTTCAGACGCACAAAGGCAACTATTCCGAAACGCTGAACGCAGGTATCGCCGCGTTCCGCGCAGGTGAGCAACCGCACATCCTGATGGTGTTTGAGGTTGGTACAGCCACGATGATGGCCGCCGAGGGCGCGATCCGTCCAGTGCATGAGGTCATGGGCGAAAGCGGCGCAACCTTTGATCCCGATGCCTATATCGGCGCGGTCAAAGGGTACTATACGTCGACGGATGGTGACATGCTGTCGTTGCCGTTCAACTCTTCCACGCCTGTTCTCTGGGTGAACCGCGATGCGATGGAAGCCGCAGGTGTGGACCCTGACACGGATCTGTCCACCTGGCAGAACGTCGGCACCACGCTGGACGCGCTGAAAGCTGGCGGCGAGGATTGCCCGCTGGTCACCGCATGGCAAAGCTGGATCCATCTTGAGAACCTGTCCGCATATCACGACGTGCCCTTTGCCAGCAAAGACAATGGTTTCGCCGGTGTCGACACAGAACTGATGCTGAACGGTGAAGCACAGGTCGCGCATTTGAGCGCGATGGGCCAATGGGCTAAAGATGGTAAATTCATCTATACCGGTCGTCGCAATGAGGGCGGTGCGAACTTCCGCGCAGGTGAATGTGCCCTGTTCACCGAAAGCTCCGCTGGCTATGCGGGGATCAAGGCTGAGGCCGAGTTTGATTTTGACGTGCGTCCGCTGCCCTATTGGGAAGGCGTTGGAAACGCACCACAAAATACTATCATCGGCGGCGCATCCTTATGGGTGATGGAAGGTCATGAGGCGGAAGAATACAAAGGTGCAGGTACTTTCCTTAGCTACCTGTCGTCTTCCGATGTTCAGGCCAAGTGGCATCAGGACACCGGCTATCTGCCAATCACCACCGAGGCAGGCGAAGCCACACGCACGGCGGGTTTCTATGACGAAAACCCCGGCACCGATGTGGCGGTGATCCAGATGACCACCAATCAGCCGACGGCCAATTCCAAAGGTTTGCGTCTGGGATCATTCGATCAGATCCGTGGCATCATCGACGAAGAGCTTGAGGGCATCTGGTCCGGTGACAAAACGGCACAGGAAGCAATGGACAGCGCCAAAGAGCGCGGTGATGCATTGCTGCGCCGGTTCGAAGCGGCCAACCGCTGAACCATTCCAAGGCGGGTTCGTGTATTTGCGGGCCCGCCTTTCTTTTTGAGCAGAGGGCAAAGACATGGAAAAACGCGTCACATTTCGTGGCTGGGTATTGCCCCTGTTGCTGATTGCACCACAGGTGCTTATTTCCGCGATCTTCTTTTTCTATCCGGCAGGGCAGGCGGTCTATCAATCCCTGTTCATTCCCGATCCCTTTGGCCTGTCGTCGCAATTTGTCGGCTTGGGCAATTTTGAATATCTGCTGGGGGACAAGTTTTACCGCGCGTCCTTCCTGACCACCGCGGTTTTCTCGATCCTCGTTACCCTGTGTTCGATGATCCCGGCGCTGTTTCTGGCTGTTATGGCGGACCGGTTGATCAAAGGCTCCGGTGTTTATCGCACCTTGTTGATCTGGCCCTATGCTGTGGCCCCGGCCATTGCCGGTGTTCTGTGGCTGTTCATGTTCAACACCCGCGTTGGGGTGGTGTCATGGTATCTGGGCAATCTTGGCTATGACTGGAACCATGTGTTGAACGGGGGCGAGGCGATGGGCCTTGTTGTTGTTGCCTCTGCTTGGGGGCGGATCAGTTATAACTTCCTGTTTTTCTTTGCCGCTTTGCAGGCCGTGCCGCGTTCGGTAATCGAAGCGGCGGCGATTGACGGCGCGCGGTTCTGGAAACGGTTCTGGACAATTGTGCTGCCGCTGCTGTCGCCCACCACATTCTTCCTGCTGGTTGTGAACGTGGTCTATTCCTTCTTTGAAACCTTCGGCGTGATCCACACAATTACTTCCGGCGGGCCGCAGCAATCGACCACCATTCTGGTCTACAAGGTTTTTGCCGATGGGTTTGTCGGGCAGGACCTTGGCTCCTCCTCCGCACAATCGGTGATCTTGTTGTTTGTGGTTGGTTTGCTGACCATCATCCAGTTCAAATTCGTTGAGAAAAGGGTGCACTACTGATGGCAAAAGAAGTGCATGGCATGGTGGAAAAACGCGGTGCGGGGTTGTGGCTGACGCATGTGGTGATGATCCTTGGCGTTCTGGTGATCTTCTTTCCGATCTGGCTGGCTTTTGTTGCCTCCACCGTGACGCAGCCTGAAATTGTAAGGCCGCCGATGCCGCTTTGGCCGGGGGATCAATTTGTTGAAAACTATACTAAGGCGCTGTTTTCCGGTGTGAATGTACCGGTGGCGACGATGTTGCTGAACAGTCTGGTAATGGCGATTGGCATTGCCTTGGGCAAAATTGTGATCTCGCTATTGTCGGCATTTGCCATCGTCTATTTCCGGTTCCCGTTTCGCAACGTGTTTTTCTGGATGATCTTCCTCACGCTGATGCTGCCCGTCGAGGTGCGCATCGTGCCGACCTATGAGGTTGTGGCCAGTTTTGGCATGCTCAACAGCTATGGCGGGCTGATCTTTCCGCTGGTCGCCTCGGCCACGGCCACGTTTCTGTTCCGCCAGTTTTTCCTGACCATCCCTGATGAACTGGCCGAAGCCGCACGGGTGGACGGGGCGCGGCCGATGCGGTTTTTCTGGGACATCGTTGTCCCGATGAGCCGTACAAATGTCGCAGCCTTGTTTGTCATTCTGTTTATTTACGGCTGGAACCAATACCTCTGGCCGCTGCTGATCACCACCGATCCTGAAATGAACACCATCGTCATGGGCATTAAACAGATGTTTCCCTCCGGTGATGATGTGGCGGACTGGCCGGTGATCATGGCCACCTCAATCCTTGCGATGATCCCCCCGGTGATTGTCGTCGTCAGTATGCAACGGCTGTTTATCCGCGGCCTCGTCGATAGCGAGAAATAGTAATGGCAACCGTTACCCTGAAAGACATCAAAAAAAGCTTTGGCCCCACGGATGTGATCCACGGCATTGATGCGGAAATTGCGGATGGCGAATTCATCGTCATTGTCGGCCCTTCGGGCTGTGGGAAATCCACCTTGCTGCGCATGGTTGCGGGGCTGGAAACAGTTTCGGCAGGTGAGGTGCAGATTGGTGGTCAGCGCGCCAATGAAAAGGAACCGATGGATCGCGATATTGCGATGGTGTTCCAGAATTATGCGCTCTATCCGCATATGTCCGTGCGCCAGAATATGGGCTACGGGCTGAAGATTGCAAAGCTGCCCAAGGACCAGATCGAGGCCAAGGTGGTCGCCGCAGCCAAGCTGTTGCAATTGGAGCCATTGCTGGATCGCAAACCAAAACAACTGTCTGGCGGACAGCGTCAGCGGGTGGCGATGGGCCGTGCGATTGTGCGCGAACCGGCAGTGTTTTTGTTTGACGAACCTTTGTCGAATCTCGACGCTAAACTTCGGGTGCAGATGCGCCTTGAGATCAAGGAGTTGCAGTCAAAGTTGGGGATTACCGCGCTTTACGTCACCCATGATCAGGTCGAAGCGATGACGATGGCCGACCGGATGATTGTGATGAATGCCGGTGTGGCGGAACAGATCGGCACGCCTTTGGAGGTTTACGAAACCCCGCGTACCCTGTTCGCCGCACAGTTTATCGGCAGCCCAGCGATGAACATCCTTGATGCAGTGATGAAGGATGGTCAGGTCTATCTGGGAGAGCATGCCGTTGCCGAGGGCGTCGGACCGGACGGGCCGGTCAAACTGGGCGTGCGGCCGGAACATTTGCAGGTGCAAGACGCGGGCGCGATCCGTGTTCAGGTCAGGATGGCCGAGCCACTTGGCGCAAACACGTTGTTGCACGGTGTTGTTGATGGGGTAAGCGGCAATTTCACGGCCAGCCTGCAAGGTGTGCATCTGATGGAGCAGGCCAATAAGGAGCTGCGCTTTTCCATTCAACCGGGCAAGGCACATCTGTTTGATGTGGATACCGGCCTGCGCCGTATTGGCTAGATCACGCGGGCAGTACGGCTTTTTGCACCGCCTCGTCCCAACCCAGATACCAGTTGTCCCCGTCATGCAGGACCGGGCGGGCCATCACCTTGGGCTGCGCGGCGATTTGCGCCACTGCTTCAGAGTTTTTCAACCACTCGTTTAAGCCTCGGTAATCGTTTGATTTGCGATCCACCAGACGGTCGCCAAATTCGGCAATCAAGGTCTCCAGCTGCTCTTCGTTCAAGGGATCGGCGCGCACATCGCGAAAGGTCACATCCTTGCGCACTGCTTCCAAGGCCTTGCGCGCCTTTTGGCAGTCTGAACAGGTACTTAATCCGTAAATTATCATGTCGCTTTTCCTTGGCTTATTATTTTGTCGTCCAGGCGCACCATCCATCTGATTACCCGTCGCGCAGCCGCGCACCCTGCGGCAAGGTTGGGGGGGCCGCATTCAAGCTGTCGATGGCGAAACCGGCGGCGGCTTTATAATTGGCCATAAACTCCTGTCGCTCTGCCACGGGCAAGACGGTTTCGATGTCTTCGAACACGCCGCCACAGCGTTCATCGATCAGGTTCAGCATGCCAAAGGGGCCGGCCCCCCGATTGCGCAGAACAAGAGCCGAAATAGGGTCGCACAACTGTGCATCATAGGCGGCGAGTGCGGAAGGAGCCACCCCATGGGCCAGCAACTGGGCACCGATGACACGGGCGTCGACAATTGCCTGACTGGCACCGTTTGAGCCCGTGGGATACATCGCATGCGCTGCGTCCCCCATCAGGGCAACCGGGCCATCAACCCATGTTGAAACCGGATCACGGTCAATCATCGGATTTTCAAACACACAATCCGCGCGGCGCAACATGTCCGGCACATCCAGCCAGTCATAGCGGAAATCCTCGAAGTGATGGATAAACCTGTCAACCTCCACAGGGCGGAACCATCCTTCCTGCTGCCAGCCCTCTGCGTTGTCCACAGTCACTTCGGCAATCCAGTTCACCAGCGCTTTGCCCTCTTCATCTGGCGGCGAAATAGGATAGATCACCATGCGCTTTTCATGGGTGCCCAAACCCACAAAGGAGGAGCCGCTGCGCAGTGGTGTCATCCGCACCGTGCCGCGCCACATCAACGCGCCGCCCCAGTGGATTGGTGGCTGGTCGGGATGCATCTGTGCCCGCACGGTTGAATGAATGCCATCTGAACCAATCAACAAGCGGGCGGAAAGCTGATCTTCAACGCCATCCTTTCGCGACACGCAAACAGTGACACCCGTGTCGGATTTTTCGTAACTTTTAATGCGACTGCCCAGTTGCACGGCACCTGGGCCCATGCGGTCCAATACGGTTTTGTACAGTAACATATGAAAGGCACCGCGATGTGCGGCGTACTGCGGCCAGTTATAGCCGGCCAGTCGCCCGCGCGGTTCGGCATAAACCTCTTTGCCATTCAGGCCCACCAGCGCCCATTCCCGTGCGGGCACGCCGATCTGGTCCAGTGCATCTGCTTCGATGCCAAGGTCAAACAGCTCGCGTATGGCATTCGGCTGGATATTGATACCAACCCCCATGGGGCGCATTTCCGCTGCGCTTTCCAATACAAGGCAAGGCACGCCGATCTGATGCAAGGTCAGTGCCAGTGTCAGGCCGCCAATACCGCCCCCCGCGATGATGACAGGTGAGTTTTGGGTCATGAAACGAAATCCAGTAGGTTGCTCGGCAGGTCAGAATGACAGGACGCCTTGCCGCCGCTTGCAGAGAGGTCATGCGTTCCGTCAGGTCACGGTCCAATGTGTAGGCTGCACTCCCGGAATGGGCAATGCTTGGCGGGGAAGCATTGCTGCCAGCGCTTCCAGTCGCAGTGCCGAAATCACCGGGCGGACAACCGCCACCCGATGCATTCGGCCTGCTGCACATTGTTGTAAAATCCGTGCAACCGTCAACGAACATCGGGCTTGGGCAGATGCACAGTTGCTTTTGCGGGCCAATCAACGCTAGAGGACTCGCGAAATCAATGAGGTAACCTGAATGACCCAGCAACTAGGTGATCCACGCCATCTTGAGACCTTGGACCGCGATCTTGAACGCTATTCCAACCTTGACCGGCTGAGCAGCTATACCTCGCGGCCCTTGGTTGGCCCCGGCATCTCGTTGGTGTTCGTGGTTATGGCCGGTATTTCCGCGATGCTGTTCTTTGGACAGGAAAGCAATACAGCCATTGTTGTGATCGCGGCCTGTCTGGGGGCCTATATGGCGCTGAACATCGGGGCCAATGATGTTGCCAACAATGTTGGGCCTGCTGTGGGGGCAAACGCTCTGTCGATGGGCGGCGCGATTGCAATCGCGGTGGTGTTTGAAAGCGCCGGGGCGTTGATTGCCGGGGGGGATGTTGTTTCGACCATCGCCAAGGGCATTATCGCACCGGAAAGCATGGGCACGGCGTCAGTATTCATCTGGGCGATGATGGCAGCACTTTTGTCGGCGGCCCTCTGGGTCAATCTGGCGACCTGGGTTGGCGCACCGGTTTCCACCACACATTCTGTTGTGGGCGGCGTTATGGGGGCAGGTATCGCCGCAGCGGGGTTTGCCGCTGTGAACTGGCCAACCATGGGCAAGATCGCGGCCAGCTGGGTAATCTCACCGGTGTTGGGCGGTGTGATTGCGGCCTTCTTTTTGTGGATCATCAAATCGCGCATCATCTACCGCGAAGACAAGATCGCGGCAGCGCGCACATGGGTGCCGGTGCTGGTCGGGATCATGGCGGGGGCCTTTGGGTCCTATCTGGCGTTGAAGGGGCTGAAAAAGATCATCAAGATTGATATGTCATCCGCATTGCTGATCGGGCTTGCCATCGGGGTGGCCGTCTGGCTGGTCATGATCCCGCTGATCCGCAAACAGTCTGAAGGGCTTGAGAACCGCAACAAATCACTCAAGGTGCTTTTCGGGATTCCGTTGATCGTTTCTGCCGCATTGCTGTGTTTTGCGCATGGTGCAAATGATGTGGCCAATGCGGTTGGTCCGCTGGCGGCAATTGTGCAGGCGTCGCAGTCGGGTGACTTTATCAATACGGTCAGCATCCCCTTCTGGGTGATGGTGATCGGCGCATTGGGCATCTCGTTTGGTCTGTTCCTCTTCGGTCCGAAACTTATCCGAATGGTTGGCGGACAGATTACCAAGCTGAACCCGATGCGGGCCTATTGTGTGGCCTTGTCAGCGGCCATCACGGTAATCCTTGCCAGCTGGCTGGGCCTGCCGGTCAGCTCCACCCATATTGCGGTGGGCGGTGTTTTCGGTGTCGGGTTTTTCCGCGAATGGGATGCAGAGCGGCGGATCCGCAAGGCGCGGCTGGCGATGCCAGACCAAACCACATACGGGCCAGAGGAACGCAGACGCCGCAAACTTGTGCGCCGTTCACATGTGATGACGATCCTCGCGGCCTGGGTGATCACCGTTCCGGCGGCGGCGGTGCTCTCTGCGACGATCTTCTTCGGCATCAGCCAAGTGATGGGGTGACCTTCGGCTGGCGCGAGGGCGCCTAAACAGGTTCTTGCGCAGGCGTGACTGAGCCGCTGGATGTTACATATCGGCGTTCTGTTTCTGGCGTTGCGGGAACGAGACAGCGGGGCAGTCCGGGATGGTCGCTATCCGGGGCAGGGCATTCGCCTGCCGGCCATGACGGGTGAAAAGTACAAATACCCACCTAAATAGTTTTGAATGACAGGTTCATGACAGGTTGATAGCGTTTGGTGACAACAACCGCGGATGGAATCGCGGTTGCCAAATGGGAGGAACCAATGACCAAACGCTTTTTCAAAGCACTTTTGACAACTGCTGTTGTCGCCGCCTCAGCGAGCGGCTTTGCCGCGACTTCTGTATCCGCTGCTGAGTGTATTGCACCTGCCAACCCCGGTGGTGGCTGGGATTTTACCTGCCGCCAGATCGGCAAGATCATGTTTGATATCGGCGCAGTGGATAAGCCCGTGCAGGTCACCAATATGCCCGGTGCGGGTGGTGGCCTCGCCTATGGTAATGTTGTCAATGAACGCAATGACGACGCGGATCTGATCGTTGCGGCGTCATCCGCCACAACCACCCGTCTGGCGCAGAATGCCTATGCAGGTATGACCGCAGATCAGGTACGTTTTGTCGGCGCGATTGGTGCGGATCCCGGTGTCATCGTGGTTGCAGCAGACAGTCCGATCCAGACGCTGGGTGATATGGTTGATGCGATCAAGGCCGACCCCGGCTCTGTCGCTTTTGCCGGTGGTTCGGCTGTTGGGGGCTTTGACCACATGAAGCCGTTGATGATCCTGCAAAAGGCCGGGTTCACCGACATCAGAAAGGTCAAATACATTGGTGTTGATGGTGGCGCGGATGCGATCACTCAAACGGTTGGCGGGTTCACGCAAGCGATGACCGGCGATATGTCCGAGGTTGTCAGCTTTCTGTCCAATGGTGACATTCGCGTTATTGCCGTACTGACCGACGAACGGGTGCCGGGGTTTGACGATATCCCGACAGCAAAAGAGCAAGGCTACGATGTCGTGGCGGTTAATTGGCGTGGGCTCTATGTGCCCAAGGGCATTTCGGATGAGCGGTTTGACGAATGGGCAGGCAAGCTGCAGCAGGTTGCAGACAGCCCGGAGTGGGCCAAGGCAATGGCAGACAACGGTTTGGCACCTTTCACCAAAGTGGGCGGTGATTTCCAATCCTATGTTGATGGTCTGGTAAGCGATATTGCCGCCATGTCCAAAGAGCTTGGAGTGACACAGTAATGGCATCAGACCGTCTGTTCGGTCTGGTCACACTGATCACGGCAGTCGCGTATATCGCGGCTGCCACTCAGATCCAGACAAATTTCTTTTCTGGTGAATTCCTGCCGAAACTCTTTCCGATTATGATCGGCTGTGTTGCGGCCATCAGTTCGCTGGTGATGGTATTCAAACCCGACCCTGATCCTGACTGGCCTGCCGCGCGCACCTTTCTTTCGATGGGGATCGCGGTTCTTGTGCTGGCGATTTACGCGGTGATGCTGACACCCTTGGGTTTCATCCTGCCAACGATGATTGCCGCCGGTATTCTCAGCTATCAGATTTCCGACCGGCCAGGCCCGTCGGTGTTTTCTGGCATCGGCCTGTCCCTGGGGCTGTTTGTTCTGTTCAAATACGCGCTGGGCCTTGGCAACATCGTGGCCTATCGCATCCCGACCGTTGAAAAACTGTGGAATGCGCTGACCGTTCTTATTCCGTTTGTGGGGCACTGAAATGGATATCCTAGCCAACCTCGCCTTGGGGTTTACCGTGGCCTTGTCGCCCTACACATTATTCCTTGCGGTCTGTGGATGTTTCCTTGGCACCATCATCGGGGCGCTGCCAGGGCTTGGCCCGTCCAACGGTGTGGCGATCCTGATCCCAATCACCTTTACGTTGGGGCTTGATGCCACATCGGCATTGGTGCTGATGACATCGGTCTACTACGGCGCGATGTATGGCGGGCGGATCAGTTCGATTCTGCTGAACATTCCCGGAGATGAGCCTGCCTTGATGACTACGCTGGATGGCTATCCGATGGCCAAGGCGGGACGGGCAGGGGATGCCTTGGTGCTATCCGGTGTTGCCTCTTTTGTCGGTGCCTTGCTGGCCACCGTGGGGTTGATGCTGCTGGCCCCCTCATTGGCCCGTGTGGCGTTCCTTTTTGGGCCTGCGGAGTATTTTGCCCTCTACCTGCTTGCCTTCTGCACGTTGGGTGGCATGGCGTCGAACAATCAGGCCAAGGCCGCACTTGCTGCCTGTATCGGGCTGGGTATTGCGATGATTGGCGTGGACCAATCATCGGGACTGCCGCGTCTGACGGGGGGCAACCTGCATCTGTTTGACGGTATTGATTTCCTAGTGGCCATCGTCGGGCTGTTTGCCGTAGCCGAATTGTTTTTCTTTATCGAATCCCATGGCAAGGGATCGTCGATCGGGGTGATCCTTGATAAGGTGCGCATCCCATGGACGGACATCTGGCATAGCAAATGGACGATGCTGCGCGCCTCTGGTGTGGGGTTTGTTGCAGGTATCCTGCCGGGGGCCGGGGCGTCATTGGGATCTTTCCTTGCCTATATGACAGAGAAATCCATTGCTGGTGAAAAGGGTGGTTTTGGCACCGGCGTGCCCAAAGGGATTGCGGCGCCAGAAGCAGGGAACAATGCGGCGGCAGGCGGGGCGCTGGTGCCGATGCTGACCTTGGGTGTGCCCGGTTCAGGCACAACGGCGGTGCTGCTGGCGCTATTGATGACGCTTAACATCACGCCCGGTCCGACCTTGTTCACCGACCGACCAGAGGTTGTCTGGGGGCTGATCGCCTCCCTATTGATCGCCAATGTGGTCCTGTTGCTGATGAACGTGCCGATGGTGAAGATCTTTGTGAAAATTCTGATGGTGCCAGCGTGGATTCTGTTGCCCGGAGTCACGATGATTTCTTTCGTCGGGATTTATTCACTGTCCGGCAGCTATTTCGATCTGCTGTTGATGGTGGCTTTTGGGGTGCTTGGGTATTTCCTGCGCAAACTGGATATTCCAACTGTGCCGGTGATCCTTGGCATCCTGTTGGGCGGGAATATGGAAGACGCGCTGCGCCGGGCGATGACCCTGTCGGATGGTGATGTGACCTATCTCTTTTCCAGCCCGATTGCGATTGGCTTGTGGATTGCGGCGGTGGCGGGGTTTGTCGCACCGATGTTCCTGCGCGGTATCCTCAAGAAGCCACAGGCGGTAACGGATTGATGGTACGTGTGCTTGTTCCTTCCGGTGCCTTGGGTCTGAACTATGATGCCGTGGCTTTGCAGCGGGGTATCGCGGCGAAGCCCGATATCATTGCAATTGACGGTGGTTCAACCGACAGCGGCCCTGCCTATCTGGGGCGGGGCATGTCAAAATATGCCCGCAGCTCGACCAAGGTGGAATGGGCTGGGCTGATGCAGGCGCGGGCCGATGCCGGCTGTCCCTTGGTGATCGGCACGGCAGGCACCTGCGGGGCGGACAGCGCCGTGGACTGGATGCTTGACATCACCCGCGAGATCGCAGCCGAGCAAGGCCGCCCGGTTAAGGTCGCCGTTCTGCGCAGTTCACAACACCCCGCAGAAATGGCCCAAGCCTTTACGCAGGGGCGCGTGACGCCCTTGCCAAACGCGCCGGATGTCGATGCCGCGCTGATCGAAAGCTGTAGCAATATTGTTGCCCTTGCCGGGGCGGAACAGATTACCGAGGCGCTTAACACCGGGGCGGATATCATCATTGCAGGGCGCACAACGGATACGGCGATCATCGCAGCGCTGCCTCTACAGAGAGGCTGCCATGCTGGTGGCGCTTGGCATGGGGCCAAGATCGGCGAATGTGGGGCGCTATGTGCGACCAATCCGCAATCAGGTGTGATCCTGATCGATTTTGATGCGGAAGGCTTCACCGTGACGCCGCTTGCAGATGGGGCAAAGGCCACCCCGCATACAGTTTCGGCACATATGCTCTATGAAAATTCGGACCCCTTTATTCTGCATGAACCGGGCGGGTATCTGGATGTTTCCAAAGCGAAATATCAACCGCTGAATGATACATCCGTGCGCGTCACCGGATCGGAATGGGTGCC